>JAIXYK010000012.1 GCA_027490225.1 Bacteroidota bacterium | reverse complement strand
CAGCCGTGTTATTGTCAATTTTTAAAGTGTAGTTGCCAGTTGCTAGATTAATTGGCGAGCTGGTTGGATTATACAATTCTACATAAGCCACATTATTATCTTGAGAATCATACACCTCAGAAATTATTAAATTGGAGAAGCTCGCACTTGAAACGCAAGAACCAGATGCGGAGGTTAAAGTAAAATTACTTGCCGAATTTGCATAACATCCTGATTCAATTACTTTTACTGTACCTATTGTAAATCCTGAAGGTATTGTTGCAATTAGTTTTGTTGCATCAATAAATTGAACACTTGTTGAAGCTATTTCATTGAAATTTACTGTAGAAGTAGCCGAAAAACCTGTCCCATTAATTGTTACGTGTGTTCCTACAGGTCCGTTAATAGGCGAAAATGAAGTAATGCTATGAGTAGGGATACAAGGAACAACTACATTCAATAAATAATCCTCAACTTCTCCATATTCATGGGTTCCACAAGGAGTTGTATTTTGCACACCTACTGCACTGTCATATAATCGAATGCGCATTCTCACTGAACCTGTGATAGCAGTTACAGGTATTGAAACATTTAAAAAATATGGAGCAGGATCACCGGAAGTTGTTGTTATAATATTCTCTCCAGCATCAGTAAAGTCTCCATTTCCATTCCAGTCGGCCCAAACTTTAACAACATCCGTAGAAAAATAATCACCGTTGTAAACAGTTAAAGGATAAGTCACGCCCTTTTCAACTGTTGTTGGGGTTGAAGTGAAATCTGTATAAGTGGTTGCTAAAGAAGTGTTAGAAATAGTGTTAAATATCACACCTTGTATAAATTCATTAAATATATCAGTTGAAGCAGCGGTGCATATAGAAATTAATGGAGTACAATTCGTAATAACACCGCTTGTCCAAGATGTTCCATTTCTGGTAAATATCTTATAAGTGTAGTTAGTTCCATTTGTTAAACCAGTAACACTTACGGTACTACCAGCTCCTTTATATACGCAAAATCCTCCATCGAAACTTGTCCCATTTCCAAAAATTGGATTTGCAGTATATGAAACACCATTTCCTGTTGGAGTGGCCGCTGTAAATGAGCCTGCTTTTGCAAATACAAAAATTCCAGTTGTGGCATCATAACAACCAGTTGGTAATGTCCAATTTACTGTAGTACCACCGTTTATGCAATTAGAAGTTGATTGAGCTGTTACATTGTTTGGTGTTGAAATGGCAATTGTTTGTACTCCTCCTGCACTTGCTGTTCCTGTTTTAGTTCCACTTAGAAAAGTTATATCAGCAGTGGTTATTGCATTTACAATTACAGTGTTTCCAACTGTTGACAAACAAGGCAAATCAGTAGTGATGAAGAAATATCCAGTTGTAGCATTGCTTATTACTTGACTTGTAAATGATGGAAAAATATGGGCTCCTACTCCTAAACTTGCTGTTTTTGTAGATAATAAAACATCCGTTCCAGCATTAAATGAAGCATCTGCAGAATACCAACATTTAAAGTTAGAAATGTTACCTGCTGCATAGGTTCCTGAAGTATTAATGGTTACTCCGCTTAATGTTGCATTTCCAACAGCCGCTATATCAAAACGATAAATAGCGTTGTTAGTTGTTCCCTGAATAATGCTTGCTGCAGCAACAGCTGGATTTGGAGAACTTAAAGTAATGGTTGGAGCTGTTGTGGTGAAATTTCCAGTTAATTCTGTTAGATTATAACAAGTTCCCGTTGTAAAATACTCATAAACTGCAAAATGGTATGTAATGCCAGCATTTAGTGCTGTTAAGTTTACACTTGTTCCACTTCCATTATACACAACGTAATTACCAGTGCCTATTTGTGAACCACTTCCAAAAGCAGCATTAGCTGTATAAGATGTTCCACTTACTGGGTCAGCATTTACAGCACCACCGGCTCTTACCACAACTAAAACATTGTTGCCATTACCTCTTGTCCAACCTGCTGTGGCTGTATTAACTGTAATAGATGAAGATGTAAATGAAGTTGCTGGATTCGTTGGAGGCGTGCAACCCGCAAAAGATGTTATTGAGATGTCGTCGAAACTAATTCTATTTCCACCACCAGAAAGTTTTACAATTCTAAAACGAACATTTCCTGGCAAATTTAATGTAAATGATTGATTTGTTAATGTTGTAGAAGATGTTGTGACTGTGGAACTAACAAATGCAGTCCAATTTGTACCGCCATTTGTAGATGCTTCAAGGCGCCAAGTACTATTCCCGTCGCCACCATAAATTGCATGCAGAATATTAACGTTTCCTACACCAGAAGTTAAGTCGAAATTCATTGAAACAATTCCAGAATTTTGAACTCTTACAGACTGAGATCCATTTTTTCTATCATTAGCAGTTGTACCTATTAGAGCATCGCTCATATTCCAACTTCCTGCTGTGCATGTAACATTTGCTGCTGCATATCCACCTTTCGAGCCAGTTTCAAAATCTTCCCAAATAATACTTAATGTTGCAACTGTAGAAGTTACATTGCTACAAGGACCATTTAACACACAACGATATTGGTAACCGTTCATTCCTGCATTAGTTGCAGCTGTTGTATATGAAGCTGTTGTACCTCCAGTTCCTGTAATCACATTATTCCAAGAACTTCCTGCATCAGTAGAAACTTGCCATTGATAACTAGAAACTGTTCCAGTAATACTCGAAACAGAAAAGTTAGCTGTATTTGGCGAAGTAACCGAAGCATTAGTAGGGTTAGTTCCAATATTAATAGCGGTATTAATAGTCACATTTACACTTCCTTGTGTTCCCCAACATCCATTAGCATTCCTTGCTCTGAAATAATAGGTTCCAGAACTGCTGATTAATTCGGAAGAAGATGGGGATGCTGTGCTTGTTCCGTTAGAAGTTGTCCCTTGATAATAAATTGTTCCTCCGATACCTCCACTAGCAGTAATTGTTGTGTTAGTGCAGAATGTTCCTGCTCCATTTGCAATTGTAACTCCCGGAACATCATTTAAAGTAAAGTTTAAAGTGTTGGTGCAAGCTCCAGATGTAGTTGTAAATGTTGCTGAACCTACTCCCGCTGTAGCACCATTTCCATTTATTGTCCATGAGGTTAAATTTGTTCCAGGAATTGTTACACCAGCCGGCAAAATCGAACTGAATGTTCCCGATAATCCTGTAGTAATAGCAGTACTTCCATTAACACACAAAGCAGGAGTTGCAGGAGAAAAGGTGTTTACAGGATTTACAGTAATCGTAACATTGTTATTCGAACTACATGCACCATTTGTAATCGTCCATCTAAATACGTTATTCCCAACGGCTAATCCAGTTAGGCCTGAATTGTTTGCGCTAGGCGTAGTGATTGTTCCCGTGCCTCCAAATAACGACCAGTTTCCAGTGCCTACAGTGGGAGAGTTTCCTGCTAAAGTTGCTGTTGTGGCTGCATTACAAAGTATTTGTGTTGTTCCGGGATTTGAAACTGTTGCTGGAGCATCTACATGAATTATAACATCTGAATTAGATGAACAAGCGCCATTAGTTATCGTCCATTTGAAAACATTATCGCTGCCGTTTCCTACCAAGCCTAAACCTGTAATTCCTGAATTATTAGTTCCTGGTGATGTGATTGTTCCGCTTCCACTTACAAGTGTCCAATTACCAGTGCCAACTGTTGGATTATTTCCAGCTAGTGTTGCGGAAGTAGCATTACAAAGTGTTTGAGTTGCTCCCGCATTTGAAGTAGTTGGAGGATCGTTTATGGTAATATTATTTCCATTATCTGTTCCTGTTGCAGTTGGTGTAATACTTACTACTCTTATTCTATATAGTGTTCCTGCAGCTTGCAAAGCAGGTATTGTTGCTGATATGCTTTGTGTTCCACTGGCATTTGATGTAACAGTACCTATATTAGTAGTTCCTGAAGCAAATGATCCTAAATTATTAGAAAGTACGGCTGTAAATACTGCTGTGCCGCTTGTAAAAGCTGCTGTTGGTGTGTAAGTAAAGTTAATAGTTGCAGCATTGGAGCCGGTATTACAGAATGGACCAAATGCAGCGTTTGTTGTAAAAATAGTATTAGTAGGGGCTGTATAAACTAAGTTCAGATTGTTTCCTGAAACTTGAACCGAAAACGTTCCCGTTACTGTGCTTGGTGTAAAGTTAGCTAAACTTACAGTAAAAGTTGCATTCGTAAAATTTGTGATAGCTCCACTTACCATAGCAATAGTCCAAGTGTTTGAAGTTGTTTGATTGAATCCGATTGGAGCTCCTGTTAAATCAATAGTTATATTAGAAGATGCAGCAAAGTTGATAGAAGCTGCGCTAATTAAATCCCAATTTGTTCCGGCAGTTCCTAATACATTATTTGTTTCAAATTTGAAATTTGCGCCGTTGTTGAAAGTTAAAGCTCCTGTTGTTAATGTTGCTATTGAATTTAAAGTAGCACCTGGAGAAATAACTCCTGTTAAAGAAACAGTACCTCCAGCAATTCCACTTCCAGCCAAGATTGCTCCGCCTGAAACAGAAACAGCACTGCCAGATGCGGTGCTGCCATTTACGAATAAAGTACCTGAATTTATAGAAGTTGTTCCGGTATAAGTATTAGCACCTGTTAAAGTTAATGATCCGCTTCCAGATTTAATTAAATTTCCAGTTCCTGCAATTATACTAGTTAGTGTTGAAACTGCTCCTGTTCCATATGTGGTGTTAGAGGATTGGTTAATTGTAAGAGAATGACCAGTTCCTAAAGTTATAATTTGATTTCTTGTTCCTGTTACATCAGCAAAATTACTTTGTAAACTACTTATTGTTTGAGCAGTATTGTTCAAATTCAAAGCTGTATTGCTTCCTGCTGATTGCGACATTGTTAAAGCTCCAGTGCCCATGGATGACCCGTTATTTACGGTCATTGTTCCATTTGTTATAGTAGTTCCACCAGTTAACGTATGTGCACCATTCATAACCAAAGTCCCCAAACCTGATTTAGTTAACAAACCAGCACCTGTTGCCACATTGGTTAATGTAATTGAGCTCAATGAACTAGGCGTATCAAATGTTCCTCCTAAGGCTCCAATAGTGATTCCTCTGTTGCTACTTGCAAAAGCAATACTTGATGTTCCTGTTGTTTGAATTCCACCACCATTTAAAGTAACATAACTTGCATTAAAAGAAGCAGGATTAGCTCCAAATGCTGCTTCTCCGCTTGTCGCTATAAAACCAGTATTAATTGTAGTTCCAGCAACAGTTGTATTTGCACTGTATGTATTGCTTAGGTTTGATAAAGTTAAAGTTCCAGCGCCAGCTTTAGTTAAGCTAAATGCTCCTGAAACAATTCCGCCAATTGTTAAATTGCCTGCAGTTGTAGTAACGGTGCGGGCTGCATTCATCACAGCATTTCCTGTTCCCAAATTTAAGTTTTGTGTGCCCGTGTAAGTAAAATTGCCATTCCAATTTTGAACATTATTATTAGAATTCGTAATTGCTGCGGCACTTGTGTTATCAATGATTCCTCCAGCAATAATAAATGTTCCAGTTCCTAGTGCAGTTGTACTGTTTATGTTTAATGTTCCAGCAGATAAAGTAGAAACACCAGAATGTGTATTATTTCCGCTTAAACTAAGAGAACCAGATCCTAATTTAGTAAAACCAAACGTTCCAGCAGTACCATTTTGCATTACACCACCAAATACATTAGCGCTAGAAGTATTAATTGTTAAAATTCTATTCCCGCCTCCATCATTTTCAACAATTGGAGAACCAACTGTAGCGTTTGAGTTTAAACCAGATATTGTAGCATCAAATCCATTTATCTGCAAAATACCAGTGCTTGATGCTCCAAAAGTTATTGCATTTGGAGTTGTAGTATTTAAACCCGATGCAATATCTAATTGCACTGTACCTGCATTTATGTTAACACCACCTGTAAATGTGTTATTCCCTGCTAATTCTAATCTTCCTGTTCCTATTTTTGTTATAGCACCAGAACCTGTTACAACATTTGTCAGCGTAATGACATTTCCATTAGAATTAAATATTCCTCCTCCAGCACCTAATGTTAAACCTCTGTTGCTACTGAAATTGATATTTCCTGATGCAAAAACACCACCTCCATTAAATGTTAATTGGTCTGCAGTAAAAGCTCCTGGATTTGCTCCAAAAGCGCTTTCTCCGCTAGTTGATATAAAACCACCAGAAATAAGTGTTTTTCCTGTAAATGTATTTCCTGTTGCAAGGCTTGTTGTGCCCGGGCCACTATGCGTAAGAATGGTTGAACTGGCTGTGCCAGTTCCAGAAATTGTTCCGGAAAGTGATAATGAAGCTGTACTTATTGGAGCAAGTGTAAGTGCATTTGTTCCTAACACAACACCATTTGAAAGTGTTATAGCACTTGCTCCGCTAGTTGTTAAACTGTAGCCAGATGTATTGAAAGTCGTAGAGGTCGGAGATACACTCCCGCTTAATGCAACAGTTCCGGCTGTTCCTGCAAGTATTGCTGGATTTGCATCAGCCCATGTGGCTTGCGCTCCAGTTGCACTTGGTTGACGCCATGAGTTGGTAGTACTCCATATTCCATTTCCACCAGCAGCTGGATTTGAAGCTATTGAACCTCCGTTCCAAAAATAACCTGTAATAGCAGGCGTGTATGTAATCGAATAGGATTGTATGTATAAACTATTTGTTGTTGCTGCAATTGTAAATACTACATTTTCACCTGTTCCGATAGAATAGGCAGTAGGTGTTCTTGTAATATTGGTATAAGTTGTTGTATAAGCTCCGTTCCAAGTAGCATTTGCAAAAGTAGCATCTGCAATTGATAAAATATTAGTACTACCTGCTACAACACTTAATGATCCTCTACCAGCAGATGTATTAGACCTCATTGATAACGTTACGCTTGTTATTCTATATCCAGCATATCCTATCAAAGTAAATGTTGCTGAGTTACCACTTGTCATTTGAGAAACGGTTCCAAAAGTTTGAGCATAGGTAGCTGAAGACCCAGAAGGAGGCGTTCCTGTAGTTGTTACCGTAGATGTTGATGCTACAGTATATAACGCTGTTTGCCCCCAAACATTCCCAACCAAAACAATTAAAACAAGAAGTAAAATATTTTTCATAAGCCGAATTGGAATTTCAGGAGGATCGTCTCGGGAGCCGGGCGCCTTTCATTAGATTGGTCAGCACCCGAGAACGCACTCCTATTTGTACAATTGCAAAGTTCGGCTTAGCATATAACCTTAAGTAGTTTGAACTATGATTTTTGTTTTATGCCTATGTTATGAAGTTTAATAATTAGTTAAAGTATTGGTGACTTAATGTTATGGTAAAAACGGATTTATATAAACAAAAAAAGGCTGCCCCAAATGGAGCAGCCTTTTAAAAGATGTAAGTTGTTTTAGAACTTAGTTTTTAATCACTTTTTGAACCTCACGGTTACCAGCAGATTCAACTGTAATAGTGTAAACACCAGCAGTTAAGTTGCTTAAGTTTAATGTTTCGATGATTGAAGTTTCTTTGCTGTTAACATTTTGAGTCATGATGATACGACCAGTGATGTCAGCAATACGGATAACTACATTTTCTTTAGTTACTCTTTTGATAGAAACGTTTAACATATCAGCAGTTGGGTTAGGATATGTTTCGATGTATAATGCATCTTCAAAAACATCAGAACCATCATCAGCAATTTGTGCAAATTTACCGTTAGCAATAAAATCAGCGCAACCTTGTGTACCAACAACAGCGTCAACATCAAAACCATCGCCATTTCCTGGGAAGTTAGCAGTAGTTCCAAAAGTAACATCAGTAATTCTGATATAGTTAACAGCGTCATTACCGTTGAAATCTAACATACCATCACGGCAAATTACATTCGTACCAGCAACTTCTCCGTTTCCAGCATCACCATCTAAGATAACTAGGTCGAACCAAGTTTCTCCATCGCAAGAACCTTCTACAGTTGCTTTTTCTGGGTAGTTACCGCAAGAACGAGAAGCTTTATCTCCGAAAGAAGTTTCGAAAACTTTTACGTCAGCACCTTCGCCATTGAACAATGTGTAAGGAAAAGACAACACAACACTTCCACCATTTCCTAGAGAGAAGAAATTATTGTTAGCAGGTGAAGTAGAACCATCATTTGCAAAGAAGTTTGTTGGATCCAAAGGTAAACCAATCATACGTGTAGAATTGCTTCTGAATGCTGTAATTGTACCACCATTTTCAGCAAGACCTTGTGTTGCAAATGCACCATTAGCTGCGTAGCGAGATAAACCTGTTTCAGTTGGTTCAGAGCATCCACCAATACCTTCTACTGCGTCAACATCAAAACCATCAGCACCTGATCCAAATGAACTTGAATTAGATACGTCTGTAATTCTAACATATTTAGCCCAAGATAAACAACCTAAATCTAATGATGCATTTTGACAAATTGGTCCAGATTCAGTTAAATCTACCCACTTGCAACCATCTTGAGAAACTTCTACTCTTGCTTTTTCTGGATATGATCCGCAAGAAGGAGATCCATAAGAAGTTTCATAAATTGTTAAATCAGGTGCAGAACCATTTGTATTGCAGATTGGTCCGCTCATTTCTAATGTAATTGTACCTCCAAATCCTAAAGTATAGAATCCGATTGGTGCAGATCCATTGTCAAAATTGTCAGCAAATCCTAATGCATTAAAAGGATTAGATCTTGCTGCCACTGGCGTGCTAATTAAAGTTGGTAGTGAACTACCTTGTGTAGCTAATGGATTTCCTACGAAACCAGATGCTACTACCGTTTGTGCATTCGCAGAAACGCCCGCAGCTATCATCAAAAAAGATGCAGCCACTAATTTAATTGAGTTTGTTTTTTTCATAATTGCTTTTTAGTTTAAAGGTTAGCGGGGTAAAGATATATAATCTTACATCACTTTTGCAAAAAAGGTTACAACTCTTTTTACTGTTTATAGGTGCTGATACATCATTATATCTGTTATGTATTTGAAATACAAGTATTTATATTTTTTAATAATGACAATTATCATAGATTTTCTTTTAAATTTCTTACATATGTAAGGTTTATTTTCTTTGTTTTTGATGAAAACTCAAAGTTTTTGGGTGCAAAAGGTTATATATCTAACTTAATTTTTTCGAATCTAACAGTTTTCTTAGGCATTTTTGAATAATAATCTTAGAACATCCAATATGCTTAACGAAAAAAGACGCCTTTATGGGCGTCTTTTACTATCTGAGGTTCCGAGCGGATTTAGGCTCATAAAGTGTCTGTTTTTAAAGGTATTCGTGAATCCGCCAATATGCTTAACGAAAAAAGACGCCTGAAGGGGCGTCTTTTACTGTCTGAGGTTCCGAGCGGATTTGAACCGCTGTACAAGGTTTTGCAGACCTCTGCCTAACCGCTCGGCCACGGAACCTTTTTTGTTAGGAGTGCAAAAGTAACAAATCTATTGGCTTATCAAACTTGAAATTGAAAATTTATTTTTAATAGCGTCTTGAATTTTTAATTTAAGTTGAACCACGCTAATTATATTGCTGATTTAGAGTTCTATCGAATTGATAACAATATTTTTTGAATAGATACTAGTTTTCACCAACAGAAAATTCTTTTAAACACTTTTCACATAAACAATCTAAGTACATTCTTCTAATTTTTGCAAGGTTTTCTTTTGCAACGTAAACATTTTCACACCAGCACGATTCTTTAACAATGCATTTAAATGGTTGTCCGCATTTAGGACAACTTTTATTTAAAATGTTTTTATTCAATTTTAGATTTAAATTCATTGTTAAGCTTTCAGTGTAATGCTTATTCCTGCAATAATTCCATCAATAGGAGGATTGACTTTGGTTAGTTTCAATTCAATATTCTGAATTCCATCAACCTTATCTTTAATAGAATAAACGATTCTGTTGGCAACATGTTCTAGAAGCGAAGAACGAATTTTCATTTGTTCAGAAATCAATTCATATATATATGTATAATCAATAGCATCTTCTAGATTATCAGAATAAGCAGCTTTAGATACATTTGTTTCGAAAGAAATATCAACTTTAAAAGTTTGACCATTTGTTCTTTCGGATTCATACACACCATGAAAAGCGTGAAATTCTAAACCGTTTAATTCAAATTTACCAATCATTAAACTTTTTCTAATTTAGCAATGTGATTTAGTCCTGTTTCCATTCTGGCAATTACTTCACTTTGCCCTAAAATACTGCAAATTTCAAAAACAGAAGGGCCATTTGAAACGCCAGTAATCAAAATTCTAAATGGTTGCATAACGCTACCAATTCCAACTTCGCGGTTTTCAAGATACATTTTTGAATTTACTTCAATTTGACTTGGAGTGAAATCGCACATTTCAGTGAATGTGTCTTTCCATCCTTTAAATACTTCCATGAATTGAGGCTTCCATTTTTTAGATAATATAGCATCATCATAGGCTGCAGGAGGATCGAAAAAGAATGTTGATTGTTTCAGTATATCGTCAGTGAAATTGCTTCTTTCTTTTAATAGACCAACAATTTTTAAAATGTATTCTTCAGTTGTTGAATAACCATTTGCAATGAATTTTGGCAATAATTCAGCGGCTAATTCATCATTTGACATTAATTGTAAATAATGATGGTTGAACCATTTTGCTTTTTCAAAATCGAATTTAGCTCCTGACTTATTAATCCTTTCTAACGAAAATGAGGCAATCATTTCTTCTAATGAAAATACTTCTTTTTCGGTCCCATCATTCCAACCAAGTAAAGCCAAGAAGTTTAAAACCGCTTTTGGTAAATATCCATGTTCTCTGTATCCATTGGTAATATTTCCTGTTGCAGGATCTGTCCAATCTAAAGGAACAACAGGAAAACCTAATCTATCACCATCTCTTTTGCTCAACTTTCCATTTCCGTCTGGCTTCAATATCAATGGTAAATGAGAAAACTGAGGCATTTTATCTTCCCAGCCCAAATAACGGTATAGCAATACGTGAAGTGGGGCAGAGGGCAGCCATTCTTCACCTCGAATTACGTGTGAAATTTCCATTAAATAATCATCTACCACATTAGCTAAATGATAAGTAGGCATTCCATCAGATTTAAACAACACTTTATCGTCCATGTTTGCTGTATTTACAGATATATCACCTCTGATGATATCTGTAAAATGTACATTTTCGTTTTCTGGTAATTTAATTCTTATCACATAAGGTTTATGAGCTTCTAAGAGTTGATTTACTTCTTCAACATTAAGTGTCAAAGAATTTCTCATTTCCATTCTAGTAGCTGCATTGTATTGTTGATTGCTGGATTTAGCTTCCACCAATCGTTTTCTCATTTCTTCTAATTCAGCAGCAGTATCAAAAGCATAGTACGCATTTCCTGAATCAACTAATTGTTGTGCATATTTTTGATAGATTTCTTTTCTTTCACTTTGTCTGTAAGGACCAAATGGACCTCCATGAACGGGGCTTTCTGTAGGATTTATGCCTAACCAATTTAAGGCTTCCATGATATAATTTTCTGCACCTTCAACAAACCTTTGTTGGTCGGTGTCTTCAATTCTAATAATAAAATCACCATTGTTTTTATGGGCAAACAAATAGTTATATAAGGCAGTTCTTACTCCACCAATATGCAGTGTACCCGTGGGACTTGGAGCAAATCTCACGCGTGTTTTTCTTTGAGACATTCAATAAAATTTAAAAGCGAAAAAAATAATTAATTCATTGGTTTGCGCATAACTACGCCGTAAAAGTTGGCGCTGCTGCGAGAAGTAGAGCTAAATTGGAATGCCTCCCAACCATTACTTTCCTGAGTTTTTATTTCAGAAAGAAAAGGTGTTCTATCGTTATCTCTGTCTAATAATAAATTTTTTACATTTCTCTTGGCAAATGCACCAGCCGTAGTGCTCATGCTTAAATCATTCGTATAATCATTGTATTCAATCATTAAATATTCATAACGCTGACTTTCGGTTTTATTTGTAAAAGATAATGCGGTAATTGATCCAATCAAAGCTAAAGCTAAAACAAGTTTATGTGTTGATTTCATAGTATTTCAAGTTTAAAATTGTGCGAAAATAGAATTTATTTAATTAAAGTTATTCAAATCTTAAAGCATCAATCGGGTCTAGATTTGCGGCTTTAATTGCTGGAATTAAACCAGAAAGTAGCCCAACAATTAAACATAAAAAAGCAGCCATTATCATCCAAGCCCAGGGAATTATAAACCCTTGGTCGAAAAATAACGAAACGGCGTTACCCATTGCTATGCCTAGGAATATGCCCAACATTCCGCCCAACTGACAAATTACGATGGCTTCAATCAGAAATTGATTTCTGATTGTTTTAGATGTAGCACCAATTGCTTTTCTTACACCAATTTCTCTTGTTCTTTCTGTTACTGAAACCAACATAATATTCATTAATCCAATGGCTGCACCAATAAGTGTGATAATAGCAATTAAAGTTGCAGCTACAGTTACATATTTTAAGTTATCTATCAACATTACAGATAGGTTATCACTTTTAGTAATTTCAAAATTCTGAAGGTCTGTGGCACCTAACTTTCTTAACCTTCTAAATAATCCAGTAGCTTCACCAATTGTGGCTTCCATTAATTCGGGTGAACTAGATAATACGTTAATTACATAGGACATATCACCGGTTCCAAAATAATTTCTGGCGTTGCTTAAGGGAAGTACTACAATTTTATCTCCACCAAAACCAAAGCTGGAGCCCTTTTCTTTTAATACACCAATAACTTTTACTTTATGTCCTCCAATGAAAACTTCCTTGTTAATTGGATTTACTTTTTTGAATAAATTAGATTTTATTTCACTCCCTATTAGCACCACATTTGAAGCAGATGTTAATTCCTGTTGGGAAAAATTCCGACCACTTTCAAGTTCATATCCTGAAGTAATCATGTAATTTTCATCTCCACCAAAAACAGTAATGTTTGGATTTGTTTTTTGCTCATTTGTCTTTACAATAGCTGCTCTGCTTGCAACACATGAAACTGACGTCCAAGATGGGAATTTAAATTCTTCTTTAAATTTAGTTGCTTGTAAATAGGTTATTGTTTGAAATACCTGTACTTTTTTTCTTCCTCCACCAATTCTAATATTTGAACCACGATTTCTAATATTAAAGGTATTGGCGCCCATAGTTGTAAAATTTGAAGAGATACCTTCTTTAATTACATCAATTGCAGTTAAAATTCCAACCAAAGCCATAATCCCAATTGCAATTATCATAATGGTAAGGAATGTCCTTAAAGATTGGGAGCGAATAGCAGTTAAGGCAATTCTGATATTTTCTAGTAGTAAATTCTTCATTTTATGGAACCGCACGAAATTACTCAATTTATAATAAAGCTTTTCTTTTTTATTTAGTTAGCTAGAATAATTAATTTGAAATCAAACCCTTTTTAATGTGGATTTATTACTTCAAATCAATTACATTAGCAAACAGAAATTAAATTATCTAATTCACACATAATCAATATATTTTAATAAAATACTATGGCATTTGACATTGAAATGATTCGCAAAGTGTACGCAAGTTTTGGAGAGAAAGTAGAAGCAGCCAAAAAAAGCGTAGGACGTCCCCTCACATTATCAGAAAAAATACTTTACACACATCTTTGGGAAAATGGAAGTATTCCAGCATTTGAAAGAGGTGGTTCTTATGTGGATTTCGCTCCAGATAGAGTAGCTATGCAAGATGCGACAGCACAAATGGCGTTGCTGCAGTTTATGCAAGCTGGCCGTAAAAAAGTTGCTGTTCCATCATCTGTTCATTGCGACCATTTGATTACAGCACAAGTTGGTTCATCAACAGATTTAAAATCAGCAGTTGATAGCAATAAAGAAGTGTATGATTTTTTAGCTTCTATATCAGATAAATATGGAATTGGTTTTTGGAAACCAGGAGCAGGAATTATTCATCAAGTTGTTTTAGAAAATTATGCTTTTCCTGGCGGAATGATGATTGGTACTGACTCACATACTGTAAATGCAGGTGGTTTGGGAATGATTGCAATTGGTGTTGGTGGAGCAGATGCTTGCGATGTTATGGCTGGACTTGCTTGGGAATTGAAATGGCCAAAGTTAATTGGTGTTAAATTAACAGGTAAATTAAATGGCTGGACTTCTCCTAAAGATGTGATTTTAAAAGTTGCAGGTATTTTAACCGTTAAGGGTGGAACTGGGGCAATTGTTGAATATTTTGGTGAAGGAGCTATCAGCATGAGTTGCACTGGAAAAGGTACTATTTGTAATATGGGGGCTGAAATTGGAGCTACTACTTCTACATTCGGTTACGACGATTCAATGGAAAGATATTTACGTTCTACTGGTCGTGCTGAAGTTGCAGATTTAGCCAATGGAATCAGACCTCACTTAACAGCAGATCCAGAAGTGTATGCAAATCCAGAAAAATATTTTGATCAGGTTATTGAAATCAATTTAAGTGAATTAGAACCATATTTGAATGGACCATTTAGTCCAGATTTAGCTACACCAATTTCTAAAATGAAAGAAGCTGCATTGGCAAATGGTTGGCCAACAAAAATTGAAGTTGGTTTGATTGGTTCTTGCACAAATTCATCTTATGAAGATATTAGTCGCTCTGTTTCTTTGGCGAAACAAGCTTATGAAAAACATTTAGTTCCAAAAGCAGAATTCACTATCACTCCAGGTTCTGAGCAAGTTCGTTACACAATAGAAAGAGATGGTTTTTTAGAGATTTTTGATAAAATCGGTGCGAAAGTATTTGCTAATGCTTGTGGACCTTGTATTGGAATGTGGAACAGAGTAGGTGCAGAGAAAGCTGAGAAAAACACGATTGTGCATTCATTTAATAGAAATTTCGCTAAAAGAGCTGATGGAAATCCTAATACATTCGCATTTGTTGGGTCTCCTGAATTAGTTACTGCTATGGCTATTGCAGGTGATTTATCTTTCAATCCATTAACAGATACACTTACGAATTCAAAAGGTGAACAAGTAAAATTAGATGCGCCGGTTGGAGAAGAGTTACCAGCACGTGGGTTTGCGGTTGAAGATGCTGGTTATCAAGCGCCAGCTGAAGATGGCTCTAATATTCAATTAGCAGTTTCACCTACAAGTAATCGTTTACAATTACTGGATTCTTTTCCTGCATGGGAAGGAACAGATTTAAAAGGTTTGGTTTTATTGATAAAAGCTAAAGGAAAATGTACAACTGACCATATTTCAATGGCTGGCCCTTGGTTAAAATTCAGAGGACATCTCGATAACATTTCGAATAATCTTTTAATTGGCGCTTTGAATTTCTTTAATGAAAAAACAGACAATGTGAAGAGCCAGTTAACAGGAGAATATGGACCAGTGCCTGCAACTCAGAGAACATATAAAGCACAAAGAATTGGTTCTTTAGTAGTTGGTGATGAAAATTATGGTGAAGGATCGAGCCGCGAACATGCAGCTATGGAGCCAAGACATTTGGGTGTTAGAGCGGTATTGGTTAAAAGTTTTGCCCGTATACATGAAACTAACCTTAAAAAACAAGGTATGTTGGCGCTAACTTTTGCAGATAAATCTGATTATGAGAAAATCCAAGAAGATGATCGCATCGATATCCTTGGTTTGAAAGATTTTGCGCCAGGAGTTCCGCTCACTATGCAATTGAATCATAAAGATGGCAGTGTGGAACAAATTAAAGTGAACCACACTTACAACGAACCTCAAATAGAGTGGTTTAAAGCAGGTTCAGCTTTAAATTTAATAAAGGCACAAGTTGCTGGGGCATAAACTAAATTGAATTTTTTAAGAAGCCGCCTCGTGCGGCTTTTTCTATTTGTTAGGGTGAAGCCTAATAATTAATGGTTTACCAATTTTTCTCTATATGATTTACCTTTTACTAAGTATATTAAGTTCAGCATTAATTATAGTATTGTTTAAACTGTTCGATACTTATAATGTAAAAACTTCACATGCAATTGTAATAAATTATTGGGTTGCTGCTGGTTTAAGTTTTGCGCTAGATGATAGCGGTTTAGCAATTAATCAAGCCTTTGTTCAGCCTTGGTTTATAAATTCAATTATAATGGGCGTGCTATTTATTACATTGTTTAATGTTATTGGCATTAGCACTGCTAAAATTGGTGTTTCGGTTACTTCTGTTGCAAATAAAATGTCGCTGATAATGCCAGTATTGTTTGCAATTTTTTTCTTGGGAGATAAAATAAATGCAATTAAAATTCTAGGGATTTTATTGGCATTGTTGGCAGTTTATTTTACTTCAAAAAATTCAAATGGAAAAACAGTTGATTCTAAATATGTAGCTTATCCATTTATAGTTTTTGTAGGAAGTGGTTTTATAGATACTTTTTTCAAATATAATGATGAATTCACTTTAGGTGAAAACGGATTGAAGCCTTTTTTAAGTTGGATTTTCCTTACAGCAGGCTCTATCGGACTTATCACTTTGTTAGTTGAAAAGTTTAGAAATAAACAAGGCCCTAATGTTAGAGCATTAATAGGTGGAGTTGTTCTTGGAATTCCGAACTATTTTTCTGTTTTCTTTTTATTGAAGTCACTTTCAATTTCAACGTTAGAAAGCTCTGTAGTTTTTCCAGTAAATAATATGTCGATTGTAGCTTTAACTGCACTCGCAGGAATACTTTTATTTAAAGAAAAAATGAGCAAAATAAATATTATCGGAATTTGCTTGTGCATTGCTGCCATTGGCATGATTGCATTTTCAGAAGAAATAATCTTTTTATTTTAAGTTTGTTTCATGGTATTCAGTAGTACACTTTTTCTTTGCTTTTTTCTGCCGGTTTTTTTCGGCATTTATTTCATTGCAGATAAGAAGTTTAAGAATACCATTTTAGTTATTGGTAGTTGTATTTTTTATGCTTGGGGTGCACCAAAATTCATTTTTGTAATTTTAGGAACAACATTACTAGATTATTTTTTAGTAAAAAAAATGCATCAAATAGAACAAAAAAGGAAAAGATTAATTTTTCTATTGTGTTCTATTAGCGTAAATCTAGGTCTTTTGTTCTATTTTAAATATTCTAATTTCTTTATAGAGAATGTAAATGTTTTACTTGGAAGCTTCAATAAAGGACAAATTAAATGGGCAGAATTGGTATTGCCTATAGGAATTTCATTTTATACGTTCGAAACATTAACTTACGTAATTGATGTATATAGAAGGGTTCATAAGCCGCTCGAAAATTTTAAAGATTATCTTTTATATATTATATTGTTTCCCAAATTAATTGCCGGGCCGATAATCAGGTATAATGAGATTGCTGATCAAATAAAAGACCGAAGCAGCAGAGATACTGTTGATTATAAATTAACTGGATTTTACAGATTTTGTATTGGTTTAGGGAAGAAAGTTTTAATAGCGAATACCTTGGCAACACTTGCCAATCAAGTGTATGGAGCTGATGGAATTCCAGGAATGGATCCCGAACAAATTTCTTTATCTACAGCTTGGATTGCTGCTTTCGCTTATACTTTTCAATTGTATTTTGATTTTTCAGGTTATTCTGATATGGCTTTAGGTCTTGCAAAAATGCTGGGTTTTAAGTTTCCCGAGAATTTTAACAATCCTTATGTTTCAGGCAGTATTACTGAATTTTGGAGACGTTGGCATATTACATTAGGCAATTGGATGAGGAATTACTTATACATTCCTTTAGGTGGAAATAAAGTAAAATCTAAAGCGCGTTTATATTTTAATTTGTGGTTAGTATTTATTTTATCGGGATTATGGCATGGTGCAGCTTGGAGCTTTATTCTGTGGGGTGTTTGGCATGGTATGTTTTTAGTTTTGGAGAGAATATTTTTAGGAAAAATACTTGAAAGGCTTCCCAAGATTATTCAAATATCTTATACATTTATATTGGTAACCTTAGGTTGGGTAATGTTTAGAGTCGAAAATGTGAATAGTGCTTTCCATTACATTCAAGCGATGTTTATTAATTGGTCTTCCCTTAAATTTATAGAGGTTTCTGTAGAGCAGTGGTTTACATTTATAATTGCAGTGTTGTTTGCATTTTTCTGCGCATTTGAAAAGGGTAGAAGTATTCAAGTGAAAATATATTCGGATGTAATGAGCTTAAAATTATCCGGATTAATGGCAATTGTAAGTATTTTACTTTTCTTGCTATCATTAAGTTATATTACTGCCAGTGGTTTTAATCCTTTTATTTATTTTAGATTTTAATGGAAAATAAAGCATATCGGATAAAGCAATATTTGTTCATCGCAATTTTTGTGGTGATAAGTCTTCCTCTGCTTCAATTTTGGATTCCATTTAAATATGAAGATCCTTTGAAGGGTGCTATTGAGTTGGCACAGAAACCCGAATTTGAAAGAAAGAATTGGTTGTCAGGAAGATTTCGAGAGGAATATGAAAAATGGTTTAATCAAAAATTTGGATTTAGAAATACTGCAGTGCGGCTGCACAATCAAATTGGATATAGTTTTTTTAGGAACGCAAAGGCTAATGGAGTAATTATAGGAAAAGAAAATTGCTTGTATGAAATCAATTATATAAACGCTATAAAAGGGCTAGATTTTATAGGTGAAGCTGAAATAATTAAAAGAACAAAAGAATTAAAAGAAATACAGGATTTTATTGAATCTGAAGGAAAATCATTCTTTGTAATATTTGCTGCAAGTAAGGCTAGTTACTTTCCTGAATTTATACCAGATAAATACGGTAATGTAAATTCCGAAAAAACTAATTATAAATATTATACAAAGCAATTTCAAAAAAAAGGAGTTAATTTTATAAATTATAATAAATGGTTTATTGATAATAAGCATAAATCACAATATCCATTGTTTTCAAAAACGGGCATACATTGGAGCATGTATGGTTCATTATTAGTAGCCGATTCAATTATTAAATACATTGAAAATTCGAATAAAATAGATTTACCTTCAATTGTAAAAGATGAAATTGTGGTAAGCGATTCCATGCAGGGAAGCGACAATGATATAGGTGAAGGAATGAATTTACTTTTCAATTTTAAGAAAGAGAAAATGGCATATCCTACATATCATTTCGAAGCTAAAGAAGGTAAAAAACAACCTAAAATTCTGGTTATTGCCGACAGTTTCTTTTGGTCAATTTTCGACCAGTTACGAACTCCTGCTTGTTTTAGCGATGTTACATTTCGATTTTACAATAAGGAAATTAGAGATTCAAAAGGAAATTTTACTGTATCATCTGGACTTGAAGATTGGAAAGAAGAAATTGCAAAAAATGACATTGTCTTTTTAATGTCAACTGAAGCAAATCTTAAAGAGTTTCCCTGGGGATTTTCAGAACAATTTAAAACTTCAGCCAATGAAACGGAAGCTCAAAGATTTAGAAGAAGAGAGATTTTAGTTTATGAAAGTATGATAAAGGGCAACCATGAATGGCTAAAAATGGTAGAACAAAAAGCTTTGGATAAAAATATTCCTATGGATTCAATGCTTAGAGCAGATGCAATCTATATGTTAGACATAGATATTGCGAAAGGAAAATACAAATAACTACCAGATATTTACTTCTCTTTCTAAGGTTACTCCAAATTTTGAATGAATGTCATCAATAATGCGTTGTGATAAATTTAGAATTTCATTTCCAGTAGTATTTCCATAGTTAACTAAAACCAATGCTTGTAATGCATGCACGCCGGCATCACCATCTCTAAAACCCTTCCAGCCCGCTTTTTCTATGAGCCAGCCCGCTGCAAGTTTAGTTGACGTTTCATCTATTGGATATTCTACTAAATCTGGGTAATTTAATTTAATTGCATCTGCAAGTTTTATTGAAATAACAGGATTTTTAAAAAAGCTCCCTGCATTTCCAATTACTTTGGGGTCAGGCAGTTTGCTGGACCTTATTGCAATTACCGCTTTACTAATGTCTTTAATTGTTGGATTGGTAACATTGTATTTTTGAAGTTCTGATTGAATGGCACCATAATTCGCAGAGATTTTATGGTTTTTTCTTGTCAACTTGAATGTAACATCAATTATCAAGAATTTATTTTTGTGAGAATTTTTAAAAATACTTTCCCTGTATCCAAATTTACAAGCTTCATTTTCGAAGGTATGAATCTCATTAGTAGCAATTTCCAGTGCATTTAATGAAACAAAAACATCTTTTATTTCAACACCATATGCTCCTATATTTTGCATTGGGCTTGCTCCAACATTTCCAGGAATAAGTGAAAGGTTTTCTAGTCCTCCCCAATTATTTTCAATACAATACAACACAAATTCGTTCCAGTTTTCTCCAGCACCAGCTGTTACATGAATAGTTGAATCATCGATAATGCTTGTTGAAATTCCTTTGATTTTATTTTGGACAATAATTCCATTAACATCTTTTGTAATAAGAATATTAGAACCTCCACCTAAAATGTAATAAGGTTTATCAGAAGGTATAGAAAAAAAATCTTTTGCTTCCTGAACGCTTTCAATTGAAATGTATTCATCTGCAATAGCGTTAATGCCAAAAGTAGTTTCGTTTTTTAAAGGGAATGAATAAAATATATTTTTCAATTTGCTAACTTATTTTCAATTGGAATAACTTGTTTGTCTTTCTTAATTAAGGCTGCAATTATTAGACTTAAAACAAGTCCGATAATTAAAACAGTTAAAAAAGATTGAATTATATAATTACTTGTATTAAAATATTGGAAAGCTTCATTTATTTTAATTGATTTTTCTTCTAATGAAGACAAATTTAACTCTTCAATCATCTGTTTTCTATGCGAAATCATGGTGCTAAAGTAAAATGGATTAATTACTGAAACATATAACCAAGTTAGTAATGGGCTTATGATTGAGGACACGGCTGTTACAATAATTCCTGTTTTGGCACTTTGAATAAAGTTAATTTTACCTTTATAAAATCTATCTCTTTTTGCTTTTGCAGCCCAATAGAGACCTGTAATTGGAATTATTATTGACATCCAAGTGAAAAATGGTTGGTAATCTATTCTTGTTGAATGTAATCCGAGGAAAAATTCAAGTAATAGCCATAAAAAACCAGCAACACTTATTGCAATTCCAGATCTGATTTCTGAGTTCATGTGAAACGTATTGTTTTGCGAAAGTACCAATTTAGTTTAAGCTTTTTAGTAAAATTGTAACTTAGCCCGATGATTGAGATGAAAAAAATTCTTGTTTTAGTGAGTAATGACCTTGCAACAGACCAAAGAGTTTACAGAATTTGTGATTCCATTCAAAAGTCAAATTTTACTGTTGAATTATGGGGAAGATCCAGGAAAAATAGCATGGATTTGCCATTGTGGGCTTGGAAATCGAGAAGATTTAACCTGATATATGAAACAGGTCCTTTGTTCTATTTTTCGCTCACATTTACCTTCTTTTTTCGCTTACTATTCAGCAAGTTTGATATTATTTATGCAAACGATTTAGACACCTTGTTACCTGCTTATTTGGTTTCCAAATTGAGAAGAAAAGTGCTTATTTATGATACGCACGAATATTTTACAGGCGTTCCTGAATTGGTAAAAAGACCGCGTATCAGAGCGATTTGGAAATCAATTGAAAGTTATATTTTTCCAAAATTGCAGTATGTTTTCACTGTTAATAAATCAATTGCTGATTTATATGCTTCAGAGTATAAAGTGGAGCCTTTGGTGATGAGGAATATTCCAATAGCAGAAGAAGTGCAACTAATTTCTAATAGAATGGAATTAGGTTTACCGGAGAATAAATATTTAATTATTCTTCAGGGTAACGGAATAAACATAGATAGAGGAGCTGAAGAGGCAGTTGAAATGATGAAATATCTTGATGATTGTGCATTGATTATTGTTGGTTCTGGTGATGTAATACCAATTTTAGAAAATACGGTAAAACAAGAAAAATTACAGGATAAAGTGTTGTTTTTTCCGCGAAGGCCATACAAAGAATTAGCTCAGTTTACACTTAATTGCGATTTAGGATTAAGTTTAGATAAACCTACAAACATTAATTATCAATTGAGTTTGCCCAATAAATTATTCGATTATATCCGTGCAGAGATTCCAGTTTTAGCAAGCAATTTAATAGAAGTAAGTAATGTTGTTAATAAATTTGAAGTTGGTGAAATTGCTTTAAATTGCGAACCGAATTACCTTGCATTAAAAGTTAAAACATTGAAAAATAACAAACCACAACAAGACATTTATAAAGCAAATTGCAAGAAAGCAAAGCTTCAATTGACTTGGGAAAATGAAGCGAAAGCCTTGTTAAATTTATTGACACAATTAAAATAAATCTATATGGTTTTTAATCGATTGTTTTTTTATTTATCCAATCAGCATAATTTAATTGTTAGAATATTAATTTTTTTATTCAGTGTTTTTTTAATTACCCTTTCCTTGCCAAGAGAAGGCAAATTTAAATATGAGTTTTTTAAAGGCAAGAAATGGATGCACGACGATTATAGAGCTCCAATTGATTTCGCAATAAAAAAAACAAATGCAGAATTACAAGCTGAAATAGCTTTTATTGAGCACCATGCTATAAATTACGCTGTTTTTGATGAAGAAGTACTTATTCAAAAACAAAGAACTTTTATTTCTGAATTAAATATTTTCCTACAAAAGCTAAATCCAGATAGCAGTTTAGTAAAAGAAAATAAAATCAAAGAAATTGAAATTTTGAATGCGAAAGGCTCAGATTGGTTGCAATTGATATATTCAAAAGGGATTTATCAACATCAAAATTCTATTTTAAATGACAATGAAATAGTAATTGAAGTCCGTAATAATATTGCCCAAGAGAAAAGTATAATTGATTATTATTCAAATATCACTGCAAAAGAAGAATTTGCACTATTATTATATGGAAAGAAAGAATGGGATAACCCTCAATTGCAATTGTTTTTTGAGAAATTTTTAACTCCCAATGTATTCTACAGTGAAAAGTATACTGAATCATCTCGAAATAAAGCGATTGCAGATATTTCTACTACAAGAGGAATGATTAGTAAAGGGGAATTAATTATTGAGAAGGGAGAAATAATTACACCTGAAAAGTATCAATTATTAGATTCGGTTAAAAGTGAGTTTGAACAGCAATTAGGTATCATGAAGATTAATAAAAATATGGTCTTATTGGGTCAAGTTTTATTAGTCAGCATTTTAATGGGAATGTTGCTTACGTTTTTAATCTTATTGAGACGAGATTTATTTGAAGATGCTATTAAATTAAGCTTTCTATTTTCGTTAATTGTAGTCGAAATATTTATCCTGAGTTTATTGTCAAAAGTTGATAATATCAGTATTTATCTTTTTCCTTTTTTTTTTTTTTT
>JAIXYK010000062.1 GCA_027490225.1 Bacteroidota bacterium | reverse complement strand
TGTACGCAGTCTGCGCAAGCGGGCGCAGCGTATACCTTGTATAGCGTAGCACGCGGTGCCGCAGCAGAATGATTTTTGTGAAATGCAATGTGAACGCGGCATGCGCCAAAAAAAAGACAAACCCATTGATGAATTTGTCTTTCTTTTTGCAGTGGAGCCGGCGGGAGTCGAACCCGCGTCCAAACAAGTTATTTATGTGCTTTCTACACGCTTATTACTGTATCAATTGTCGGGAAAAAACTGGAACAGTACAAACCTGCCTTTTCCTTAGTTCCGATCGATTTCGCTACTGCATCAGAACCCTGCAGCAACTATCTCAAACTTGACGATGCCTATGCGGAGACGACTTGAGAAAACTTCTCCGGGAGACATTTAGGAACTTAATCTTCTGATTAAGCTGCTAAAGCGTAATTGTTTTCGCCAGTTGTAGGCGCGCGGATTGTTTTAACGGGTTAACCTCGCAACACCCGGCATGCTTACACATCAATGCACTCGCTGTCAAAACCATGACGGCCCCATATTTTGAAAGAACGTACTACTACTTTTTTAGAAGCCTGCAAAGATAATTAAAAAAGCGCTGTACATTTGCCGCATGGCAATAATTGGATTAATTAGAGAATCAAAGAAACCTTACGATAAGCGTGTAGCGCTTTCGCCTGCACAATGCGTAGATGTAATGAACAGTTTTACAGATGTTAAAATTGTAGTGCAACCTAGTCCGCACAGATGTATTTCTGATGCAGAATACCTGGAAGCTGGCATTGAAATGAGCGAAAATCTGGATCATTGCGATATTTTATTGGGCATAAAAGAAGTTCCAATTGAAGATTTAATTGCCAATAAAACCTATTTGTTCTTTTCGCACACCATTAAGAAACAACCTCACAACAGAAAATTGTTGCGTACAATTCTCCAGAAAAATATCCGAATGGTAGATTACGAAACCTTGGTCTGGGAAAATGGTAGTCGTGTACTCGGTTTTGGTCGCTTCGCAGGAGTTGTAGGAACTCACAACGCATTTTTGACATGGGGTGAGAAGTTTAATTTGTTTCATTTGAAACCTGCATACCTCTGTGAAAACTACGCAGAAATGAAAGCAGAATATGACAAAATAGAAATGCCGCCATTAAAAATTGCATTATGCGGAGATGGTCGTGTGGCGCATGGTTGCTTGGAATTATTGAATTTATTGCATATTCGTGAAGTTACCCCTCAAGAATTTTTGGATGAACAATTTGATGTGCCTACTTATGTGCATTTGGTAACGGAAGATTTCTATGCGCACAAAGATGGTGAATTGTGGGACAAGGCCGATTTTTATCACAATCCAGAGAATTATGTTTCCACTTTTAAGCAATACACACAACATTGTGATGTGATGCTCAATGCAATATTCTGGAATGAGAGAATTCCGCGTTTTTTCTCAAAGGAAGACATGAAAGCGCGCGATTTTAAGATTAAAGTAATTGCCGATATTAGTTGTGATGTAAACGGTTCCATTCCAGCAACCATGAAGGATACAACAATTGAAGACCCTGTTTTTGGCTATCATCCATTATCTGAAACGATAGAAGCACCATTTCTGAAAAACACAATAGATGTAATGGCAGTAAGTAATTTACCTTGCGAATTGCCTTATGATGCTTCTATTGCGTTTGGAGAGCAACTGATAAAATATGTTATGGGCAATTTATTGAATGCAAAAAATAGCCGCATGATACATTTTGCAACCATTGCTCAGAATGGGGAATTAACAGAAAGGTATAAGTATTTGAAGGATTATGTGGAGTAGAAGAGCATTAAAAGATTAGATGTTTTTGAAAATATTTACTAACTTCGTAAGACCTTTATTTACAAAAAAATGAATACTACTCAATTGAAACATAATCTAATGCAAAGAATTTCTAGTATTGAAGATATTAAATTTTTAGAGGCAATAAAAACAATTCTCGATTATAATAAAATTGAACCATTTATTGAATTAACTGATAAGCTAGCGAATGAATTACAAATAGCAAGTTTAGAGGGAAAAGAAGGTAAAGTTATATCGCAAGCTGAATTAGATATAAAGGTTGAACAATGGCTAAAAGAAAAGTAGTATGGACTATTAGTGCTGAAATTCAGTTGCAAAGTACACTTGATTTTTTTATTAACAGAAATAAAAGTGTTAATTATTCTAGAAAGCTCTACAAAAACTTCTTAAAAGTTTTAAAAACAGCTGAAAAAAATCCCGAAATAGGAATAAAAACAAAAATAGAAAACGTAAGAGGTTTAATAATTGATGACTATATTCTGTTTTATGAAATTTCTGAAACAATGATTTTGGTTTTGAAGATTTGGGATAGTAGACAAAATCCAGAAAAGTTAGATATCGTTAAATGAGAAAACATAATCATCTTAAATACTTTTTGCCGTTATAAAAAGATTAAACATTTAATTAACTATATTTTTTCTAGCAACGAAATCCCCCAAAATGAAGATTTTATTAAAATGGTTTATCATTCTATTAATTTTAGTCGTTTCACTAAACTGTAAAAAGAATAAAACCGAAGAAGTTCCAACTCCTGTAATTACCGCAAATTCCACTTTTATTAAAGGTGCAGATGTAAGTTGGATAAGTGAAATGGAAGCTGCTGACTTTAAGTTTTATAATACAGACGGAGTTGAGCAAGACTTGTTTCTGCTCTTGAAAAATTTAGGATTTAATGCTATTAGATTAAGAATTTGGGTAAATCCAAGCAATGGCTGGAACAATACAACAGATGTAATTGCAAAAGCTGTAAGAGCCAAAGCTCAGGGCATGAAAATTTTGCTTGATTTTCATTACAGCGATACTTGGGCAGATCCTGCGCACCAAACAAAACCTGCAGCTTGGGAAGGACTTAATTTTAATGTGATGAAAGATTCATTAAAATCGCATACCGAAAACGTTTTACAAGCTGTGAAAAATGCACAAATTAATCCTGAATGGGTGCAAATTGGAAATGAAACCAATAATGGAATGCTTTGGCCTGATGGGAAAGCATCTACAAACATGTCAAATTTTGCGGAGTTAATATCTACCGGTTATCAGGCTGCAAAAACGATTTTCCCTAATACCAAAGTCATTGTGCATGTTTCAAACGGTTGGGACAATAGTTTATTTAGGTGGATGTTCGATGGTCTTAAAAATAACAATGCGCAATGGGATATAATAGGAATGTCATTATATCCTGAACCTGGAAATTGGTCCACATTAAATACACAATGCCTTGTAAATATGAACGATATGGTTGCTCGTTATAACAAAGAAGTAATGATAGTTGAAGTTGGAATGAGTTGGGATCAAGCATCCATTTCAAAGAGTTTTTTAACAGATATTATTTCGAAAACTAAATCAGTAACAAATAATAAAGGATTGGGAGTTTTTTACTGGGAACCGCAAAGCTATAACAACTGGAAAGGATATACCCTTGGAGCTTTTGACAATACAGGAAAACCAACAGAAGCATTAAATGCTTTTAAATAATTAAAGCGAAATAATTTAAAATCAAATTATCACAACGGCCAAGACATTTTTTAGACTGATAATTTTTGGAGAAACTGCCCCAATCAATTCAGTTAGCTTAAGGAATCCATTGGGGAACAACATTTAAAAACCTCAGTTTAAAAGAAAGAAATCCTTGATTAATTAAGTATTAGAGTGTTTTTGTTAAACCTATTCTTTCACATTAAAAATAAACCCAACTCCAAATACATTTTCAATATTTAAAGAAGCATCTTCTTTTAGATATTTCCTGATTTTAGTGATAAAAACATCTAAACTACGTCCGAAAAAATAATCATTGTTTCCCCAGATTTCTTTTAGAATTTCTTCCCTTTTAATTATTTTATTTCTATTTAAATAAAGGTATTTAAGTATAACACATTCTTTTTCAGTAATTCTTTTTATTGAATTTTCAATTGTTAAGGATTGCTTGTGATAATCGAAGGTGTAAGCTCCAATTTGAATGAGCGTTTCAACAACATCTGTATTATTGGGTAATCTTCTAATGATTGCTTTAATTTTCCACAATAATTCTTCTTCATCAAAAGGTTTCGTAATATAATCGTCAGCTCCAATGGCATAACCTTTTAATTTATCTTCTTTTAAAGATTTAGCGGTAATAAATATAATTGGAATATTTTTTTCTTTCTTTTTAATTTCTTTTGCAAGGGTAAACCCATCCATTTTTGGCATCATAACATCTAACAAGCAAATGTCGAAAGTCTTCATTTCTATTGCTTTTAATGCCAATTCTCCATCTTTGCAAAGTTTTACATTATAACCTTCCGATTCAAGAAAATCGACCAATAAGATGCCCAAATTCAAATCATCTTCGGCTAATAATATGTTATACTTTTCTTTATGCATTTGGAAGTGATATTATAAAAGCTGTTCCTTCATTTATTTCACTTTCAAGATGTATTGCTCCATTATGCATTTCTACAATATTTTTTATGTATGCTAAACCAAGCCCAAAGCCTTTTACATTGTGCAAATCGCCAGTTGGAACTCTAAAAAATTTATCGAATACTTTTTGTTGAAATTCCTTTTTAATTCCAATTCCATTATCACTAATTTTAAAAATAAAACTGTTTCCTGCATTGGAAGTCATAATATTTAATTCGGGTTTTATAGGAGAATATTTAATTGCATTGTCAATTAAGTTGCTAATAGTATTTCTCAAATGTAATTTATCTCCAGAAATAATTGATTTTTCAGCAGCTAATTGTACATTAATATTGCATTCTTTGTTTTCAATTTGCAGGCTTAAATATTTTATTGAATCATTTATTAAATCATGAAAATCAATTAATTCTTGTTGCAATGGAATTTCGCCTTTTTCTAAGGCTGTCATGCTCAAAACTTGCTCTACCTGGTGCTTTAACTTCTCATTTTCATCGAAAATTATACTTGAATAATGCAACATTTTTTCTTCATTTTTAACGCTAGCTTCTCTATGAATCATCTTTACTGCCAAGGAAATGTTGGTTAAAGGAGTTTTAAATTCATGCGTCATATTATTCAAAAAATCTGTTGTATGCTCTGCGATGGTTTTTTCTCTGATAAGCGATTTAACTGTGAGCCAGAAAAGAAATAATACAATAAATATCAATAAAACAGAAGTGATAAACATGGTTCCCATTTCTGCAATTATAAATTTCTTCTTATCAGGGAAAATTAATTTTAATTCAAATGCTTTGTTTTTAGAATCTTTTGGTTTCAAAGATTTTTCAAAGCTTCCGCCATTGTTAAAACCTACAACATTTGGTTTTGCAACCACAAACTTGTAATCAATTTTAAAATTGTAGTAATTCAAATAATAATTAAATAAAGAATCAATTTTCCGAACCTCATTGTTTCCTAATCTTGTAGTTGTTTGAGTTGTACTATCATTCTGAACACAAGTTGCAATTTCATTGTAAGTTTCCTTATCGGCGCTTAAAGCATCATTTGTTCTGGAAAGCACCATATTTGCCTTTTCATTAAATAAATCTTCCTTTATTTTGGCTGTCGCGAAAATCCAGTTTACTTGTATTATTAACACAGATAATAAAGCAATGGAAGCAATTACAATAAATACATAAATACGCCTGGTCTTCATTTCAAGTGCAAAATTATCCTTTTTCAAGTCATCTTTATCACATTAACAAGTCATTAACAAACCAATAACTAGTCAATAACAAAATAATCTCTAAATGATTGCTTTCTTTGTCCAGAATTAAATATGAAACTAAGTAATATTTTTGCATGTTAATTCTAATAAGTGTTAATTATATTTGACTCATTTAAATAATAATCTATGAAAAAATTTAATGTCCAATTAATAATATTTACTGTTGTAGTTTTTGCAGCTTGTGGTGCTAACAAAACAAGGCAAGCCAAAAGCGTTGAAACACCCCCAGTTGCTACAGTAAAACCTGCTATAAAGAATGGAACTCACGCACCGGGAATAGAAGAAGTAAACGCGATTCAATCAAAGTTCCCAGGAGTTACTTTAGAAAAACTTACAGCAGGTTATAAAATATATACTGAAGGAGCTTGCACAAAATGTCATAATACCAATAACATTTATAAATATTCAGCAGCTGCTTGGACAAACATTTTGGAAGACATGTCAGAAAAAGCAAAACTTACTGATTCAGAAAAAGATGCAGTAAGTAAGTATGTAATGTCAATCAAAGCAATGCAACCAATGTAAATTTTCAATTAACAATTATTAAATTTAATTAAAATGAAAAAACTACAAATTTCATTAATGGTATTGCTTTTTTCAATAATTGGAAAAGCTCAGGAATTTAAATTTGAATTTACAGGTGGAAAAAATCCATCAATTAAATTTGGTAAATTGAATGATGTAAAATTTCTGCATGAGATAAGTCCTGATTTCTGGAAAAATATGATGATGCCTGGGGGAGTAAATGAAGAGTTAAGGCAAAGAAAATCTTATGATTACACTTCAGGATTCAATACTTATGAAAAAGAAAATTACACTAATTTAATTGATTTTATATCTTCAGAGATTACTGTTATAAGTAATCAGAAATCAAGTTCTATGCAGAATACAAGTTTATTGTTAAGTCCACAGCAGAAATTATTACTGAGTAATGCCGATTTAAATTCAGATATCAACATAAAGATAAAATTCAAAATTAAAAAACAACCTTACGATAGTCCTGAATTTGTGAGTAAAATTAAAACTGGAGAAATTAATATAGCTGTAATTCCTGACCAAGAAGCTGAGTTTCCCGGAGGTTATAAACAAGCAACAGCCTATCTTACAAATAATTTTATTAATCCAGTTGGAGCTAAAAATGCAGCAGCAATTAATGCAAAATTCACCATAAATGAAGTTGGTCAAATTGTTAATGTTCAATTAATGTATCAAGCAAAAGACAATAAAATTAATTTGCTAATTTTAGATGTTCTTAAAAAGATGCCAAAATGGAAACCTGCAATGATTTTAAATGGGACAAGAGTAAGTCAGGACTTTTATGTTGCTTTTGGCGGAGGATGTTAGATAAAGCACATATGCAAATATTTACTTTCTTAACTATATTACTTTTTGTTAGTGCCTGCAAACCTCCAGTTAAAAAAGAATTACAAGAAGAAAAAGAACATCCAAAACTTATAAAAACCATTGGTGACCCAAGGTATGGCAATATTTATTGCAGCCTGCAAGACAATGCTGGTAATCTTTGGTTCGGAACCACAGAAAATGGTCTGTATAAATATGACGGAAAATCGTTTCAGCAGTTTTTGGAGGCCGATGGATTAAATAGTAATTCCATCAACGACATCTTACAAGATAAAGAGGGAAAAATTTGGATAGGTACTAAAAATGGTCTAAATATTTACAACCCTTCTCCAACGCTCAGTGCAAACGGTAAAATGTTTACTGAAATTCAAATTCCGCTTCCCAAAAACCTTCCACCAAACACTAATAAGTTTTATCAAACACATATTGTGCAAGATATCATGCAAGATCATTCAGGGAAACTTTGGTTCGCAACAATAGATGGTGTTTATATCTACGATGGAAAATCTTTTAATCTGTTTCCAATTGTTGAGGCCGAAAATGGATTTTTGAGCAGCAACGATAAGGTTGAACGTGTTTTTGAAGATAAAGCTGGAAACATTTGGTTAGGAGGAAGAACCAACAAAGGTGTGTATCGTTATGATGGAAAAACCATCACCAATTTTGAACTAAAAGAACTAACAATTATAAACGAGTCGGCACGATTCGAAAAGGATAGAATTATTAATCATAGCTGGGCTTGGCCTCAATTACAGGACAAAAATGGGAATATCTGGTTCAGCAATTGGGCTGGTGCTTACCGTTATGACGGAAAAACATTTACAAGTTTTACAAAAAGTGATGGTTTGCCAGGTAATTATGGTTTAGTTGCAAAGATTATTGAAGACAAAAACGGTAATCTATGGTTTGGTGGTGATGGGCTTTGCCGTTATGATGGTAAAGCTTTCATTAGTTTTTCAACAAAAGACGGACTTCCAAATCTTGGAATTTGGACTATTTTGGAGGATAAAAGTGGAAATATTTGGGTGGGTACGAGAGAAACAGGTCTCTACCTTTACGATGGTAAAACATTTATTACTTATTCGGAATATAAACCCTAGTCTTAATCGGAAGTGCATTATTGCGGTAAATTTTTGAACTTCGCAAATTCGTAGAACGTTATTCTTAAAATTGTTAATTCTTAATGCCTATGAATTTTGCAACACATAAATAAAGTTATGTAATTTCAAATTGTAGATTGACATTCAACTTTGACTTGCTAATACTAAGTAATAATGAAAGTCAATGAAAAAGATGAAATTCAAGTTGAGTTTCCAGCATATCCGCTCTATCCAGCTGAAGAAGATGTGTATAATAAGATGTTAATTGAAGAAGATGTTGATCCTGAAGATATTGGAAAGAATAAGGTAATTCATCCGAATTTTATACAAACTGAAAACGGCGACGGGGGTGATGGTGTTATTAATTCTATTGAGGAATTGGATGTGCCAGGAACCGAATTAGACGATGAGCAGGAAGAAATAGGAGAGGAAGATGAAGAGAACAATTATTATAGCCTGGGCGGAGATGACCATTCAAATCTCGATGAAAACTGATAAAGATTTTTCAGTTGTTTTGCACCTTGAAGTCAGACTTTGGAGGAAATATTAAAGATAATCAAATCAATACTTTGGGTTAAAATAAAAATCAATTTTCAGTTTTAAGAAAATTAATTTAAAACATTTCGAATATATTTTTGAAATTCATGTTTTATTATTTCTTCAATATCCAATTATTAAAAATATCAATATCGCAATTATGTAATATTTCTTGTTAATCATATAAAACCCTAGAATAGCATTAGTTGTACGTTTGCAGAACAAATTAATTAAAACAAATAATATGAAAAAAATATTAAATTTATCTCGCTCAAATAGAAATTTTGACAGTAGAATTATTGAGGTCTCTAAAAGCATATTCGTTTCTTTATCGACTTTAAAAACTAACATTTCAAATACAAATCTTGGTAGAATTGTAAATTTAAATAAAGGCATTTCTGCTTTAGTAATGAGTATTTTCTTGCTTTTGGGCAATTCAACTACTGCACAGGTGCAAATGGAAAAAGCATCAAATCATTCAGTGCTTACACGACAACTGAATTTGATATTGGAAAAAGCTATGCATTTAAAAGGTGGAAACATTGTAAATAAAATGGACCAAGAAAATAGTTTAAAAGATTTAGAAATAAATTTAAACGACGCTTCTAAGCAAATGGCAGTAATTTCTGATATGACTCCAAATTTTAAAAAAGAAAACGAGTCCATGAAAAAACATTTAACGAAAGCCCAAGACCATTTAAAGGAATTAAAAACTGAAATTGAAAAAGCAATTCCAGACCAATCAAAAATAATGTCGCATGCTGGAGAGGTTTATAATGAAATTGAAAAAGCACAAGAAGACCACAAAGAATTAAAAATGAAAGCAGAAAAATAGTTTATATCACCATTATTTAACTTTAAAACTTAAATTTATTAAACTTAAAAAATCCAGTTTAATTTATAAGTTAACTGGAATTAAATCTAGTAAAAAGCTGCATTCTTAACCAATGCAGCTTTTTTAATTTTTTAAATAGCTGTAATTAATTGCTTATTACAACCTGAATTACATTTCTACTTTTCTGTTCCAGCAAAACCGATTTACCTTGTGTTAGCTGATTTACCAAGGTATCTGAATAATTTCTAATGGTAATTAAAGTGCAATTATGATTATATTTTACTTTAAATTTTGTACTTAATTCTGAAATAAACTCAGCAAATTTCAAAGGGTCAACTGTAATACAAACTGAAAAGTTAAGTGCAGAATGCTGCATCAAATTAGCTTTTACCCGCCAATTGGCAAATACCTGAAAAATGTCACGAATATTTTCTTCTACGATAAATGAAAAATCTCTCGCAGAAATGGAAAGTAGTACTTGCTCTTTTTTGAAAATATAAGTTGGTATTTCTTGTTTAAAATCATCTTGCTGAATAACAGTACCGGGTAACTGAGGATTTACAAACGACTTAACACGAAGAGGAATATTTTTATTTTGTAATGGCTTTAAAGTTTTTGGGTGAATTACTGTTGCGCCATAATACGCCAATTCAATGGCGTCATAATAAGATAAAGTGTTCAGCAGAACAGCATTTGAAAATTCTTTTGGATCGGCATTCAATACACCCGGAACGTCTTTCCATATGTTTACTTCAGTCGCATTTAAACAATGTGCTAAAATTGCTGCAGAGTAGTCAGAACCTTCGCGCCCAAGAGTGGTAGTGAAATTCTCACTCGTAGCTCCTATAAAACCTTGTGTTAAAACGCAAGTGGCTCCATTGTCAAAATTTGATTGAATGTAATGTTTCGAATTTTCAGCTGTTTCTTGCCAATCAACTGTTCCTTCTCTATAAGTATTGTCGGTTTTAATTACGTCTCGGGCATCTATCCAAAGTGTAGAAATGCCGACTTTATTGAGATATGCCGCAACTATTTTGGTACTTAACAATTCTCCAATACTTACAATTTGATCATATTCATAATCATAAGATTTAATCTGTTCTTCCTCTATTGCCCAATGTAATTCTGCAAATAAATCTTCAATTTCACTATAAATAGCATCGTTTTTATCTTCAAAAAGTGCTGTAACAATTTCAAGGTGCTGGGCTTTTAATTGATCAGATAATGCTTGCGCTTCGCCTGTTTTATTGAAAAATGCGTTGCAAATTGCTTCCAATGCATTGGTGGTTTTACCCATTGCAGAAATTACAATTAATAACTTCTCATTTTCAAAATTCCTTATAATATTCGCTACGTTTATGATGCCTTCAGCATTTTTTACCGATGCGCCTCCGAATTTAAATACCTTCATATTTTACTGAAGTCAATAGCTTGTAATTGTTCGTATGTAAATTTGCAATTAATCCATGTTGGATCTAAAACTGCATCAAACTTCTTATAAAAATCTATGGCCGTTTGGTTCCAATCGAGTACTTGCCATTCCATTCTACCCATATTTTGCTCTTTAGAAATGCCAATTATTTTCTTGAATAATTCTTTTCCAATTCCACGTCCTCGCTCACTTTCTTTCACAATAATGTCTTCTAAAAAAAGACATTTCCCTTTCCAGGTTGAATATTTTATATAAGTAAGTGCAATTCCCAATACACTTCCATTTTCTCTCGCTACCCAACAATCATAAATCTTATTTTTCCCAAAACCATCTTCCAGCAACATTGCTTCAGTTACGGTTACTTCTAGAGGAGCTCTTTCGTAAAGCGCCAATTCTTTTATAAAAGCTAGAATGGATGGAACATCACTTTCTAACGCTGCTTCAATTGTAAACATGCAGCAATTATGGATTTACTTTTAATAAACTTCTCAAATCATCATTAAACGACAGAGCATTTAAACCCAAAGAAATGGTAAAATCTGTGTCCACATTGTCAACAATTTTCAATGCCTGGTTTAAGATGTTTTCACCTTCTTCGCTCAAAGCCAATGTCTTAGAACGTGTATCCATTTTATTCCTTTTTCTCGATAACAACCCTTTCTTTTGCAAAATCCTTAAGATTTTAGAGGTCATCATTTTGTCAATTCTGCAATGTTTGGCAAGGTCTTGCTGAGAAACAATGTTCTTTTGAGTACCAATATATTGAAGCGCTGCTAATAACATGAACTGCGCATGCGTAATTCCAATTTTATCTAAACCATTTTTCAACTTGCGTTGCCACGACATACTTACTTGCCACATTAAAAAACCAGCATTTTCTTCTGGGTTGGCGAATGGGTGTTTACTTACTGAAGGTTTGGTTTCGATTACTTTTTTAGCCATTGCATTTCAATTAAGTTGCAAGTATAATCAAATTACCTTTCTCTTGATAGCAATAGGAAAAACAAACTATGTAATATTAATTACAATTTTGTTCTTGACTCATTTTATTCCTGTTACCCAGCGTGGCAATCCATTTAAATCAGCGTGCTGTTTTACAACAGAATAACCATCTTCAATCAGCAATTCTGCCACCTCGTCCACATGGGCTGTGTTGCATTCCATTAAGACCATTCCGCAATCATTTAGTAATTTTTTGCCCCATTTGCTGATAGATTTATAAAAAATAAGGGCATCATCATCTGGAACAAACAGTGCCAAACCAGGCTCAAAATCGGTTACATTTTTAGCAAGTGTAGCCTTTTCTTTTAATGTAATGTAAGGTGGATTGGTAATCAGGAAATCGAGGTTTTCAAATGTATCTAAGGGTTCAGTCAAAGCATCAGCTTTATAAAATGCTACATCCAATGAAAGTGACGCTGCATTATTTTTTGCTGTTTCCAATGCAGTTGCAGAAATGTCGCAGGCAAGCATTTCTGCGGCTGTTATGTAATGTTTCAAAGCTAGGGCAATGCAACCTGAACCAGTGCAAACATCCAATATTTTAGGATTCGCAAGTGTATTATTTTCTAGAAGACAATTTACCAATTCTTCCGTTTCAGGTCTTGGAATTAAAACAGATTCATTTACCATGATTTTTAAATCGGTAAACCAAGTATAACCTGTTATGTACTGATAAGGCTCATGATTCTTCAATCTTTTTGCGAAAAAGGAATATTTCAATAACTCACTTTCCAGCACGCGTGTATCAGGAAAAAGATGCAATTGATTCATCGATAATCCATTGATATGTTCAGCAGCAATTCTAAATAATACCAGAATTTCGCTTTTAGAGTAAATGGTACTCAATTCATTTTCGAAATATGTTTTAATATCAGAAACCCGATTCCCTTTTATTTTCATGCAGCGAAATTAATGTATTTACAGGCTTTATAATTTACATTTGCAAAATGCAAAAATACATACAAAGAGCTTTAGAATTGGCCGCTTTCGGAATTGGAAATGTAGCACCAAATCCCTTGGTTGGTTGTGTAATTGTGCATAATGAAAAGATAATTGGAGAAGGCTGGCATCAAAAATTCGGAGGACCACATGCAGAAGTCAATGCCATTAACAGTGTAAAAGATAAACTGTTATTGGATGAATCTACGCTTTATGTTACCCTTGAACCATGCAACCATTATGGTAAAACGCCACCTTGCGTTGACTTAATTTTACAATATAAAATCCCTAAAGTTGTTATAGCTACTTTAGATGTAAATCCTATTGTTTCTGGTAAAGGTGTTGCAAGATTAAAAGAAAATGGAGTAGCAGTATCTTTCGGTATATTAGCGCAAGAAGCTCAGTTTCAAAATAGAAGATTCATCACTTTTCATCAAAAAAAGCGGCCATATATCATTTTAAAATGGGCCCAAAGTGCAGATGGATTCATTGATAAAAAAAGAGAAATAGGGGAGAAGGGCTCTTTTCAAATTTCAGGTAAGGCTGCACAAATCGCTTTGCACCAATGGAGAAGCGAAGAAGCAGGAATTTTAGTAGGGAAAAATACAGCACTCACCGATAACCCAAAATTAAACACCCGACTTTGGGCAGGAAATAATCCTGTAAGAATTATCATTGATACAAATCTGGAAGTTCCCCGAACACATCATATTTACGATAATTCTGTAAGAACATTCATCTTCAATCGCCTTGAAACACGTGCAATATTCAGCACACAACTCATTCAACTCGATTTTACAAAACCTGTAATACCTAAAATATTAGAATATGTAGCCTATGAAAATATTCAAAGCATTTTGGTCGAAGGCGGCGCATTTACTATTCAACAGTTTATTCAAACCAACCTTTGGGACGAAGCGCGTGTAATTAAATCAGCAATTAATCTCAGAGATGGACTTTCGGCACCAAGCTTACCAGTAAAACCAACAGAAATTCAGAAAATTGGAAAAGATATCTTGGAGATTTTTTTTAATGATTAATTATCTCAAATTAGAAAACATTTTTGGGCGTTCCCCTGCGGGTCGGGTTTTCCGTTTCAATCTTTTATTTCTTCCGATTGCTATCAGAATTCATAAAAGGATTTTCACTTCAACCCTAACGCGAGCCTTACAGCATAAAATAAAATGGTTCGAATTCAAAAATTGTGAACCTTTAAAAGCAAAATATTATTGTGCATTTCACCAAGCACAGTAAAATCCGTAATTAATTGGCGGATTCAAATATCAAAATTTCGTTTATTCCCCCAAATCAGCCTGCACTTCAATCTCGTCTTTTCCCAATTTTACGATATCTCCAACCCTAATTTTATTCCTGCGGCGGTGTTCTACTTTATTGTTAACCATCACTTTCCCTTGGTCAATTAATGTATTGGCATGTCCTCCCGTCTCAGCAAGGTTCATGCGTTTTAAAAGTCCATTTAATTCAATGTAATCTGTAGAAAGGAAAAATGTTTGTTTCATGGTTAATTAGTAAATGGAAATAAAAAAAGGAACACGAGTATTTCATGTTCCTTTTTAAAAATGTTATTATTTATTTTAGAATTGCTCTAATTTGGAAAAGAAGAAATTTCCTTCAATTTCAGCATTTTCATCGCTATCAGAACCATGCATTGCATTAGCATCAATAGATTTAGCAAACATTGCACGAATAGTTCCTGGTGCAGCTTTAGTTGGGTCAGTTGCTCCAATTAATTCTCTGAAATCTGCAACGGCATTGTCTTTTTCTAAAATTGCAGCTACAATTGGTCCTGAAGACATAAAAGTAACTAAGTCGTTAAAGAAACCTCTTTCGCTGTGTATAGCGTAAAATTGCCCTGCAGTTTCTTTTGTAAGCCTTGTATATTTCATCGCTTTGATGCGAAAACCTGCTTCGTTAATTTTTTGTAAAATTGCTCCGATGTGGTTGTTCTCAACTGCATCAGGTTTAATCATTGTAAATGTTAATTTACCAGCCATTGTTTTATTGTTTTTAATTCGGGCGCAAAAGTAGCATTAAATCATTAAATAAAAACGCTTGCTTTTATTTTCCTCTTCCCTGAATTACGATTAGAAATGTATAAATCAAAATTTTAAAATCGAGCGCCAAGGTCATATTCTCAATGTAAAGAATATCATATTTTAGCCTGTCTACCATTTCATCAACATTCTCAGCATATCCAAATTTCACTTGTCCCCAGCCGGTTATTCCTGGTCTTACTTTATGTAATATTCTGTAATGTGGCGCTTTTTGAACTATCTGGTCTATATAATATTGCCTTTCGGGTCTTGGCCCAACTATAGACATTTGCCCAATCAACACATTAAAAAATTGAGGAATTTCGTCTAACCTGGTTTTGCGCATAAACCTTCCAAATGGAGTAATGCGAGGGTCGTGCTTGCTCGAAAGCTGTGGTCCACGGTTTTCTGCATCAGCAAACATCGACCTGAATTTATAAATCTTAAATGACTTGCCATTTAATCCTAATCGCTGGTGACTATAAAACGTAGGTCCTGGAGAAGTTGCTTTTACAATTACTGCGGTTATAACATAAACAGGGCTGCAAACTATAAGCACAAACAAGGAAACAAAAATATCATACAAACGCTTGAATGATTTTTGCCATTGAGGCATTAAACTTCTGTTAATTTCAATAACTGGCGCTCCAAAAATGGCAGACATTTTTACCGAACCAAGCATAATATCTGTAATGTCAGGTATAACCTTTATGATTGCGTTTGTAATTTCAAGCTCTGTTAATATTTTACCTAAGTAAGAATGCTCGCTATTTTCAGGAGCAACTATTACTTCTTCAATGTCATTCTCATTAATTATTTGAACCAAATCTTTAAAATGACCTAATTTTTTTAAATGTAAATCTAACCTTGGTTCTACAGCACCATTTACAGCAACATAACCGTAAAATTTATTCCCGCTTTTTACAGATTGAGACTCAATTATCTGAAAAATTTCGAAGGCTTTAGGTCCAGAGCCAACCAGTACAGTTGAAAATGATATTTTACCATTTTGAACATTTCTGGCATTTATCGTTGCCACCACCATTCTCTGAATGCTGGTAATAATAAAATTGAGGAAAAACAATGCTAAAAAAGAAGTGTAATAAAATCTATATGAGGCAACCACATCATCTAACGAAACTGCAAAAAATAACAAGATACTTCCAGTAACAATATTAAATGTGGTAATTCCTAAAATTCCTAACCTCGATTTTCTGTATACATCATAATAAGTTCCGCTAATTTGGTAAATGATTAACCAGAAAATAGGTACAATCAACAATCCTAAATAAAAAGTATTGTTGTATTCAAGATTTATACTGTGCCCAAATCTTATTGGCTCTAAGTAAACTTTGCGGAAAGTAAAATACAGTGTCCAAGCTGCTGCTGCCGAAATAAAATCGAGCAAAGCTTGCAAATAAGCCTGTTTTCTATCTCGTTTAATTGAACTCATTGCTGTTGGGCCACGATTTTCAAGTTATCCATTAACAAAATCAAAGGTCCTTTTTTATCTGCCTTGGAAGCTGTAAAATACAACCTGTAATTACTGGCGTTTACTTCTGTACTTACATATCTAGTTAAATCAATATATATTTTATTCCATTTTCCATCGGTAGGTGCTAGGCTAATTACATTATCAATTTTTGGAGCTGAGGAAACATAATTAGAATACAAAACAACCGTAACTACCTTGTTGCAATTAAAATTTAATTCAGCAAAAACCAATTTTCCTTGTTTTGGCAATTGTACTGCATCTACCTGTCTAAATTCAAGATAGCCAGTATCTTGCGCCAAAACGGCTTTTAGAGAACCATTTCCTTCGAATACTTCACCCGGCGTATTTGTAATAAAAACTCCAGTATCGCTTTTATTCGTTGCTTCAAAAGATATTCCTGCAGCATCATCGAAATTTGTTTTAAATGGAAAACTAATACTATCAAAATAAGCTGTTACAGGTGAAATTTTGGTTTCCATTTCTGGAATTAAATCTACCTGAGTAGTATAATTTTTGTAAAAAGGATAAATCGTGCGTGTGGCAGAAATTCCATTTGTTTTAATACCCGGTCCGATTGAAATTTTACAACTTCCTTCGTTAATTGCCGGAACTTTACATGGTAATTCGAAAACTCCGATAGGATTGTCGTTTACATAAATCCACGCATCTGTAATTTTTGCAGCATTGCTTCCTTGTATACCAACATCAGTATTCAACAGAAAAGTATCGATTGAAATATAGGCAGGAATTTTTTCTGTTGGGTTGATGATGTTACAAGAACAGAAAACACTAATTATAAAAAGAAAAGATAAGTAATAGTGCTTCATTCTTTAAACTAACAAATGCGATGTAAGCGTGAGTTTTTCTATAATTCTGTATGCAATGTCCAAAGCTAAAAGACCGTCTCCGGCTGTAACTGATGGTGGGGTGTTGTGCATAATTGCATTTGAAAAACTCTCTAATTCAGCTTTTATTGCATTTGTTGGTAAAATATCTGGATGCTCCATAAAAATTTGTTTCAAACCCTTGTCTTGCCCCAATTCTATTGTAATTGCTAAAGGGTCAGGTTCTCCTACAACATTACTCATTCTTATTACTTCAACTTCTTTTTCTAAAAAATCAACGCTTATATATGCATCTTTTTGAAAAAATCTTGTTTTACGCATGTTCTTTAACGAAAGCCTTGAAGCCGTTAAATTAGCAACGCATCCATTATCAAATTCTATTCTTGCATTAGCAATATCAGGCGTATCACTCACTACAGCTACGCCACTTGCGCTTATTTTCTTAACTGGCGATTTTACACTGTGTAAAACTATATCAATATCGTGTATCATTAAATCTAACACAACAGAAACGTCTGTTCCTCTTGGATTAAACTGTGCTAAACGATGCGTTTCTATGAACATTGGATTTTTGCAAAATGGCAGCGCTGCAGTAAAAGCAGGGTTAAATCTTTCTACATGGCCAATTTGGACCCATTTACCAGCTTCAGTCGATAACTGCACAATTTCTCGTGCTTCCTCAATTGTGGTAGATATTGGTTTTTCTATAAATACATGTTTACTGGCACGCAAAGCTCTTGTAGCATAATAATGATGCGATAAAGTTGGCGTAACAATATCTATAACATCGCATTGTTCCAATAGTATTTCGAAACTCTCAAATGCAGTAACTCCTAAGTCCTGAGCTACTTTTTGCGCATTCTCAACATCCGCATCAAAGAAACCCACTAAATGATAAACATCCAGCTCTTGTATTAATTTTATGTGTATTTTTCCTAAATGTCCAGCCCCAACTACACCAATTTTCAGCATATAATTCCAAATTTGGCTACAAACCTAATGGTTTTTGTTCCATAAAATGAATTTGCTTTCATGTTTTTATTAATTTATTTTATTAAAAAAATGAACATTGCAATGTGAATGAAAGCATATTCAATCTTATAAATCTTCTTTGATTATACTTAATTTCGGAACGTTACAAAATACTATGTTGATAGAAGATACTTACCGCCATAAAGGTTTGCGCAATAGAATGGTTGACGATTTATTAAAAAAAGGCATTACAGATTTAAAAGTGTTAGAAGCCTTGCGCAAAGTACCAAGGCATCAATTTTTTCAGGATCAGATTTTTATTCAGAAAGCTTACGAAGACATTGCCTTTCAAATTGGAGAAGGCCAAACAATTTCACATCCTTCTACCGTTGGACTACAAACGCAATTGCTTTCAATTCAAAAAGGAGAAAAGGTTTTAGAAATAGGAACCGGTAGCGGATATCAAACTGCAATTTTACATGCTGTTGGGGCAAAAATATTTAGTATTGAAAGACAACATGCGCTATTTGTTAGAACCAAAAAATTGCTGGAAAGTATGCAAATTAAAGCTACCCTAACTTTTGGTGATGGATATTTAGGTTGGCCAGCATTCGCTCCATTTGATAAAATAATTGTTACCGCAGGCGCGCCATTTATTCCTCCAGCACTCTGCGAACAACTTAAAATAAATGGTAAACTGATAATTCCTGTTGGTACAAATGGTGTTCAACTGATGCACATTGTTACGAAAAAAGAAAATGGAGAAATTGATATAGTAATTGATGGTGAGTTTAAATTTGTACCCTTGCTAGCCGACAGAAACTAATTGATAACTATGGATTTCGAATTTACTATTGAAGAAAATATAGCTGTTTATTATATCAGAAATGCAGCACAACTGAACCAGCACCTTGATAGTTTATCGAATGCAAAAACGATTTCTGTAGACCTTGAGTTTGATAGAGAAAGATATACGTATGGCTCAAATATTTGCTTGATTCAATTGTACTTTGAAAACAAATGTCTTTTGATTGATGCCACAACAAATAATTATTACAATGTGATTTTCCCCGCACTTGAAAATCCTTCCATTCTCAAGATTATGCATTCACCCAGTGAAGACCTCACTTTATTGCATGAACTTAACTGCTTTCCGGTAAATATTTTTGATACAGAAAAAGCAGCAAGATTAATTAATGTAAAAGCTTTTTCATTGGCTAACATACTAGCAGAATTTCTTCAAATAAGTATTGATAAGTCTCAGCAAAAAACAAATTGGACCATAGCGCCAATTAAAGCTGAGCAAATGAAATATGCTGCGAAAGACGTAATTTATTTGCCAAAATTAAGAGATGTACTACTTTCTAAAATTGCACAATTGGGAATTGAAAATTGGATAACAGAAGAAAATAAGTTTTGGGATAGTTTTCGGGTAGAAAAGAAAGGTGAGGGGCAGTTAACAAACAAAGACGACGCAAAAAAACTTCCACCTTTTCAATTGTTTGTATTGAACGAATTGTTAAAAGTGAGAGATAAATATGCCATGAAATTCAACAAACCAGGTTTTTATATGGTTCCAAAGGAAATTTTAAGCGATGGAATTTTCGACCAGGAAATATTCAAAAACTGGAAACACCAACATGGAATTTATCATGCATTGCAGAATGATACAGTGAAAAATGAATTTCTGTTTGCTTTGAACGCTGCCCAAGAAAAAGCAGAAGCATTAAATTTAAAAAAGAGAAAAGAAAATTCATTTTTATCGCTCGATGAAAGAATCGAATTGAGTAACCAAAGGAAGTTAATGGATGAACTTGTAAATGAAAAATTCAGACCTGTACACCTTGAAATTATTGAGAAGTATGGCGAAAATACAGCATTATATATTCTGAACGAAAAAACAATGTTAGAGCTAGCCTCAAAGAAAATTACCATTGATGAATTGCCATTCACTTACAGAACAGAACTTATCAGGTCAATTATGAATGAAAAAGGAATAACAGTTTAAGGATGGTAAATGTATCAATAGTCTCCTATTTAAATACCGCACCTTTTCTTTACGGTTTAAAGCATTCAGGAAAAATTAATATAAACGATTTCAACATTAGCTTAGATATTCCTGCTGTATGTGCGCAAAAACTAATAAATGGCGAGGCTGATATTGGCTTAATTCCTTCTGCGGTTTTGCCTCTGTTGCCTACTTACACAATAATAGGCAAAACATGCATTGGTGCTGTTGGAAAAGTAGATTCAGTAATGCTGCTAAGCAATGTACCTATCGAAAAGATTGATAGAATTTTGCTCGATTATCAATCCCGTACCTCTGTTAAGTTATGCCAAATTTTAGCAGCAAATTATTGGAAAATCAATCCGCAATTTGAAAATGCATCTCCAAACTATATTGCAGAAATCAACAACAATACTGCTGGTATCGTAATAGGTGACAGGGTTTTTGACGTAAAAAGCCAATTCAAATATGCTTATGACCTTGCTGAAGAATGGTACAATTTCAAAAAACTACCGTTTGTTTTTGCTTGTTGGACATCAATTCACCCAATAAATGATGAAGTTATTGTTCAATTAGAAGATGCTTTGCAATTTGGAATCAATCATTTAAAAGAAACAATTATAGAAACGATTCCAAAATATCCTCTACATTATCCTGTAGAAAATTACCTTACCCAACGAATTTCTTACAACCTTGATGAGGCTAAATTGAAAGGTTTAGAAACTTTTTTATCCTTACTTGGTACATTCAATAAGGAATTAAAATAAATGCTAATTTCGAATTCAAATAACGCCCTTATGAAAGGTTTACAAATCAATGCTTTTTTAACTTTTATTGTATTGTTTATGTTCAAATTCAGCCCGATTCAAGCTGATAACGGAACAAGTAAAGTACAATTAATTCGTTTGAAAAATATGATGATGGGAGGTGATTATGCTGCAGCATACCGAGCCTTGAGAGATTTAGAAAAGTCAGATACCACATCAGCAGAATTATATGCAATAAGCGGTGAATGTAATTTTCATTTAAAGAATTATCCAGAAGCATTAGAAAGGTTAAATCGTTCTATTTCTATTGATGCAGCTGCATTTCCCGATAAATATTTCTACCTAGGAAGAACCTATCAGGTGTTAGGAGAATTAGAAAAAGCTTCAGCTGCTTACCAGCAGTTCATGGATAAACCAACCAAAGATGCTGACAGAAAGAAAGAAGCTGTTGCATATCTTGATCAGTGCAGAAGAGCCATTGAAATGCTCAAAAACCCAGTAAATGTTTCTATTAAGAACTTAGGAGAATTGATAAATTCTGAAGGTCCAGAATACAATCCGTCAATTTCTGCAGATGGCAACACCTTGATTTTCACAACCAGAAGATTAGAAAATACTGGTAACAAAGCTGATCCTGAAGACGGAAAACCATTTGAAGACATTTACATGGCTCAAAGAGATTCTCTTACAGGCAAATGGACGGAACCAAAACCAGTTGAAGGTAAGTTAAATACTGAAGGTCATGATGCCAACATGGGTCTTTCTCCAGATGGTTCACAGATTTACGTTTATCGCAACTCTTCTTATGGTTCAGGTGAAATTTGGGTTTCAAAACGCGGAAAAACTGGTAAATGGGGCGAAGCAAAGAAAGTAGAAGGTGATATCAATTCAACTTATTTTGAAAGTTCTGCAAGTGTTTCATCAGATGGCAAAACTCTTTATTTTGTAAGTGAAAGACCAAGAGGTGGTTTCGGAATGGGTGATGTTTACCGGGCTAAACGCATCAGCAAAACTGAATGGGGAAAAGCCGAAAATTTGGGTTCAGTTGTGAATGATGAATATGACCAAATTGGCGTTTTTATTCACCCTGATGGTAAAACATTATACTACGCAACCAACAGCCCCAAAAGTCTTGGAGGATATGATATCTTCACAACGGTTTTTGAAAATGGAAAATGGTCTGAACCCAAGAATTTAGGTTTTCCTATAAACACAACTGGCGACGAAAGATTCTTTGCTTTGAGCACCGATACTAAAACAGCTTGGTTCAGCAGCAATAGAAATGGAGGATTTGGTGACCTTGATTTATGGGAAATAGATTTCAGCAAATTAGTGAAAGATACAGTTGCTAAGGAAGTTGCTGTGCAAGTTCCCAAAGGGCCAGTATTATCAATCATTTCAGGAAAGATTATTGATTCCGATGCTGGACAAACCATTGAAACAGATTTTACAATCTCGGAAAAATCAACTGGCACACAAATCCAAGCAAGCAGCGATGAAAATGGGTATTATTTCGCAACGCTCGAAGGAGAAAAAGACTATACAATTACGATTAACAATCCTTTGTACAAATCTTACACATTCGATTTTTTTCTAAAATCTTCTGACAAAGGAACTTTTACAATTGAAAAAATAATTGTGTTAGAAAGAATTATAAAGTAAAATTAATAGTGATGTTTTGCGGCCGTAATAGTAAATTGGCCGCATGTTTAAACACTTTCCTACTTTACTTTTATTCGTCTTTTCACTTTCCACTTTTCTAACAGCTAAAAGTCAAAGCACTTCAGCTGCTGGTGCAATTATTCAAGACCTCGAAAAGCTGGGCAATACGGCAAAAGTATTATATGTTGCAGCTCATCCTGATGATGAAAATACCAGGTTATTATCATATTTAGCCAACCAAAGGCATTATCAAACTGCATATCTTTCATTAACCAGAGGCGATGGAGGACAAAATTTAATTGGTACCGAACAAGAAGAATTACTTGGTTTAATTAGAACACAAGAACTTCTGGCAGCTAGAAGGGTAGATGGGGCCGAACAATTTTTCTCAAGGGCTTTTGACTTTGGTTATTCTAAAAATCCCGAAGAAACTTTCTCCATTTGGGGAAAAGAGCAAATTCTGGCTGATGTAGTTTGGGCAATCCGAAAGTTTCAACCTGATGTTATCATTACCCGATTTCCAACAACTGGTGAAGGAGGACATGGACACCATACTGCTTCTGCAATTTTAGCTGTTGAAGCATTCACCGCAGCTGCAGATGCCAAGAGATTTCCTGAACAACTTCAGCATGTTAAAATCTGGCAAGCGAAACGACTTTTTTGGAACAACTTTATGCCTTCAAGAGATGAAAAAACAGATGTTTCAGGCATGATATTGCTCGATGTGGGCACTTACAATGCTGCTTTAGGAGAATCTATGGGAGAAATTGCTTCGCGCAGCCGTAGCATGCACAAAAGCCAAGGATTTGGTGCCAAGGTAAACAGAGGTGAGCAAATTGAATATTTTACGCAATTGGCTGGCGATAAAGCGGTTTCCGATATTTTTGAAAATATTCAAGACAATTGGAAAAATATAAAAGGTGCCGAGCAACTTGATGTTTTAATAAGACAAACGATTTCAACTTTCAGTGTGCAACAACCACAAGCATCAATTGCTGCCCTTAAAAACTGTTATACAATTCTTGAAAAGTTACCTGAAAGTCATTTAAAAACAGAAAAAATACGTTTGCTGGAAGATATTATCTTGAAATGCGCAGGAATTTATGCTGAATTTTATGCGCCTCAATACAACCTAGTAACCAACGAGAAGATAGAAGCTACATTTTCTTTCGTATACAGAAACAAGGTTAATGTGCAATTTTATTCACCTACTTTGAATCCATCAAAATTAAAAGGAGATAAAACAGACATCACTTTCAACAAAATATTTGAAAAGAAAATAACTGTTGCAAATCAGCAAGAAGTTACTAATCCGTATTGGTTAAAAAATCCGCATACAGAAGGCGTTTTTGATGTGAAAGACCAACTTTTAATAGGATTACCTGAATCTCCCGCTCAAATTTCTGCAGCATTGAATGTGGATGTTGAAGGGATTTCTATTTACAGACGTATTCCATTGATTTATAAATGGGTAGATCCTGTGAAAGGTGAGTTGAAAAGAAATGTAGAAGTGATTCCTGAAATAACTGCATCCATCGAACAATTAACTGCAATTGTAACTGCAAGAGATACAGCAAAAGTTAATGTTACCATTAGCAGCAATATAGATACAACAGAAGGAATTGTAAAGCTGAATTTGCCTTCGTTTGTAAAATCTATTCCCGAATATTTTCCTTTGAATTTGTTTAAGAAAAGTTCTAAGCAAACTTTACAATTCAAGATTTTTCAAACCGCATCAAGAGAAGTTAAACCTGACACATCAATTGCAATAAATGTTGTTTTTTTAAGAAACATTGCAAAAGAAACCATTCCTGAAAATTTACAAACCATTACCAGAATTGAGTATGACCATATTCCCGTTCAAACATGGACGCATCCTGCTACTTTTCAATTGGTGAATGTAAATCTGCAAAGAGCAGTTACAACTATTGGTTATATTGATGGCGCTGGCGACCAAGTTGCAGCTTGCCTTACCAACGCTGGCTATAAAGTAGAAATACTCAATCAAAATACCGTTAAAAAAGGACAAATAGCAAAATATGATGCAATTGTTGTTGGCATCAGGGCATTCAATTCTAACGATAAAATGCCCGACTACATGCCAGTATTGCTCGATTATGTTGAAAATGGAGGTACGTTAATTGAACAATACAACACCAAAAATTGGGTTTCAGAGGTAAAATTACAACCAGGTCCTTACCCGTTTGAAATTTCCCGAGACAGGGTTACCAACGAATGCGCTAAAATCACCATTCTGCAAAAAGATAATCCTGCATTCTTTTTCCCAAACAAGATAACTGATGCCGATTTCAACAATTGGGTGCAAGAACGTGGTTTATATTTTCCTGATAAATTAGACTCAAGGTACATTCCATTAATCGCCTGTAACGACAATGATGAGCCGGTAAAAACAGGTGCCTTAATTGTTGCCGATTATGGAAAAGGGAAATTTGTGTATACAGGTTTATCGTTCTTCCGACAGCTTCCGGCAGGAGTGCCGGGTGCTTACCGATTGCTTGCCAACTTAATAGCTTTAGGAAAGTATGATGGAAAGCAATGATGAAAATCCTCCATTATTTAAAAAATGGAAGTACGCTTATGCCGCCTTATTGGTCGCGCTAATAGGAATGATTTTGTTTTTCGGTTGGTTTACTAATTACTTTTCATGAAAACTGCAGATTGGATTGTTCTTGCTGCAACATTATGCGCTATCATAATTTATGGTGTTTATAAAAGTAAAGCTACCAAAGATTTAGACGGTTATTTCCGAGGAAATCAATCCATGCCATGGTATTTAATTTTATTAAGTATCATGGGCACACAAGCAAGTGCTATTACGTTTTTATCTGCTCCTGGACAGGCGTATTCTGATGGAATGCGCTTCGTGCAATATTACCTTGGATTACCAATAGCTATGGTGGTAATTTGTGCATTTCTTGTTCCGGTTTACCACAAACTAAACGTATTTACAGCCTACGAATTTTTAGAAAAACGTTTCGATAAGCGCACCCGTGTTTTTACTGCTTTTTTATTCTTAGTTGCGCGCGGATTATCTACAGGAATAAGTATTTACGCACCTTCTATTATTTTATCGTCCTTATTTTCCTGGAATATCTATTTTACAAATGTGGTGATGGGAGGTCTTCTAATAATTTACACAGTTACCGGAGGAGCGAAGGCTGTAGCATTTACCCAACAAATTCAATTCGCAATAATTTTCATTGGAATGTTTCTGGCAGGTTATATGGTTGTGCATCTTTTGCCTGATAATGTTGGGTTTATTGACGCTTTAAAAATTAGTGGGGAAATGGGGAAATTAAATGTCGTAACTACTGGTATTACTGAAAAAGGATTTGACTGGAGCGATAAGTACAATATTTTCAGCGGAATTATTGGTGGTTTTTTTCTTTCACTTTCATATTTCGGTACCGACCAAAGTCAGGTTGGACGTTATTTAACAGCCAAATCTATGAAGGAGAGCAGAACTGGATTGCTGATGAATGGATTGGTAAAGATTCCCATGCAGTTTTTAATACTGCTAATCGGTGTCCTTGTATTTTCATTTTATCAATTTTATAAAGCACCCGTTTTCTTTAATGAAACCCAAATTACTGAATTAAGGAATGCTCCAATTTATACTGATTCATTGAAGAATCTTGAAGCAAAATATGCTGAAATTCAAACACAAAAAAAAGAATTGGTTACCCAATATGTTGCTTTTTCTGAAGATGAAAATCAGGCTGAAAAAAAGCAAATTGCGGGGAAATTGTTAGAATTAGAGAAAAGCTCGAAAGAACAAAGAAGCATAGTGAAATCATGGATTTCTTCCGATACAATTAAAGGAGATGCAAATGATAGCAATTATATTTTCCTGCGTTTTGTAATTGATTTTCTGCCAACTGGCCTTGTTGGTTTGCTCATTGCCATTATATTTCTAGCGGCTTGGGGCTCAATAGCAGCTGCACTTAACTCATTGGCATCATCATCAATCATTGATTTACACCAATCATTCAAAAAAGAAAAAATGAACGATGCTTCTAATTTTTGGTGGTCGAGATTTTATACTTTGTTATGGGGAATTTTTTGTGTGTTTATTGCCTGTTTTGCTCACAACATTGGTAACAGTTTAATTGAAGCGGTAAATGTGCTTGGCTCTTTGTTTTACGGAACTATTTTAGGAGTTTTTATTACAGCTCTTTGGTTGAAAAGAGTAGGAGGTAAGGCAATTTTTTCAGCTACACTCCTTGGCCAAATTATCGTTCTTCTATTGTATGCATTTACACCAATTAGTTTCCTCTGGTACAATGTAATTGGATGTTTTGCTGTAATGTTAGTTGCTTTGATATTATCGACTTTCCAAAAGGAAAAAAGCCATCAATTATTCACTTAACTTTATCGAAGTCATACTCAACGAACCCGCCATTAATTCATCGTTAAAAAGCATCATTTTATCGCCTTTAACTTGAAGCCCTAAAGTGTAAATCATTGGTAAATAATGTTCTGCAGTTGGAATTGCCAATTGGAATGCTTTTCCTTGTTTCGCATAATCTATTAAAGGTTGGTAATTCTTTTCTCTTAAATAACCATTAATTTTTGAATGTGCTTCTATGGCCCAATCGAAGCCATAATTAGGCTTATTTATGTTTCTAAAATCAACTAAACCAAGGTTATGAATAATGTTTCCACTTCCAATAATCAATACACCTTTATTTCGAAGAACCTTAAGTTGGGCTGCCAATTCGTAATGATATTGCGCAGGTTTCGTATAATCAATGCTTAATTGAATAACTGGAACATCTGCCTTTGGATACAAATGTTTTACTACGCTCCAAGTACCGTGGTCTAAGCCCCAATCAAAATCTGCAGTAACATTTGTTTGGGTGATAACTTCCTGTGTTTTTTTTGCCAGTTCAGGACTTCCTGGAGCTGGATATTGTACATTGAATAAAGCTTCAGGAAATCCACCAAAATCATGTATAGTTTTAGGGTTATCCATTGCGGTAACAAAAGTGCCTTTTGTAAACCAATGTGCAGAAATACAAATGATAGCATTGGGTTTAGGAAAAGTACTCGCTATTTCTCTAAATCCTTTTACAAATGTATTTTCTTCAATAGCATTCATGGGACTTCCATGTCCTAAGAATAAAACAGGCATTAAATCCGAATTAAACTCTTTATTGGTGAGGTATTCTAAATTTCTCAATGGTTTAAATGCTTGGAAAGTAAGAAGTAATGGAATAAATTTTAAAAAATCGTTACGTTTCATTTAATCTTTTAAAGACTTCTAATTTACTACTAATCTTGAATAGTTTGAGGAATCAAAATATATGAATTTTAACAAATAAACTCCCGTTGTTAAATCTTCAATTAATATATCTGTTTTGTTGGAATTAACTTGGATGCTTTTCACTTGTTTTCCCATCACATCAAAAATTTCTATTGTTTCAAAGTTATTTATTGGATTTGAATTTACAACACTAAATTGATTTTTTGCAGGATTGGGGAAGACAGTAATGTTTTGCAGAGTTGAATTGCTTATTCCAACTGGAAATTCACCTTCAATGAAAAAAGTATCTTTCATGCAAGCGTTAATCGCAATTAATGTAGCTGAAAATGAAGACTCATTAAAAGTGATTATTGGAGAAACTTCTTCATTGGTAAGCTGGTTACTAAATGTCCATAAATACGAGGTCGCATTATTCGAATTATTAATAAATTGAATAGAATTTCCACTATACTCGAAGGTTGCATTGGCTACTAAATTGTAATCCTCTTCTTGTAAAATTGTATCAGAAATACCAATACTGCTGTTATAATAAGAGCCAGCTGCTGTATTAATCAATTTAACACCACGCACCATGTAAGCATATTCGCCTGATTCTGTGACACAGGAATCAACAAAGTTTGTTTCTGTAATCAATGAGGGTGTTAACTTTTCAAAAACTCCATTAGGTAATTTCTTTTTATAAACATTGTAACCCCTCACAGTATCAACTGACTCTGTCCAGTTTAATTCACATACATTTGAAGTTAAAGTTGCAGTTAATTCTGAAATGGGAGCCAATACATCATTTCTTAAAGTAGGATCACCCATTAAAGCAATGTGAACGAATTGTGAGCCGTAACCATAATCATAAGTTGATAAATTATTTTGGGTAAGTTTTGTACTGTATCCTAAACTTTTACCAATTGCCATCGGGTGAAAATTCCAAAAAGGACGACCAGACCACGCACAGCTAAGTGTTCTGCCCTGGGCTAAAATGCTACGCATAAAATTATTGCTGTTGTCCCAGTCTCCAAAATAACTTCCAAACAACATAGAAAATGTAACATTCAATTCGGAACCTGCAAATTGTTCCGTTGTACCTATTCCTGCAGCACCATTATAGCTACCTGAACCACAACCATATGCCCATAAGTAGTTTCCATTTGTTAACTCGCTTGTAAATTCACCTTCAACAATATTTTCATTACCCACTAACGAAGAAAAGCTTCTCCAAGCACTTGCAGCAAAGGCTTCTCCAGAAAAGTATCCAAAATTATCATCAATTAGTGCGCGCTTTTCGGGGGAATATGCTTTGAGTTTAAACGCGTGATTTTTTACTAAATAGCTTCTTAGTAGTTCAGTTTCTGTTGCAATAAATGCAGGCATATCTGAAAAATCTACTCTTCCAATTTCAAGTTCCAAATTAGAAGGTATTATACTTTGGTCAAATTTACCGTCACCAGGAATGTTCCTATTTCTTAAGTCGGCTGCAGATGTTGAATTAACTTGATTATCGGTCCATGCGCCATCCATATCTGCATAATACACGTCTGCAGGCCATGCACCTTTATGTTCAGGATGACCATCAGGAACAATAAAACCGCTGTATGGAACAGGAATATGTCCTAACAAGAAAACCGAATTTACATTTGTAGGATCAGCATTGTATTCATTTAAGATTATTTGCTTCACATTCACTACAGATTCATTTCTCGAAACATCATGTCTTATCACCTCATATCCATCACCTTCTAAATCAGCAACTAAAATTTTGATTTCTTGAACCAAACTTTCAGTCATGGTATTGTCTACCAGTAAAATTAACTTGCCTCTTTCTTCTTCATATGAAACTTCACTGCCGGATAATATATAACCAAAAGCAGGAGTAGAACCTTCAACCGAAATTTTATATTCGTAAAGTTCTCCTTGTAAAATATTAGCATCGGTATAAGCATTTTCATTTGCTCCTAAAATTGCAATTGCATTTCCCCAATTTGTTTCAGAAACGGCTTTTCTATAAAGTGAATATTGTGTAGCGAAACTATTTAAAGGCCAAATTAATTTTATTGAATTATCGCTTGTATTTATTATTGCATTTATTTGAATGCTTGCGTCTTGTGTTGTTTGTGAAAAGTTTATTTTGGTAAAACAGTGCAAGAATGCTATAAGTAATAAGTATCTCATCGACAGATTTTCAAATTACATAAATACGAAATATTGTCTAAATAAATTAAGATTTTAAAATTTCTGCTTTGAAAATTGAAAAGATTACATCCTATCAAAATAATTATATTTTTATACGCTAATAATTTAGCTATTCATGAAGAAATTATCAATTATAGGAACTAAATTCATTTTAGTCCTCTTATTACTCTTGCTTGTTTTTTCATCCTGCTGTAAAGAGCCTGATTTTATAAATGCTCCTGAATGCATCGAAGATACATATATCCTAAAACCATTTGAAGCTCCATATGATACAATGTTTCAATTTCCAGATTCTTTGTTATACCCTTATCCAGATCAATACAAACAAAGATATTTTATTGCTTCTGGTTTTACTCCAAATGGGGATGGAATAAATGATGAATTAATGATTAATGTTTCTTGTCAACCAGCAATCGCCTCAATTGTACCAGACACGTTTTCTATGTTTGTAACAATTTTTAATGCAGGCAAAATTATTTACACTCAATTTTTAAATTTCCAATACGGTGGATTTGTATTTTGGAATGGATAAAATCTAGATGGTAAACTCGTTCAAGATATTTATGATGTAAAGGTTAAAGTCTATAAAAATGGCCATTATTATGATGAATTCAGCGGAAAAACTTGGTTGTTGTTAACAGATGCTACCAATCAATTGCCAAACTGGTCTCAATGCCTTTTATTTGGTGATTTGAATGATTCCAGATTAGGTTTAGAAAGCAATGCAAAAACAAAAGAGCAATTTGCAGATTGATATTATGTTTTTTTGTGAAGGCTAAATAAATTTCTTTCTCTTTTCATTTGATATGAATTATTTAGAAAACTGATTATTGTCAACATATTTAAATCAGTGTAAAAATATCTTTGTTGAATAAATTATAAAAACATGGAAAAACACGATTTATACCACGAGTTCCCAGAAATGCACGATGCCATTCACGAGCTAAAAATATCTAACCCGCATTTCAAAAAATTGTATGATGAATATCATGAGGTGAATAAAGCTGTGCATCGCATAGAAACTGGTGCAGAAAACACAACCGACCAAGTGCTAACAGATTATAGGTTGCGCCGTGTATTTTTAAAAGATGAGTTATTCGAAATTTTACAAAAGCACTCAGTAAATTAAACGTACATTTACAAAATGTGCATCAAATACTTCTTGCATTCATTTAAAACAAAAGATTGTGAAAGTACTTTATTACAGCACACATGGCTACGATTATAGCTTCGCTGAAAATGCAAACACTAATCAACACCAAGTTACATTTTCAGAAGAACAGTTAAACATTACTACAGCGCAAAAGGCCAATGGGTTTGAAGCCATTTCTGTCTTTACATCTGATATCCTTTCATCTGAAGTGTTAGCGGTTCTGGGAAAAATAGGGGTGAAGTACATCGCTTTGCGCTCTGTAGGGCACGACCATGTTGATTTAGAAAAAGCAAAAGCACTTGGAATAAAAGTGGCAAACGTACCAGCTTATTCGCCTTACGCCATTGCAGAACATGCTGTTACATTATTGCTCGCATTAAACAGAAAATTACTGCTTGGGCAGCAATTAATGCAACAAGGTGATTTTCGCCTCGACCAGTTAATTGGCTTCGATTTACATGGCAAAACCATTGGAATTGTTAGCACAGGAAAAATTGGTGCAGCATTCGCGCGCATCATGCATGGATTTGGTTGCAAAATCTTAGCTTACGATGTAGTTGCAAATGTTGAATTGGAAAAAGACATTAAAATAAACTACACCTCATTCGAAGAACTTTGCAAGCAATCTGATATAGTTTCGTTGTGTTGTCCGTTAAATGAAGCCACCAAATATTTATTTAACAACACATCTTTTTCTTTACTTAAAAAAGGATGCATTTTAATAAATACAGCCAGAGGTGGATTGGTAAATACCATAGATTTAATGAAAGCACTTGATGCTGGAATTGTTGCAGCCGCAGGCTTAGATGTATACGAAAATGAAAAGCCAATTTTCTTTCAAAATCTTATTGGAAAAGAAATTGAAGATGAAGTTTATAATAAGCTTAAATCTTATCCAAACGTACTAATCACTGGTCATCAAGCCTTCTTAACCAATGAGGCTTTAAATGGTATTTCAAATACAACATTCAGCAATATCAATCAATGGGCGCTAAATGGTAGCTCCGGCAACGATTTGTGATTAATGAAAAGTTGCAGCCAAATATCTTTCAGCATCTAACGCTGCCATGCATCCACTACCAGCGGCTGTTACAGCTTGTCGATAAATGTGATCTTGCACATCTCCACTTGCAAATACGCCTGGTACATTTGTTCTTGAACTTCCCGGTACGGTAATGATGTAGCCATTTTCATCTCTTTCTAACCATTCTTTAAAAATTCCAGAATTGGGTTCGTGACCAATGGCAACAAAGAATCCAGTGATATCTTTGGTAAATTCTTCTCCAGTTAGTCTATTCTTGAACCTTGCTCCAGAAACTGCTTGTTCCCCAGTAATTTCTAAAGTTTCTGTATTAAATAGCACTTCAATATTGGGCGTGTTGAAAACCCTGTGCTGCATTGCCTTGGATGCTCTTAACTCATCTCTTCTTATAATCATGGTAACTTTCTTGCATAATTTAGCAAGATAGGTGGCTTCTTCAGCTGCAGTATCTCCACCGCCAACAATAGCAACTTCCTGACCTCTAAAGAAAAAGCCATCGCAAACAGCACAAGCAGAAACGCCAAATCCATTGTATTTTTGCTCAGATTCTAATCCTAACCATTTGGCTGCAGCACCAGTTGAAATAATTACTGTTTTTGCTTCTATCAATTTTTCATCATCAATCCAAACCTTATGAATCGGGCCGCTGAAGTCTACTTTAGTCGCTAAGCCAAAACGAATATCTGTTCCAAATCGTTTGGCTTGGTTTTCAAAATCTATCATCATTTCAGGACCTTGTGTTCCATTAGGGTAACCTGGATAATTTTCAACTTCTGTGGTTATTGTTAATTGTCCTCCAGGTTGTAATCCTTGATAGAGTAATGGTTTTAAATCTGCTCTTGCTGCATAAATTGCTGCTGTGTATCCTGCTGGTCCTGAACCTATTATAAGGCAATCAACTTGTTCTGTTGTAGTGTTCATAGTTTAATATTTACGGTAGTTTGGCAATTACGGTTTGTGTTGTATAAGAAAGTCCAGCCCAAACTCCAAGGCCGCCTTTGATGTTACTTTTAACAATGGTAGGGGCAGAGAAAGGATTTCCATTTCCTCCGGCTGCGGCTTCGAGTGTATTAAAAAAATCGTATGTAGTGTAATCTATAGAAGCAAGACGAATATCAACAGTGTCGCCAAGCTTATAAAAGAACGATTGGGGCACAAAAGTATCTTGAACTCCAAATGGTTTATCGCTTTGCCCACTAAAAATGCTAAAGTTTCTTCCATTTATAAATTGGTCGCTAAAGGTTGTTCCTTCAACGGAAAAGAAAAATGGCTCCATCCTTTTTTTTGCATAGATGCGATAAGCATTTCCAATGGTGTCAGGATCTTTAAAATCCATATAAATAAATCCTAAACTGTCTTCGTTTACATCAAAAACATTCAGTCCAAAATATAAAGAATCAATTGGAACTGGTGGTTTAATTGATGTTACCGCACTAACAGATTTACTATCTGCATTCACAGTTAACGTATAATTCTTGCCAAGTTCCCCTGAAAATTCTGTAGATGTATAAAAATAAAAAGGGTAAAATGGTAATTCGGTGTAAGTCAAATTAAAAGTCTGTGTGCCATCATTAACCGTAACAATTGCATCTTTAATCACAAAAGCATCTACAAAACCTTGTAAATCGCTGGGGAAATTATCAAAAAAACCTTGATTTCTAGTCACCAAAACCTTTGGAAACTCGCCTAATTCAATGGTTCCTTCAACAACCAATAAATCACCATCATTTGGCAATTCTATATCAATTACACGTTCACATGATGAGAACATTAACACTACTGCCAAACCTAATATCGTGGTGAAAATAACTAGCTTTTTCATTAGAAATTGAAATTATATGTAACAGAAGGAATAATTGGAAACAAGGAAACTTTACGCGCCTCACTTTTCAAATTGCCTTGTTGCGGAGAACCAGTAGTTTGAATGTATATGAAGAAAGGATTTAGCCTGCTGTAAACGTTGTAAATTGAGAAGTTCCAGCTCGATTTAAATTTCTTATCCTGGCGACCTGTCCAGGTTGCCGATAAATCTAATCTGTGGTAAGCTGGTAATCTAAAGTTATTTCTTTCACCATAATTTATAATTGGTTTTCCTTCAAAATAATATACACTTGTAGGCAACCATAATAAATTACCAGAAGCATAAACGAAAACTGCTCCGAAAGTCCACTTTTTGTTCAATTCATGGGTTAAAACTACTGATAAATCGTGTCTTCTATCGTAACGGGCAAAAAATTCTTTACCTCCATTTAATTCAGGAAATGTGCGCAATGTTTTAGACCAGGTGTAACCAATCCAACCACTTGTTTTTCCAAAAACTTTCTTCACGAAAAATTCAATACCATAAGCTTTTCCTTTGCCAAAAGTTAAATAATAGTCTAGATTGTCGTTTACGCCATTACTAGGCAATGTTCCATCTTTGTACTCAATCTGATTTTCCATTGTTTTGTAATAGGCTTCAACACTTGTTTCCCATGCATTTTCCTTGAAATTTCTATAATAACCTAAAGAATATTGGGTTCCAAATTGAGGTTTTACCAGCGATGTTGAAGGAAACCATAAATCTGTTGGTAAACTTTGATTCGCAAAAGATGTAATGTGAATATACTGGTAATTTTGCGTGAAAGATGCCTTTAATGAGGACTTTTTATTGAGCGTATACCTTACGAGTATTCGTGGTTCAATATTAGGGTAGGCCTTAATTCCTTCACCTCTTTTATAAACTGTAGAGTCTATCTTTTGCCCGAATTCATTTTTAATGTACCTTGTAAACGGACCAATATGTTGAAAATAAGTAGCACGAAGTCCGGCATGAATGCGCAATTTATCTGTTATATCATAATCATCGCTCAAATAAAGTGCCGCTTCATGGGCATACAATCTTTCCGGTGGGCCTAAATCGAATGCTTCACCACCAATTTCGCCTGTAACATTATTAGGAGTAAAGCGATGGTAAATGTAGTTTAATCCAAATTTTACTTGATGTTGCGGCTTTGCATACCAGGTAAAATCCGATTTTAAGTTATAATCTCTAATTCCAGAAAAAACACTGAATTTAAATGCTGTTTGTTCCACATTCGACTGGAAATTGTAATCAGAGAAAATAAATGAGGTATTCAAAAATAATTTATTTGAAAACAAATGGTTCCAACGCGCCGAAGCAGTTGCATTTCCCCATGGTATGCGAATGTTAAATCCGCTGTCTTTGCTTTTAAATGTAAATACATCTCTTCCAAAATATCCCGAAACAAAAATTCTGTCTTTGTCAGAAATTCTATAGTTAAACTTTGTGTTTAAGTCATAAAAATAATAACCCGAACCTTTGGTAGGGGAAGATTCTTTTACAAAAGGTGCTGCTAATGCATCAATGTAAGTTCTTCTTCCTGAAATGATAAATGAAGAAGTATCTTTCTTAATTGGGCCTTGAATAGTCAATCTCGACGAAATAAGGCCAATACCGCCATTTACATTGAACCGTTGATTATTCCCTTCTTTCATTCCAATGTCTAAAACAGAAGCCAATCTTCCACCATAATTAGTTGGCATTCCACCTTTATGTAAATCAACTGTTTTTACGGCATCAGAATTAAAAACAGAAAAGAAACCAAGTAAATGCGCTGCATTATATACAACAGCTTCATCCAACAATACTAAATTCTGGTCAGGACCACCACCTCTAACATATAATCCAGTATTTCCTTCACCCGCATTTTTTACTCCAGGAAGCAATTGCACAATTTTCACCAAATCAACCTCACCAAAAAATGCTGGAAGTTTTTTAATTGTTTCCATTGAAACTTCAACTCTTCCCATATCAGTAGAGCTTAGGTTACCTTCAACTTTTTTCTCAATAATTTCAACACCCTTCGATTCTATTGCTTTGGAGGCAATTGTAATATTAATTCTAAGGTCTTTCGACAAATCTATTGCTTGTTGAAAATCTGTAAAACCAATGTAAGAACTTTTTAAAGTATACTTTCCTGCTTTTGCAGTTAAAGAAAAGAAACCATATGCATTGGTATTGGTGCCTTGCATTGTTTCGCCAAGAAATACATTTGCCCCTGGCAGAAATTCACCAGTTGCTCCATCTTTCACATAACCACTAACAGTAAAAGTTGACTGACCTTTTAAGTTGATAAATGAAAATAATACAACTATTATTAAGATTGCCCTTTGGGCGGAATAAATAAACATGCTAATTTTAGAACTGCAAATGTAAACTTTGAAAACTAATTTTAATAAGAATTTAATGATAATAAAACTAATGTGCAGGCTATTTCTGTTTCGATGCCATTTTCATTTGCAACTTTAACAAATGCAGGATTTTCAGTTCCGGGATTAAAAATTATTCTTCTGGGTTTTAATTGAATAATTTGAGGAATAAGCGCTTCTTGATTTTGAGGACCAACATACAAGGTTACTGTATCTATATTTTTGAAACTCGAAAAATCGCTTTCTATGGTTACATTTTCAACCATTCCTTTTTTTGCCCCTACAGCAAGTACTGGTAATTGATGGCTCAGTAACCTTTTAATTGCAATATTAGAATACCTGCTAGTGTTTTCGCTGGCTCCAACAACCAACGTTACTTTGCTTTTATCTATCTTCATAAAAAAGAAACAGTGTTAGAAAGTATTTGTTTTATAAAATAAGGAATCAGCTACATTTGCCAAAAAAGTCAAACATCGTGAACCTATTCGTTCCCAAAGAAACAAAATTTAAAGAAAACCGTGTTGCCATCACGCCAGATGTTGCTAAGGAATTAGTAAACAAAGGTTTTAAACTTGTGATGGAAAAAAATGCGGGCCAATCGTCCTATTTCAGCGATGACATGTATGTTAATGCAGGCGCTACAATTCTTGAAAATGGTAGCAATGGTTACGAAAGCGCCGATGTAGTGCTGAAAGTGAATATACCTGAAATTGATGAAATAAAGTTAATGAAAAAAGGAGCAATCCTCATTAGTTTTGTTTTTGCAGCAACAGTGCCACAAGTTATAGAAGCAGCTTCAAAACAAGGCATTTCCATCTTTTCTATGGATGCAATTCCTCGTATTTCAAGAGCACAAAAAATGGATGCGCTCAGTTCTCAAAGTAATTTAGCTGGTTATAAAACTGTAATTCTTGCAGCTGATGCTTTAGGGAAAATTTTCCCAATGTTGATGACTGCTGCAGGTACAATAAAACCAGCAAAAGTGCTTATTATGGGTGCTGGTGTAGCTGGTTTACAAGCTATTGCAACTGCAAAAAGATTAGGTGCCATTGTTGAAGTAAGTGATATTAGACCAGAAACGAAAGAGCAAGTACAATCTCTGGGAGCATATTTTATAGAGGTGAAGGGTGATGAAAGTATACAGACTGCAGGAGGTTACGTTACGGGAGTTTCGGATGATTTCTTAATGAAACAACAAGCCTTGCTCGAAAAGCACGTTGCTGATGCCGATATAGTAATAACTACCGCTTTGATACCAGGAAAAAAAGCTCCAATGCTAATTCCTGCTTCAATGGTAGAAAAAATGAAAATGGGAAGTGTAATTGTTGATATGGCCGTAGAACAAGGTGGAAATTGCGCCCTGAGTGAATTAAATAAAACGGTCGTTAAAAATGGAGTAACGATTATTGGCGAATCTAATTTACCAAGTTTGCTTCCTATGAATGCCAGTCAACTTTATGCAAAAAACATCAGTACCTTTCTTTATCATTTAGCAGATAGTCAAGGTTTTAAATGGGAAATGGAAGAGGAGATTACAAAAGGGTCATTAATTGTTCACAATGGTTCAATTGTTCATGCAAGTGCATTGCCTAAAATATAACAATATCAAATAGTTAACATGGAAGAGATACTTACATTTATTCAACAGAATATTGACATGATTTATTTCATTGTCTTATCAATCTTTGTTGGTGTAGAAATAATTGGTCATGTACCAACAGTTCTCCACACACCTTTAATGTCGGGTGCAAATGCAATTCATGGAGTGGTGATAGTCGGCGCCATTTATGTAATGCTAAATTTAGAAGCTGATGCTTATTTGGATTTAACTTTAGGTTTTCTAGCGGTTTTGCTTGGAACTTTAAATGTAGTTGGTGGTTTTGTGGTTACAGACCGTATGTTGGAAATGTTTAAAAAGAAAAAGTAAGCAAATGATTTCACTTTCATTATTAGAAATTAGTTACCTCATTGCATCGGTAACTTTTATATTTGGTTTAAAGTCGATGGGCAATCCTAAAACTGCCCGCAATGGAAACTTAATTGGGGCAGCAGGAATGGGAATAGCTATCCTTGCGACCATTTTGTTACATGATGGTGAAGTAAAACCAATTATTTATGTTTTAATTGCTGCAGCTATCGGAATTGGAACCATTGCAGGTTGGATTACTGCCCGTAAAGTAGCAATGACCAAAATGCCAGAATTGGTTTCCCTTTTTAACGGAATGGGCGGTGCTTGCGCAGCTTTAATATCTTTAATTGAATATCCACATCTTTCTTCTGAAACTGGTTCATTATTGGCGGTAACTGCAGGACTAGTAATTGGAACTGTTTCTTTTTCTGGAAGTATGATTGCTTTCGCTAAATTAAACGGAAGTCTTTCTAAAGCCATTCGAATTCCATCCTACAATATTATCAATACAATATTAATGATTGTGATTGTTGGAATGATTTCTCTAATGATGATAAGTGATGATTATAACAATGATATTAACCTATACATACTTTTGGGATTATCTGTTTTATATGGAATTCTATTCGTTATTCCTATAGGTGGAGCAGATATGCCAGTTGTTATTTCATTGTTAAATTCATTTACCGGTTTGGCGGCTGCTTTTGGAGGTTTCTTATATGGTAATAAAGCAATGCTAACAGGAGGAATTTTAGTAGGTTCAGCTGGAACTTTGCTCACAATTGTAATGTGTAAGGCAATGAATCGCTCACTGAGCAGTGTAATTTTTGGAGCATTTGGTGGAGGAGGAGCAAGCCTTGAATCTACCTCAAAATCTGGAGGAACTATAAAAGATATTCAAGTTGCTGATCTTGCAGTTTTGATGAACTATTCTAAAAAAGTAATTATCGTTCCTGGCTACGGGCTCGCGGTCGCACAAGCGCAACACGTAATACATGAGATTGAGTTAATTTTAGAATCAAGAGGTGTAGAGGTTAAATATGCTATCCATCCTGTTGCAGGAAGAATGCCAGGACATATGAACGTTTTATTGGCAGAATCTAGCGTTGATTACAGCAAGCTTTCAGAAATGGAAGAGATAAATCCAGAGTTTGCATCTACTGACGTTGTTTTAGTAGTTGGTGCAAACGATGTTGTGAACCCTGCTGCAAAAAATGACCCTTCCAGTCCAATCTTTGGAATGCCAATTTTAGATGTAGAAGCAGCACAACATATCATTGTAAACAAAAGATCGATGAATGCTGGATATGCTGGGATTGATAATGAGTTGTTTTATAATCCTAAAAACAGTATGCTTTTTGGGGACGCAAAATCAGTATTAACGGCACTTGCAACTGAATTAAAGAATCTTTAGTTCTTTTTGAAATATACCTATTTATAGGTATAAACAAGTTATTGTTTTCTTATTTAAATTGCGCAACAAATGAAATGTGTTGGCTCCTAGCAGAAAAACTACCGATTTAACCGATAAAGAGAAAAGTATTGCAATAGATACTTTGAAACAATTTAAGAAACTGAATCTAAATAAAGATATCGGTAATTATTTTGACGATATCGCCACAGAACTTCAATTAATGGAAGAAATGCAGATTGGAGTTTATGTTATTGATTATACTACTGGCAAATATCTTTATTTAAGTAAATACTTAAAGCAACTCCTCGGCTTTAGCAAAAATGATAGTTTTGAATTTGGAATAGATTCATTCGCAAATTTTGTGCATCCAGATGATAATACTTCCTTGTTTCAAATCCTTACTAAAGCAGCAAAGACTCTAAAATCGCTTGATGAGCAAGAAAAAAGTACAGCATCATTTAAAATTAATTATAGACTAAAAACAAATAAAGGAGGATATTCTTGGGTGATGCAGATGAATAAAATCATTGTAAACTCAGAATTACTTTTCCCAATTGATTTAGGTTTCATCGTACCAGTTCCTGATAATAGCAATTTTAGTGAAGTTATTGGATATTTAAAAAGTGATCAAAACTCATGGGTATTGAAATACAAGAAGAAAATAAATCATGATTTGATTAAGGAATTAAGCGAAAGAGAAATAGAAGTTTTAAATCTTGCTTCAAAGGGACATAAAACAAAAGAGATTGCTGTAATGTTGGAAATTAGCTTTCAAACAATTAAAATACACAAAAGGAACATTCTCAAAAAATTAGATGTTTCTTCAACCTTGGAAGCAATTAAAATTTACGAGAAAAATAGCTTAAAATAAGTTAATTAAAACGCTATCTATTTATATATTATAGCAGATATGCTTTGAGGGATAACAAATTTTCGGTTACTCAATAGAATGGATGTGAGTAACAAATAAATGATAAAAATTGTTTTATATCTTACTAAACCTCCAGTTACTGGTGTAGTAAATCCAATAATGAATGCAGAAGCAATTGAAAAAAATAGCATAAATACCAGCAATTCATTATTTAGTTTTTTATAATCAATTTTTACTGTGCAATAAATTAAAAACAAAGCAATTAAAGCGTTTTCACCTCCTGAAATCAAAATAAATGGAGAATTTCCTGCTTCCCAAATAAATGGTCTAAACACAGCATTAAATGTTGAAAGCGGAATATTGTAAAGTATTTCACCTATGTCGTTTGTAATTGTATTGTAAAAAATCTGATGATTCGCCTCTGCCCAAATGGCCGTTTTTAAAGCTTCTTCGCGTTTATCAATTAGAACTTGCCAAACATTAAATGATGGCGAAATTAATGGTAAAATGAAAGAAATAATCAAAAGAGCACAAACAACAAATAAATAACTATTTAATGTCCTTGTTTGAAAAACTCTCTTGAATGTAAATCCGAGCAAAACAGGTATTAATGCTATAGCAACGTAATACTTAGTTAATACAATTAAATATATCAAAAGTGTTAAAAATAATAAGTCAATAATGTTGATACGTTGCTCTTCAATTTTAAATAAACGATAAATAAAAATATTCACAAAACTCAGAACCAACGTATCTTTTAATGTTCCTGAGCACCATAATAGGGTGGAAGGGAGCAGAAAAATTATGATGAAAATTAAGAAGCTATTTTCTTTGTAATGTTTACTAATTTGTTTGTATAAATAAAACAAACCAATAAATGAGAGAAAGCTAAAGAAAAGCACATGAATAAAAATATTCCCGTTTGAAATTGGAATTAAAACAGCATTTATTCTTGTTACAATTCTGTTGGAATTAAAAAAATTGGTGTCCTTAGTCTTAGTATAATTCAACCAGTTTTCATCTAACGAAGACCAATTTCGCATTTGGGAAGTATACTTTTCTTGCTCTGGAGAATTTTCATTTAAACCAAAAATTAATTCGAGATAAACTTTAGGTTGCTTTTTAATTGCTGAACAAATAATTTTCGCATCATCAAAATACTTATAAATGTCTGATGTACTTCTGTCTTTGTAGTAATAAGTATAAATGATAGTTATTGCAATTCCAGCAAGAACTTTTAAATAAAATACTCCAAGTAAAACAGATATTTTTAAATTGCTTTTACTGAAAAATGGGAATCTAGCTATAGCTATGCTGAAAATACTTAAAAATAGAATAAAAAGAAATATGCCCATTTCTGCAAATCTATACAATAAAGTACATACGGGCTATTAGGTATAAAAAAAGCCCCGCTTTAGGCGAGGCTTTCAGTTTATTCACTATCGGCAGTGTCTTCCGATTTTTTCTTCTTTTTCGCTTTTACTATCTTCACGAAAACTTCTTTCTTTTCTTCGTCGAAGCCTAAATTAATAGTATCTCCTTCTTGAAGATTCGCATTAATGATATGTTCAGCTAAAGGATCTTCTACATATTTTTGAATGGCTCTTTTTAGTGGGCGTGCTCCAAATTGAGAGTCATATCCTTTTTCTACAATAAAATCTCTTGCAGCCTCATCTAATTTGATTTTATAACCCATTTTCTCAATTCTATTGTATAATTGAGAAAGTTCAATATCAATAATCTCGTTAATATTTTCTTTGGTTAAACCATTAAACATGATTACATCATCCACACGATTTAAGAACTCAGGCGCAAATGCTTTTTTCAATGCACTTTCAACTACACCTTTGTCATGGTCGCTGGCAGAAGAAACTTTAGCGTTAGTGCTAAATCCAACACCTTGTCCAAAATCTTTCAATTGACGAGATCCAATGTTAGATGTCATGATGATAATTGCATTCTTGAAATCAATTTTTCTTCCCAAGCTATCTGTCAATTGACCGTCATCGAGCACCTGAAGTAATAAATTAAATACATCTGGATGTGCTTTTTCTATTTCATCCAACAACACAACAGAATATGGTTTTCTTCTAACTTTTTCAGTTAATTGTCCGCCTTCTTCATAACCTACATATCCTGGAGGTGCACCAATTAATCTCGATACTGCGAATTTTTCCATGTATTCGCTCATGTCAATGCGTATTAAAGCATCGTCGCTGTCGAATAAATACTTAGATAGAATTTTTGCTAATTGGGTTTTACCCACACCAGTCGGACCTAAGAATATGAATGAACCAATTGGTCTATTCGGATCTTTTAAACCAGCACGGTTTCTTTGAATTGCTTTTACTACTTTTTTAATTGCAGCTTCTTGACCAATTACTTTTCCGTTTATTTCTTCAAACATTTTCATCAACCTCGCACTTTCATTTTGAGCGATACGTTGAGTAGGAACTCCAGTCATCATTGCAACTACTTCTGCAACATTGTCTTCAGATACAATTTGTCTGTTGTTTCTGGTATCTTCTTCCCATACTTTTTTGGCAGCATCTAGTTGTTCAATCAGCTGTTTTTCCTTGTCGCGCAGGCGAGCTGCTTCTTCATATTTCTGACTTTTTACAACTTGTATTTTCTCAGCTTTTACATCTTCAATTTTACTTTCGATGTCTAATATATTTTGAGGTACATGTATATTTGTGATGTGCACACGAGAACCAGCCTCATCTAAAGCATCAATTGCTTTATCTGGCAAATGTCTATCGCTCACATATCTCTGAGTAAGACTTACACAAGCTTTCAATGCTTCTGGTGTATAAGTCACATTGTGGTGATCTTCATATTTTCCTTTGATATTATTCAAAATTTGGAATGTCTCTTCTTCAGAGGTAGGGTCAACGATCACTTTTTGGAATCTGCGCTCTAAAGCTCCATCTTTTTCAATGTATTGACGGTATTCATCAAGCGTAGTTGCTCCAATACATTGTATTTCACCTCTTGCTAAAGCAGGTTTAAACATATTTGAAGCATCTAATGAACCACTTGCTCCACCTGCACCAACAATAGTATGTATTTCATCAATAAACAAAATTACATCTGGAGATTTCTCTAGTTCATTGAGTACCGCTTTCATACGTTCTTCAAACTGCCCACGATATTTTGTGCCCGCAACCAAAGAAGCTAAATCAAGTGTAATTACTCGTTTGTCGAATAATACACGAGATACTTTCTTTTGTACAATGCGCAATGCAAGACCTTCAGCAATTGCTGATTTACCAACTCCAGGTTCACCTATTAATATAGGATTGTTCTTTTTTCTTCTAGATAAGATTTGAGAAACCCTTTCAATTTCTTTTTCACGACCAACAATTGGATCTAATTTTCCTTCGTCGGCTGCTTTGGTAAGGTCTCTTCCAAAATTATCTAAAACAGGAGTTTTCGATTTTGTATCTGAAACTTTCTTTGATCCTGAATTTCCAAAAGTTCCTGATTCTTCATCACCATCATCGTCTAATGGATTACCTGAAGCTTGAGCACGTGGCTCTTCTGTTAATAAGTTTTTCAACTCATCTCTAACTGTAGTGTAGTTCACGTTAAATTTTTCTAGTGTTTTAGTTACAATATTGTCTTCATCCTTTAAAATTGCTAATAAAAGATGCTCAGTTCCTATGAGATTGGTTTTAAATAAACGCGCCTCTAAATAGGTTACTTTGAGTGCTTTTTCTGCTTGTTTAACTAAAGGTATCTGATTGAGGTTTATTGATTTACCTGTTGATACCTTTATAGATGCTTCAATTTGCCTGCGCAATTCTGCAATATCAACTTGAAGGTTCTTTAAAATCTTTATTGCCATGCCTTCACCTTCTCGAATGATGCCTAACAGTAAATGTTCTACGCCCATATAATCATGTCCTAATCGCAGGGCTTCTTCGCGACTGTAGGAAATTACGTCTTTAACTCTTGGTGAAAATCTGGCTTCCATGGCTTTCGGTAGTTATTGCATTGGTTATTTCAAATATAGTAAACTTCTTTATTTGAACTGTGGTTACAAATTTATTCTCATTGTAATGCAAACATTCATTTTAAATTGTTAATTACAAACAGAAAAATGTTAATACAAGTTCATCTAAAATTAAGGTTAAAAGAACCATTTCTTTATCTTCGCACCTTTAAAATTTTACGATAGCATAACAACTATCATACACTAAGTGTTTAACTGAAATTATGGCAGAAGGAGAAAAAATTATTCCGATTAATATCGAAGACGAAATGAAGACTGCATATATCGACTATTCTATGTCGGTAATTGTGTCACGTGCTTTACCAGATGTAAGAGATGGATTGAAGCCCGTTCATAGAAGAGTACTCTTTGGAATGCAGGAATTAGGTGTGGCTGCAAATAGGCCGCATAAGAAATCAGCACGTATTGTTGGTGAAGTTTTGGGAAAGTATCATCCACATGGCGATACATCTGTTTACGACGCTATGGTGCGTATGGCGCAAGAGTGGAGTTTAAGGTATACTTTAGTTGACGGTCAAGGTAATTTTGGTTCAGTTGATGGCGACAGTCCAGCTGCAATGCGTTATACTGAAGCGCGTTTAAAAAGGATAGCTGAAGAAATGTTGGCAGATATCGATAAAAATACTGTCGATTTCAGACTCAATTTCGATGATTCATTAGAAGAACCTACAGTTTTACCTGCAAGAATTCCAAACCTTTTAATAAACGGAGCTTCTGGAATTGCTGTTGGTATGGCTACAAATATGCCTCCTCATAATTTAACTGAGGTAATCAATGCCACCATTGCATACATAGATAATAGAGAAATAAGCATTGCTGAAATTATGCAGCATGTAAAAGCTCCAGATTTTCCAACTGGAGGTATTATATATGGCTACGAAGGCGTAAAAGAAGCTTTTGAAACAGGAAGAGGCCGCGTAGTGATGCGTGCTAAAACTTCTGTAGAACAAGCTGACACAGGCAGAGAGCGTATTATTGTTTCTGAAATACCTTATATGGTAAACAAGGCAGAAATGATTAAGAAAACTGCAGACCTTATTAATGATAAGAAAATTGAAGGAATCAGCGATATTCGTGATGAATCGGATCGCGATGGAATGCGCATCGTGTATGAACTAAAACGCGATGCAATTACGAATGTAGTTTTAAATAATTTATTTAAGTATACACAACTACAGTCTTCATTCTCAGTTAATAATATTGCCCTTAATCACGGGAAACCCGAGTTATTAAATATTAAGCAACTAATTGCTTATTACGTTGAACATCGACATGAAGTAGTAATTCGCCGAACACAATTTGATTTAGACCAGGCAGAGAAAAGAGCTCATATTTTACAAGGATATTTAATCGCATTAGATCATTTAGATGCAGTTATTGCTTTGATAAGGGCTTCTAGAACACCAGATGATGCGCGTGTAGGATTAATGGAAACTTTTGAATTGTCAGAAATTCAATCAAGAGCCATATTAAACTTAACACTTCAGCGTTTAACTGGACTAGAAAGAGATAAAATTCGTGAGGAATTTGATGAGTTGATGAAAACCATCGAACACTTAAAAGAAATTCTTGCGAACGAAGATTTAAGAATGTCTATTATAAAAACGGAATTAGCAGAAATTAGAGATAAATACGGAGATGAGAGACGCTCTGTAATTGTTTACTCTGCAGAAGATATGCGCATGGAAGACATCATTGCAGATGAACCTTGTGTGATTACCGTTTCTCATATGGGATACATCAAAAGAACAAACCTTAATGAATACCGCACCCAGAAAAGAGGAGGAAAAGGTTCAATGGGTTCAAATACGCGCGATGAAGATTTCTTAGAGCATTTATTTATGGCAACAACCCATAATTATCTCTTGTTCTTTACCCGCGCTGGAAGATGTTTCTGGATGCGCGCTTTTGAAGTTCCTGAAGGCACGAAAACTTCTAAAGGTAGAGCGATTCAAAATTTGGTGAATATTCCTCCAGATGATAAAGTGGTAGCATATGTAAATGTTACGAGTCTTTCTAATGAAGAATACATCAACAATCATTACATTATAATGTGTACAAATAAAGGTACCATTAAGAAAACATTGTTAGAAGCGTACTCTAGACCAAGGGTGAATGGAATTAATGCCATTACTGTGAGAGAAGGTGAATCTTTATTGGAAGCTAGACTTACAAATGATAAGTGCGAAATAATGATGGCGTTGAAATCAGGAAGAGCAATTCGTTTCCCTGAAAGTAAAGTAAGAGGAATGGGAAGAAATGCAGCAGGCGTAAGGGGGGTGACTTTGGCGAATGAGAATGACGAAGTGGTTGGAATGGTATGCGCAGAAGATTTAAATACGCAGATTCTAGTTGTTTCAGAAAAAGGTTTTGGAAAACGTTCAGAAATTGAAGAATACCGCATTACAAATAGAGGTGGAAAAGGTGTTAAAACGATTAACATTACTGAGAAAACAGGTGCTTTAATAGCTATTTTAGGAGTGAAAGATGATGAGGATTTGATGATTATTACTAGATCAGGTGTTGCAATTAGAACTCCAATAGAAGATTTAAGGGTAATGGGTAGAAATACACAAGGAGTTAAATTGATCAACCTAAAAGGCTCTGAAAGTATTGCTGCTGTTACAAAAGTAACAAAGGAAGAGGAGGAGGAAGAGGAGGGAAGCACTGGCGAAATTATTGAAGGAACTGCTTCTGAATCAACTGATATTACTGACTCAACTGAAACCACTGAACCAACAGAACCAACTCAGGACTAAAAATAGAAACACATGAATAAATTAGCAACCGTAGTTTTTGTTGCTGCACTCAGCTTAAATGTGCAAGGACAACAAAGTAAAGTAGTTAGCGCGTACAATTCATTAGAAATGTACAAAAGGGACAAATCGGATATTGAGGTATTAATGAATGCCAAAAAGTTTATTGACGAAGCTTCTGCTAGTGAGAGCACAAGCGGTAAACCTAAAACATGGTATTACAAAGGAAATGTTTACTGGGAAATGAACTTAAGTAAAAATTCTATCTTCACAGAGAGTGGTCAAAATCCTTTACTAGTAGCAGTTGAATCCTACAAAAAAGCGTTTGAATTGGACCCTAAATATGAGTTTGCAGGGGATTGTTTTTCAAATGCGCTTGCTGGTTATAGAAACTTAGGAATTGAGGCGTTCAACAAGAATGACTTTAATACTGCACTTAGCATGTTCGAAGAAACAACAGCATTATCAGCTAAAAATGGAAAAGTGGACACCAGCGCAATTGAAAATTCAAGTATTGCAGCAATTAGAGGTAAAAATTTAGACAAGGCACAGGAATATCTCACCAAATTGATTGGTTTTGGAAAAGAAAAAGATGGCAATAAATACATTTCCTTGTACAAAGTATACCAACAAAAAGGTGACACAACTGCGGCCATAAAGTTTTTGGCAGAAGCAAGAGTTGCTTTTCCTAACGACCAGCGTCTATTGACAGAAGAGATTAATTATTATTTGTCTCGAGGCAATGCAGCTGAAGCTGAAAAATTATTAGGTCTAGCAATTGAAAAAGACCCTAAAAATCACTTGCTTCCTTATGCTGCAGGAACTGTATACGAAGACTTAGGTAAAAGAGAACAAGCAATTGCTGCTTACAAAAAGGCAATTGAATTAAAAACTGATTATTGGGAAGCGTATTTTAACCTCGGTGCTTTGTATAACAATGCAGGAAAAGCATTAATTGATAAAGCAAATGCTGAAAAAGACACGAAAAAGTATGATGCAATCAATAAACTTGCAGAAATTGAATTTAACTTGGCTTTACCAAATTTAGAAAAGGCTTTAGAATTGGCTCCAGCAGATAGTCAAGATGTTGTGCCGCTTCTTAAAACTTTAAAACAAATTTACAGTCGACTAAATATGACTGATAAATATAATGAGGTAAAGAAGAGATTAGAACCATAAAACAAGGTTAAGAGGTTAGTAGCCTCTTTTCTTGGATGTTACAATTTAACATAATATTAATTATATAACAAATATAGAGTTTAATATCATTCAGTTAAAAACACGAATTCTTAGGTTTAATCTACTTCAACAAAGCTTATTGCAAATCCACCGCCTGGTGCTGACAATTGAGTAAGTTTAGTTTTGTTTGTTACGCGAATTTTTCGAATTGTATATGCTTGTGGATTTGTTTTGTAATGCGCAGTTTTATCATCTGCATAAATTGTTGCTTCGTATGTTTTCTTTGGTTCTAAGAAATCTAAACTTAACTTGGAAACTCGAGGCGTTTCACCATTTACGTTGCCTAAAAACCAACTAGAACTTCCTTTTGCTTTCCTTGCAACTGTTATATATTGCCCTGGTTCAGCCTCCAAGTATTTGCTATCGTCCCAATCAATGGCAACATCTTTAATAAACTGAAACGCATCTAAAAATCTATTGTAGTTTTCTGGTAAATCTGCAGCCATTTGAAGCGGACTGTACATTGTAACATATAACGCTAATTGATTGGCAAGTGTGCTGTTGCAGCGAGAAGTATTCTTAGGATTCAATTTGCTAATATCCATTTCGAATATTCCAGGTGTATAATCCATTGGACCACCTATTAATCGTGTAAATGGCAAAATTGTAACGTGATTTGGTTTTGAGCCACCAAATGCCTGGAACTCCGTACCTCTTGCTGATTCGTTTCCTATCATATTAGGCCATGTGCGTGCAATTCCTGTAGGTCGCACTGCTTCATGCGCATTCACCATAATTTGATAAGTAGCTGCTTTCTCTATCACATATTGATAATGGTTATTTGTCCACTGATCAGAATGGAAAAAACCTCTGGGCAAAATTGGGCCTACATATCCCGTTTTTACAGCATTATAACCGTTTGCCTTCATAAATTTAAAAGCTGTATCAATATGACGTTCATAGTTTCTTGTTGAACCTGATGTCTCATGGTGCATGATGAGTTTGATTCCTTTTGATTTTGCATAATCGCGCAATTCACTTACATTAAAATCAGGATAAGGCGTTACAAAATCAAAAACATAGTCCTTGGATTTTCCAAACCAATCTTCCCAACCTTCATTCCAGCCTTCAACGAGTACGCCACCAAAACCATGGAGCGCTGCGAAATCTATGTACTTTTTTACGTTTGCTGTAGTTGCACCATGGGTTCCATTTGGTTTTGTTTTAGCGTAATTGGTGATACCAGGCTGAACTGAAAAAAGTTCGTCAGTATATGACCATGAACTTTTGCCTGTAATCATTTCCCACCAAACACCTACATATTTTATAGGACGTATCCATGAAGTGTTTTCTATTTTACTTGGCTCGTTTAAATTGTAGGTTATCTTCGAAGCTAAAATATCACATGCATTTTCACTAACCATGATTGTTCGCCACGGAGTTTTGCAAGGCGATTGTAAATGACCTTTGTCTCCATTGGCATCAGGTGTTAGCCAGGATTTAAAAATCATCGTTTTGTCATCTAAATTTAAATGCATACATGAATAATCAATAAGTGCTGCTTCATGCAAATTGAGGTAAATTCCATCTGAAGTTTTCATCATTAAAGATGTTTGCACTCCAGTTGGAGAAAACTGCGTTTGTGAAGCATTTGGGGTAACTGCGTCTTTTGATAATTTTCGGATTTCTGATAATCTTGATATAGTATAATCATATTCCTGCGTATCATAATCACCAGCCAGCCAATATGCGGTATGATCACCAGTCATGGCAAATTCGGTTTGTTCCTCTTTAATAATGAAATACGCCAGATTTTTTTGAGATGGAAATTCATAGCGAAAGCCAAGTCCATCGTTAAACAAACGAAAACGAATAATCAAAGTGCGATTAGATTTTTTTTGCTCAAGCGTTATTAAGAGTTCATTGTACTGATTTCTAATCGATTTTACTTCACCCCAAACTGGCTCCCAGCTTGAATCATTGGAAGAAGTTTCAGAAGAGAGAATGTTGAAATCTTTTATCAGTGAATTTGTATCATTCTTTAATTCAAAACCTAATTTACTTGTTTTAATGACTTCCTTATTATTAAAATTAAGCTGATATGTAGGCGTTCCATCGTTTAACAAAGCAAAAATCATCTTTAGTTTTCCATTTGGAGAACTTAGCTCCTGCCCTACTAAAACTGAGGTTGAAGTAAAAAATAATATCAATAAAAACTGTAGTCTTTTCATATAAATAAAGGATTTTAAACATTTTGATTTTTAAAATAACAATACAATTTAACCAAATTGCTAAGCAATACAGAAATCTCCATATTCTTAGGCGAAAGGTAAATTAAATGTTAAAATGACGAAAATCTGTTAAAACAATCGTTATAACTAAAATGTATATTCTAAGTAAATTTCAGCTTGTAAGTCGTTATAAGTTGCAGTAACAAAAGTTGGTAAACCTCCAGCGCTGCTGAAAACATTAAAATAAACGCTTGTAATAAAATCATTATAAGAAATTACAGGAGGATCATAATCAAAAAGTTCCAATCTATAATTTTGATAAATATCAGTACCATAAATAACAAATGCAGGAGAAAAAACATAAGTGTAATCCTGAGAATTATTTGTGTTCATTTTTATTTCTGAACTTGAGTAGACACTAAATTGATTTTCATTTTTTATATTTATCATAATATCATAGGCATCTGAACTCGGGTTTACAGGCACATTGGTAATTACAACTTTAGTAATCTTAACGGAATTAGGAACAATTACAGTGTTGCAATTGGTTCCTTCAAAACCAGGAGGACAATCACAAACACCATTATTACAAGTTGCACCATTTTGGCAATTTGCGCTTGCACAAGCATCTAATTCACAATACAACCCATCAAACCCTTCAGGACATTCACAAATTCCTTTTTCACATACACCATTATTTAGGCATTCTTGCGGGCCACAATCGCTTTTATTACATGAAACTAAGGCTGAAATTGAAAATAATACAATTATTGTTCGAATTAAATATCGCATAAATTATTTTTTGCGAAAATATGAAATATCGATAAGAATTATTTTTACTTCTATTTAATTTTCTTCTTTTAAATTCAGAAAGTAAAAGGCTGCAGTAATAGTTAAATTTAAGGATTCTGATTATGAATTCACCGAGAATAAACGTTTTAAGAATGTAACCTAATAAATGCTTTGAATAGCATTAAAAAGTGTATGAAAAATACACACTTGCGATAAAGTTAAATCCATAAATATCAATTTTTTCGGGTAAACCTCGGTTTTGTTCCCAAAAAACAAAAGATGCTTCCGCTATTAAATCATTATAGCTGCCTCCAGGAGCATTGTAATCATATAACTTTACAAAGTGAGCTTCACCAAATTGGGTTAAATTTGTTTTTACAATGTTTGGTGTTACAATAAATGTGTGATCAATTGAATTATCAGCATTGTTAATTTTACTGTTTACATTTGTAAAAAGCAATTGCGAGCCTGAAACGGCTCTAATTATTTGAATAAAAATATCTGGAGTGTCGCTGCTATTTGTTGGAAACTGGGTGATAACAACTTTTGTTAAGGCCACTGTAGCTGGAGTATTTGCAATACTACAATCCACCCCTTCGAATCCTGGAGGGCATTCGCACGCTCCATTATTGCAAGTAGCACCATTGTAACATTTAATTTTATCGCAGGGAGTTAACTCACAATACAACCCATCAAATCCTTCAGGACATTCACAAATTCCTTTTTCACATACACCATTATTTAGGCATTCTTGTGGGCCACAATCACTTTTATTGCAAGAAACTAAGGCTGAAACTGAGAATAATACAATTATTGCTCGAATTAAATATCGCATAAATTATTTTTTGCGAAAATATGAAATATCAATAAGAATTGTTTTTACTTCTACTAAAATTTTCTTCTTTTAAATTCAGATAGTAATATTGCTGTCGCAGTAGCTACATTTAAGGATTCTGCTGCTGAAATATTTTCTGAGAATTTGGGAATATGAATTTTTTGATTTACAAAAGCTTCAAGATTACTGCTTAATCCATGAGATTCGCTGCTAACAATTAAGATACCTTTATTACTCAATTCCGCATCATACACATTTGATCCTGATAAATCAGCTGCGAATACTTCAATTTCTCCTTTAGCTTTAGAGAAAAATTCTACTGGATTTACATATTGCGGTTGAAGTCTTATAAAAGAGCCCATAGAACTTTGTATAACTTTTGGATTTGTCCATTCTACTGTATCTTCTGAAGCTACTATTTGAGAAATGCCAAACCAATCGGCCAATCTGATAAGCGTTCCCAAATTACCAGGGTCGCGCACAGCATCTATAAATAATATGAAATTATTTTTTAATTCAATTTCATTTTTTTGTTCTGGAAATGCACAAACAGCAATAACTTCTGAAGGATTACTTAAAGAGCTTATTTTTTCGAGCTGAAATTCCTCTGCTAAAGTTATCAATAGCTCTTTTGGGGAGCCAAGTCCCCTACCCTTTTGGTTGAACCATTTTTCTGTGCATATTATTTCGACACATGGAAAATCGCTTTTCAACAACTCAATTACAATCTTATCTCCTTCAGCAAGAAACGTTTTACTGGCATTTCTAAATTTCTTTTGGCTTAATGATTGAAGTTCTTTGATTCTGTTTTTGCTTAGCATTTAAAAGCGCTTAAATTTGGAGATTCAAAGGTACCACATTCTAACAATGATAAAAAGGATAAGTCTCACATTAAACACCCTAAAATTGGGGAAGTTTATGGGAATATTCTTCATAATTGTTTTTTGTTCTCAGTGTACTTCAACCAGAAAATTAAAAGAAAATCAGTATTTATTACAAAAAAATAAAATTACTGGCGATAAAACTATACTTACAAATGCTCAATTATTGAGCTATTTGAAGCAAAAACCCAATAAAAAGATTTTTAATTTTATTAAGTTCCATTTATGGGTATACAATTTAGTAGACCAAGAAAAATTTCAAGAAGAATATGCCAAAAAGATTGAGAAGCGCAGGTTATTGAACGAAAAAAGAAAGCAAAAAGATAAAAAATTACGGAACGAAACGCCTTTTATTTTTAATAAATGGTTACTTGATATTGGAGAAGCTCCTGTAATTGTTGATACTTCAATTATTAACCGATCATCCAAACAATTAGAAATATTGCTAAAAAACAATGGGTATTTTGATGCAAAAGTTACAGATTCAGTTAAATTAGAAAGGAAACTTAAAACTGCCAAGATATTTTTTGATGTTCAAGTTGGCATTCCATATACAATTGGAGAGGTAATTTTTGAGATTGAAGACCCTGTTATTCAAGATATTTTTAATGCTTCTAAATCTGAAAGTCTAATAAAAACAGGAAATCAGTACAATTCTGATGTGTTTAATGCTGAACGAGATAGAATAACAGAATTGCTTAAAAATAATGGTTATTTTCTTTTTCAAAAGAATTTTATTTCATACTCGGCTGATTCTTCTGTAGGCAATCGTAAAGTTGACGTGGCTATGGAAATCAATAATCCTGTAAAAAGTATTGAAGGATTTGTGGATAGCAACATTGTGACTAATCATGTTAGGTTTAAAATAAATGAAATTTATATAAAAGGTGATTACCAAATAAGAACCGACGCCTCAGTTATTTTTGATACTTTATTTTATGACAACATATATTATATAACTTCAAAAAAACTTCCGTATAAGCCAAAAGTATTAAAAGAGACACTTTTAATTCAACCACATGAATTGTATAACAAATCAATAGCTGCAAAAACTTACCAGCGCATTGCTGACTTTAAAGCTTTTAAATTTATAAACATTCAGTTCCAACCTGTAAATGTAGATTCTTCAGATTTATTGAATTGTGAGATTCAGGTAAGTCCTATGAAACGTCAATCTTATACAATTCAGGCTCAAGGCACAAATACAAGTGGAAACTTAGGTATTGCAGGTGATTTTATTTATCAAAATAAAAACTTCTTTAAAGGATTAGAATTATTTGAAATTCGCTTGAATGCTGCAGTAGAAGTTCAGCAAATTTTAAGTAATGTAGATGATAATGTAGGTAATATAAATAGCTTCTTACCTTTTAATACTTTTCTTTTTGGACCTGAAGCCTCGATTCAATTACCAAAAATTCCAAGAATAACCCGTTTTTTAGGGTTGAACAATCAAAAAACAAAGTTTATTACTTCCTATAATTTTCAACAAAGACCCGATTACCAGCGTACAATTTTTAATGTTGCTTATAGCTTAACAGCAAAACCAAATCAATATGTTACGCATATATTGAATCCTTTTGAAGTGAATTTTATTACTGTAAATCTTGGGAATACATTTGAAGATTTATTGAATTTATCAAATAATTTGTTTTTGAAGAATTCATTTAAAAGTCAGCTTATTACGGCAACAAAATTTAGTTTCATATACAACAATCAGAAAATTGGGAAAGCAAAAGGATTTATATTTTTTCAGGGAAATGTAGAAAGCTCAGGTAATATTTTGAAAGCTTCCAGGCGTTTGTTTAAAAATCCAGCGCAGAATTCAGATAACTATTATGTAGTTTTTGGGGTGCCGTTTTCTCAATATGTGAGAATTGATACCGATTTAAGGTATTATTACTATACAGGAAAAACAAGTTCTTTAGCATTTAGAAATATTATAGGAGTAGGGTTTCCATATGGAAACAGTGGAGTAATGCCTTTTGTGAAAAGTTTCTTTGGAGGAGGTTCGAACGGAATCAGAGCATGGATAGCGAGAAGTTTGGGCCCAGGAAGTTATAGTGATTCTGCAGGTATTCGTTTTGACCAAATTGGTGACATAAAATTGGAATGGAATGCAGAATACAGGGCAAAAATTTACAAATTGATTGAAGGTGCTTTTTTTGTAGATGCTGGTAATATTTGGTTAAGAAAACCTGATCCGTTTAGACCTAATGGTGAATTTAAGATGGATAGATTTTATAAAGAAATTGCTATTGGTGCAGGTTTAGGATTGAGGTTAAATTTTGATTTTTTTATTGTTCGTTTGGATGCCGCAATTCCGTTGAGAGACCCAAGTTTTCCAATTGATGAAAGATGGAGGTTTAGTAAATTAGACGCTAAAAGAATAAATTTAAACTTCGGTATTGGGTATCCTTTTTAATGTTTGCCCGCGTGAAGGATGGTAGTGGAAAGCGTTTTAAGTAGCGCAGCGAAATAAAACCTTGGAACGGACAGCCTGACCCTGCTTTAGTTGTTAATTTCTAAAATTTTAGTTTTTACAAAATATGTTGAAGCGTGAGAAGCAGGGGCACGCCCAAAATTTAATTTTGCGCATTGTATGAAAACAAAAAAGCAGCTGCTAAAAAAATAACAGCTGCTTTTAACCTAATTAAACCAAATTTAAATTTTAAATGCTTTTTTAATTTCTTCTATTGATGAATCGTTATCTTTTAATGCGAATGGCAATTGTTCAGCAATGATGGATAACAAATCGTAAATATCTTCGAATGTGTGATTTACAGTAAGAGGAATACGTAAACCTGTGTTTTTATAAGGTACACTTGGAAAAACACTCAGGTTGATGTAAAAACCTTTGTTCATGATACGAGTAACCATGTTGTAACCAACGCCTGGCTTGCCAACTCCAATGAAAAATATGGGTGAATTTGACTCACCAATTAAAGGTAAGTTGAATGATTTGCATGTTTCTACAAAATAATCAACTCTTTTTTGTAACTCGTTTTGGTAGAATTTAATATTGTTACTAAGGTGCAATTTGGCTGAAGCTACAATTGCGCCAAGCATAGGTGGTTGAATGGGACCAGAAAAAATGAAAGTACCACCACAGTTGCGCACTTTATTTTTAGCTCTTTCATTTGGAAAAACTAACACTCCTCCGCAGGCTGCAAAGCTTTTGGCAAGTCCTGCAACTAAGAATAAACGTTCGTGAAATGGTTTTTGACTTAATACATACCCTACTCCATTGTTTCCAATCCATCCGGTGCCATGCGCATCGTCAACATACAAATTGAATTGCGGATAGGAATCTAACAAACGGTACAATTCGTTGATGGGAAGAAAATCGCCATACATGGAATAAACGCCATCGGCCATGTACCAGATTTTTTCGTATTTATCTTTTAATTCATTGATGCGTTCTTCTAGAATATCTACTCTGTTGTGACGGATGAGTTCCACATGAACACCGCGTGCTTTTACAAGTTGAGCAGCTGTTTGTACACAGGCATGTACCTGAAGGTCAAGTATAACGGCATCTCTGTCGCCAACTAAAACAGGAATATTTGATAAATGGCCCAATGTAACGGTTGGGGCCAAAAGAATTGGTCTTTCGAAGATTTCTTCTAATAAGGATTCGGCTTCTGTATATAATGTAACTGAAGCATAAGCGCGAGAGGACGAAAATTGAGAACCGTACTTTCTAACTGCATCAACAACACCCTCAACTATTTCAGGATTTTTTTCTAAACCAAGATAACTACAAGAACCAAAGTTAACTACTTCTCGTCCTTTAATGCTAATTGTTCTCCCATTGATTTCTTCATTTTCGACTTTAAGCTGAGCAATGCCAAGACTTGCTGATATGTTTGTTACTTCGTCTATTGTGTCTAAAATCTGCTCATGTCTTGTTTTTGAAATAGCTGAAGTAGTTGTGGAACTCATAATGTGTTTTTTTGCTAATTTAATTGTCAATAGGTATTAGTATTCATTTTTTACTGAATAGTAATTCACAATTGTATGAATATATATATTAATCTGATAATGTGTAATATAAGCATTTTGCAATGATTGATTAGAGTTAGTTTTTAACAATTAGACTACATTTGGCGCATAAAAAAAGGATTAGATACGAGGTATATGACTGATGATTCTAAAGAAATTTCAGAAAAGCTATTTTACTCTATAGGTGAAGTTGCTGATATGTTTGAAGTAAACACCTCATTAATTAGATTTTGGGAAAAGGAATTTGATGCTATTAAGCCTAGTAAGAATAAAAAAGGCAATCGCTTGTTTACGCAGCAAGATGTAAACATGTTTAAAACGATATTTTTCTTAGTAAAGGAAAAGGGTTATACGTTGCAAGGGGCTAAACAAATGCTGAAAGACAATAAAGTAGCTATTGATACTGAATTGGAAATTGTAGAGAAACTAAAGAAGATTAGGGCATTTTTGGTTTCGATGAAGCAAGAGCTTTAGTATTATTTTTCTAACACTTCAACCTTTACTTTTATTAATCCACTTCCTATCATGTTAAGCTCTTTGGCGGCTGCTTGACTTAAATCTATGATTCTTTTTTTGCCTTGCATGCCACGGTCGTTTACTTTAACGATTACAGATTTATTGTTCTTTAGATTTGTAACCCTGACCCGGGTGCCAAAAGGAAGTGTTTTGTGAGCAGCAGTTAAACTGTCTTTGTGAAAAATTTCACCACTTGCGGTTTTTCTTCCATGGAATTTTACAGCATAATAACTTGCAACACCAGTATCAGTTTTAAGTACAACTTTCTGTGCTTTTCCAGAAAATGCTATAAAAACTACAATCAAAAAAACTATGTGTTTCAGATTCACATAACAATATTAATAAAAAAATTGACAAATACCTATTTTCAGGTTTCTTAGTTTGTAGCTTGCAGGCATGGAAAAGCCGAAAATTTTTCTCACCGGAGCCACGGGATTGCTAGGAAGTCATTTATTAATTGAATTGATAAATGAAAAAAAATCTGTCATCGTTTTGGTTAGAAATGTTGAAAAAGCAAATGAAGTTTTAAAAACGGTTTTGAAATGGTATGGTTTAGAAGGCAGTGAATTGAGCGATTTTGTGAAATTTGTTGAAGGAGAAATTACAGATATTGATTTAATAAACGAAAGCTTACTGGATATTGATGTAGTTTACCATTGTGCTGGATTAATTTCGTTGTTTAATGAGGATAAATGGGAAATGTTGAAAGTAAATGGTGAAGGAACTGCCAATATTGTTAATGCTTGCATTACTCAAAAAGTTAAGCAACTACTTTATGTGAGTTCAATAAGTACAATTAACAAAGTTGCGGATGGAGAAGTAGATGAAACGTTGTTTACAAAAGATGATACTCTACTTTCAGCGTATGCGATTTCTAAAAGAGCTGGAGAAAATGAAGTTTGGCGTGGAATTGAAGAAGGTTTGAATGCAGTAATTGTGAATCCTTCGGTAATTATTGGACCTTCTGAAAAAGAAACCGGAACCATGGCATTGTTTTACAGAATTAAGAATGGAATGAAATATATTACAACAGGACTTACAGGTTATGTAGATGTTAGAGATGTAGCTAGTATATGTTTTCAATTGATAGAAAAGAAAATAGCAGGAGAAAGGTTTATTGTTTCAGCAGAAAACTTATCGGTTCTAAATTTTGCAGAAAAGATTGCAAAAAAATTAAATGTAAGCGCTGAGTTTAAGATTGCCCCAACTTGGCTTTTGAAATTAATTGTGTTTATTAATGGATGTAGAAATTTTGTAACAGGCAAAAAATATTTACCCAATAAGGTTGCATTAAAAATGGTTGGAAACAAAAGTTATTATACAAATGACAAGATAGTGAGTGCACTTAATTATAACTTTCGATCAATTGATAGTGCTATTGAAAATACAATCTTAAAACTCAATAGGAGATTTTAGTAATACTTGTGATAGGTGCTTAAGCAATCCATTAAGCAACCTACTAAACAATGGATTAGAATACCTGGAAAAATAGATTTAGATGCGAGTGCCATTTTTCCTAACACAATTCCGGCAATAATTGCTCCTATTGTTTCTGGTAATGGCTTACCGAAATGAATCATACAATAAGGAATTACTGCAACGTAGACCGCATATGGTCCAATAAAACGAGCCAAGCCAAAAAGCAGAAATCCACGAAAAAAAAACTCAACTGCAACAAATTGAAGCATATAACCTGTTTCCCAAATTGCAAAATGCTGCCAAGAGTGAATAAGTGGATTGAATTTGAAGAAAGGATATGTGTTTTGAAATTTTTCAGTGGTAGCAGCGATTATTATTACTGGAACTATAATTAAACCAAGACAAACATAAATAGAAAGGTGTTTTTTAGGAATAGTAAGCTTCCACCCTACTTCTGATAATTTGTTATTGCTCAATGTAACATAGCACATGGGAAGAATAAGATAGAATAAGTAGCACCCGAATAGCCAATACAATTGCTTATAAAAATGTGCATTGGGGCTATAAGTGAAGGTATTGAGTAATGTATTGAAATTAATGAATTCTAATATTGGAAATATTTGAAATGCGCTACCAAAGTAATCTTTCGCAATAAGCAGCATGCAAACAACAATAGTTAAAGCTATAATTGGTTTTTCTGCCTTTAGTTTTTGTTTAAATGAAGCGTTTATCATCTCAAAATTCATTTTGTAAAGAAAACTGTTTATAACTGTCTAAAAAAATTAATTAGTGTGCGACGTTTTTTTGCATTTTTGAGCGCTAATTGTACCTATGAACGCGCAAGTGCTTATTTCTAATAAATTCTTTACCAATTTAATAAAACCCGTGAAGCATAAAATTAATTTCTGTTTGTTAATTCTTTCATTCATGCTTAATTCCATTTCTGGTGAAGCGCAAGAATTACAGGTAGTTAATGTTGATTCGAGTTTGTTTCCTAATATAAAAATGGGTATCATTTATAAGGGAAAAACAAAATTCCAACAAGATGAATTGAATGTTTTTCAGGATGAGCGAAAAATACCATACACCTTGCAGGAAAGTGCACCAGGATCAGCACCTGAAAAAGGAAGAACTGTTTATTTCTTAATAGAATCATCTGGAAATACCTATGGAAAAGGCATTTCAGTAATAAAAGATGGCGTTAAAGCAGCTTTAGAAAATTTAGATGATCAGGATCTGGTGAATGCTGGTTATTTTGGAAGTATGGCAGTTGATAGTGTAGGTTTACAAATGGTAAATGAGAAATTTACCGAAAATAAATCTTCGTTTTCTTCTCGCTTAAATTCTAAAATAAATCCTTTAGCAGATAGTTTATACAGATCTGATTTGTATAAAAGTATATTTGAATCACTAGAGTATTTACAAAATCAAAAAGATTTACCATCCAATAAGCTTTTTATAGTGCTTTCGGTAGCAAGGAATAATAGTACTTCATCTGTTTCATCGGCTGAATGTATAGCAAAGGCCCGAGATATGGGAATTCCAGTTTATGCTGTTACTTATTTAGCAAGCGATACTGTTTATAGCTCTGGAATGATAAGCAGGATTTGCTCTAAAACAGGAGGTAAAAACATACAATGTCGCTCTACGGTCGAAATAATAAACGCTATCACCGATTTTATAAATTCCCCAATTCCACAAAGTATGCAAGAGGCTGCATATGACTTGTTGTTCACTGTTTTTACTGATAAGTTACCATCGTCTTCAGTTAAATTAGACGTTAATTATAAAGGTACAAGACAAATTTTTACAGTTTCTGACCCAAATGCAGGTTCGCTAATTCCTGAAGATTTTAAAAAGTACTTATGGATTTCTATAGGTATTTTAGGTGCAATAGTAATTATAATGCTTTTAGTGAATGCGGCTGGTAAAAAAGGAAAAGCTAGTTCAACTGAAGAAATTGAAGAAGACGTTTCAACTTCACCAACTAAGGAGACTGCTGCCAAAACAGTTCCTTTGGAAAAAGTTCAGGTTCAAACAGCACCGGTTATTCCTGTAAAACCATCTGGCCCTGTTGTATTGGTAAGTTTAGGCGGAAGAACAAATACTTACCCATTAGGCAATGAAACTAAAATTGGAAGGCTGGAAACAAATGATATTGTTATTAATGAGCAAACAGTAACAAAAAATCATGCTATAATTAGGATTGATAAGGGTAAAATTGAGATTGAAGATTTAGGCAGCACCAATGGAACTTTTGTAAATGGAGAACGTATCCGTAGATTGGAGTTAAAACATGGCGACAGAATTAAACTAGGCCAGGTAGAGCTAACATTGAAAGAATGACACAATGAACCAGGTATATAAAATAGGTCGAGATATTGACAACAACCTGGTATTGGATGACAAATTAGTAGAATCATTCCACGCACATTTGTACATTAATGATAACGATGAACTTGTCTTATTAGATTTAAAATCGAAATACGGCAGTTTGGTGAATGGCGTCAGAGTGAGTGAATGTATACTGCGCGCAGAAGATCAGCTTCAAATTGGATTCTCAAGAATAGACTGGTTAAAAATTGATGCTGAATTAAGAGCTAATCAAAAGAAAATTACTGGGGTAAAAAAGATGCCAGCAAAAGTATTTTCTGAAGTAGAAACAAACTATTCAGGAGAGGCTTCTTTTAAATTGGCAACAGAGGCGCTTCAAATGGAAATTGCCCCCAAAGTAATTCCTATTACAGAAAAACCAGCAATTGTTGAAGTTCCTGCTATACCTGAAAAGCCCGAAAAAACAATTGAAGATGAAATTATTTCTATGATTTCAGAACAATTAAACGTTCCTCCTATTTCTATAGAAATTCCAAGCGAAGTTTCAATTCCAAATGCTGGTATTGCTCCTGATCCAATTTCAATTCCTGTTTCTCCACCAATACCAGAGCCAATTTCAGTTTCAGAACCTGTTACAGTTTCAATTCCAGTTTCTACACCCATACCAGATTCAATTTCTGATCCTGTTCCAGTTTCAGCATCAGTTTCAATTCCGACTTCTTTACCTGTCTCCGTTCTTGAAATAAATATCAATACAGCATACAACACAAATACACCCACAAAAGCTAGAAACAAAAAAAGCTTCGAAGAAACGATAAGCAATGTTGATAGTTTGTATTTATTCCTAATTATTATGTTATTGACAATGTTCTTTTTAGGATGGGTAATATCAATTATTACTTAAATAATTAAATCATCTTAAATACTTGTATTAACAATTAGTATTCAACAAAATTTACCATCTTTTAATAGTAAAAGATTAACATCATTTTCATATTTCTATCAATCAAAAAGCTTTTAGATTGTCTAGCTTTGCAAAAAATACACAAGAGGCTAGATTTTGACAAAGAACATTAAATTAGGACTAATCTTTTCGTTTTGTCTCTTTTTGGTCACGGCCTACTACAGCGAAGGTTTTTTCCACCCAGATGAGCATTTTCAGTTGATTGAATTTGCTAATTATAAAATGGGGAAAACAAGTTTAAATGAACTCCCATGGGAATTTGAATCCCGCATAAGACCAGCATTACAAGTTTCAATTGGCTATTTATTATTAGAAACTTTCAATTTCTTAGGATTAAATGATCCATTTAAACAGCTTACAATTTTAAGGATAATCACGGCAATCCTTTCTTGGTTAGTAATTAGCCGTTTGTTTGTTCTATTAATTAAGAATTTTAAAAATGAAAAAACAAGGCACTTATTGCTGTTTGTAAGTTTTTTCATCTGGTTTATTCCATTTTTAAGTGTGCGGTTTTCATCAGAAAATTATGCTTCAATTACTATGCTTGCCGGAGTATATTTTATATTAATATCACCAGAACAAAAAACGAGTCAAATTTATTATAACCTAATAGCAGGATTGCTTTTAGGATTATCGTTTTTCTTTAGGTTTCAAATGGCTTTTTCAATTGCAGGAATTGGACTATGGTTATTGATTGTAAAAAAGGAAACTTGGAAAAACCTAGCATACATGATTACAGGCGGAGCAATTGCTTTATTGCTTTGTTTGAGTCTGGATTACTGGTTATATGGGAGTTTCGAGTTTACACCTTATAATTATTACACGGCTAATATATCGTTGAATTTAGCTGCTGAATGGGGAACAATGCCCTGGTGGTTTTATTTGAATGCATATATTTTATCGGGAATTCCTCCTCTTTCAATCATATTGTTGATTTTGTTTGCATGGGGAGTATATTCAAAACCAAGTTCCATTTTTGTTTGGATAATCATTCCGTTTCTGCTTGCTCATTTTTTGGTTGGGCATAAAGAACTTAGGTTCTTATTTCCAATGATTTTTTGTTTCACATGTATAGCTGTAGATGGTTTTGATAGTTTAATGAACAGATTTACTTTTAGTAAAACATTTAAAATTGTTACAACTTTTATTTTGGTAATAAATACGCCAATTTTACTAGTTAAAGCAATAACACCAGCGCAGGAAGCGGTAAGTTATTATAGGTATTTATATGAATTAGGAAATCATCAAAAGGTTGTAATAGTTTGTCCTGAAAAGAGTGTTTACGATATTTCAGGCGTGGAAGCAATTTTTTATAAAATTGAAAATATATCAGTTTTCGTGGCAACAGAAGAAAATAGCGTGAATGAATGTTTACATGAGTTAAATGCACATAAAATGCTGGTGTTGAATAGAAATATAATGAAAGATGAATCGTATCCGGGATATAAAATGAAGCATTTGTATTGCGCCTACCCGAAATTGATAAAGCAAATAAATTTCTTTAATTGGATTAGCAGGTCGAGGATTTGGGAGATAGTCGAAGTAGAGAAGTTGAAAGTTAAAAGTTGAAAGTTAAAAGTTGAAAGTTAAAAGTTGAAAGTTAAAAGTTGAAAGTTAAAAGTTGAAAGTTAAAAGTTGA
>JAIXYK010000057.1 GCA_027490225.1 Bacteroidota bacterium | reverse complement strand
TGTTGCTAAACCAAGCCCTGTTATAGCCCCAGCTGAAGCTCCAAGCTTTGTTACTATCTTTTAATTGTGCATTTATATTCTCCGAAAAAAAGACAATCAACAAAATTGAAATCAAATACCTCATCAAATCCCTTTATAAAAAAGGGCAATAGTACGATTTTTAAATTCGGGAATAGGTTCATCTAAAGTTTTATCTTTGCGGAAATTTTGCGGGAAATTATAATTCAAGACCTATTTTCATAAACAATAGCCGTAAAATTTTCGTTTTTACCTCCTTGTATACTCCATGAAACTTCTTCTTTCTTATTTAAATAGATACCGAAAATTGGTGTTGGTTGCATTATTACTGGCAACAATAAACCAGGTATTCTCATTACTAGATCCATTAATTTATGGTAAAATAATTGACCGTTTTGCCAACCGAGCAGGCGATTATCAGCAAAGGGAATTTATACTTGGTGTATTGCAACTGATTGGTGCAGCCATGGGAGTTGCCATGGTAAGCAGGATTGCAAAAGCATTTCAAGATTATGCGCTAAACATGGCCATGCAGCGCATGGGAGCAGATATTTTTACTGATGGAATCAGACATACACTGCAGCTGCCCTTTCAAGAATTTGAAGACCAAAGAAGTGGCGAATTATTAAACATTTTGCAAAAAGTAAGAACAGATGGAGAAAAGTTTATTTCCAATTTTATAAATATACTTTTTGTTGCAATTGTGGGGATTGTATTTGTAATTATTTATGCTTTACAAGTTCAAGGCTGGCTCATTTTAATTTATTTCATTGCCAGTATTATTCTGGGAACAATCACCAATATTTTAAGCAAGAAAATTAAAATTGTTCAGAAAAGCATCGTAGCAGAAACCAGAATATTGGCAGGAACCTCCACAGAAACAATTCGAAATATAGAATTGATTAAAAGTATGGGACTTACTGCACAAGAAATATTAAGGTTAGATGATGCGACTCAGAAAATATTGAAGTTGGAATTAAAAAAGGTAAGAAGTATCCGCAGTATTTCATTTGTGCAAGGTACTATGGTTAATTTCTTGCGTCAAACTATATTATTTTTCCTTTTATATTTAATCTTCAGAAACGAACTTTCTGTTGGACAGTTAATGACGCTGCAGTTTTATTCTTTCTTCATTTTTAATCCTTTACAAGAAATGGGAAATGTAATAATGAGTTACCGGGAAGCAGAGGCTTCGTTAGAGCAATTTAAATTGATTTTAGCAAAGCCCGTAGAAGTTAAACCTGCAGCACCATTGCACTTGAATAATCTAGAAGAACTGGCTTTTGAAAAAGTAAGTTTCAAACACAGAAGTGCGCAAACAAAGGCATTGTGCGAAGTTTCATTTTCCGTAAAAAGAGGCGAAACCATCGCTTTTGTTGGTCCTTCAGGTTCCGGTAAAACCACTTTGGTAAAATTACTAGTTGGCTTATATTCGACCGAAGAAGGTAAATTTCTTTTAAACGGAGAAGACATTAAATTGTATGATATCAACGACTTGCGAAGTAATTTGGGATTTGTAACACAAGACACCCAATTATTTGCCGGAACTATTCGAGAAAATCTATTGTTTGTTAAGCCAGATGCAACTGAAAAAGAATTGATGCTGGTTTTAGAAAAAGCATCCTGCAATAGTTTACTGGCAAGAAGTGACGCAGGAATTGACACCGTAATTGGTGAAGGAGGAATGAAGGTTTCGGGTGGTGAAAAACAAAGACTTTCAATCGCCAGAGCTTTGTTAAGGTCACCTCAATTGATAGTTTTTGATGAAGCAACATCAGCTTTAGACAGTATAACAGAAGAAGAAATTACCAAAACTATTGAGAAGATTACTTCCAGTAAACAGCATATTACAGTAATGATTGCGCACAGATTAAGCACTGTAATGCATGCAGACAGGATTTATGTACTCGAAAAAGGAGAATTGGCAGAAACGGGAAATCATACACAATTATTGGCAGAAAAAGGGCTGTACTATGCTATGTGGAGGCAACAAATTGGTGAACGCAAATCTGAAACTTTAAATGTTGTTTAAAACACTATTTTTGAACCTATGAAAAAACACATACTGTTTTGTTTGTTCGTTGGATTTCTTTTGGCTTCATGCAAGAAAGAGCAAGTTGTAATTTCAGAAACTGAGCATGTAATTCCAAGAGGTCAGCTCAAGGTTTCTGTTCAAAATGAGGTAAACAACTCAACCTTGCAATTGGGGCAAATGCTGTATACAAATGATGCAGGAAACCAATACAGGCTCGATATGCTGAAGTATTACCTTTCAAATTTCGAGTTGATAAATGAGAACGGTACCTCACATAAATTTGGCAATTTTGAACTCATAGATCAGGCGAAGAGTGCCAGCCAATCTTTTACTTTAGATAGCATTCCAACAGGCACATATAATAAGATAAAGTTTTTGGTTGGGGTAGATAGCATTACAAACCAAACGTTGAATCACCCGGGCGATTTGGATATTTCTTACGGGATGTTTTGGTCGTGGAGCACTGGATATATTTTTTTAAAAGCTGAAGGAGCATTTATTGATTCAACTGGTGCTGAGAAACCACTCATTTATCACTTAGGTTCTAATGTGGCGCTTTCGAAAGTAGAAATTGACATTGCCCCCATTACTATCAATAAGAATACCCGAAATATGAATATTCGTTTGGATATCAATAAAATGTTTGGTGTAGCTGAACCATTAGATTTCAATTTTTATAACATTCAACAGTCGTTTCCTACGGGAGAAGAACGCTGGATAGAATCTATGCGCACCAATTTACCCAATTCGTTTACATTAGAATTTGTTCAATAGGAAAATGAGCCGTTCGGGTTTTATCATTGCATTTTTTTTAATTGTTTTTGGATGTAAAAAGGAGGAAATACCAGGTACTTCGTCTGCTGCAACGCCATATCCTTTTACAACACCTGTTAATTTACCAGCAGTAGAAATTCCATCGAACAACCCAATGACTTATGAAGGAATTAAACTGGGAAAAAAATTATTTTACGATAAAATGCTTTCGGGCAATAATACCTTGTCTTGCGGGAGTTGCCATAACCAAGAAAATGGATTTACAGATAATAACAAGCAGTTTAGTTTTGGAATAAATGGTGAAATTGGGGTAAGAAATTCAATGCCTCTGTTTAATTTGGTTTACGACCGTCATTTTTTCTGGGACGGAGGAGCAAGTGATTTGGAATCGCAGGTTGCGGGTCCAATAACCAATCCCATTGAAATGAACCAGGATATCGCAGAATTGCTTCAAGAGTTGAATTCACATGCTGAATATCCATCGTTATTTAAAAAGGCATTTGGCAGTTTACCCATTACAAGTAATATGGTGTTGAAGGCAATTGCGCAATTTGAAAGGACGATGATTTCGAGCAATTCTAAATTCGACAAATACATGCGCAATGAGGTAGCATTTTCTGAGGCCGAAATCAGGGGAATGAATTTGTTTAATGATATGCAAAAAGGGGATTGTAACCATTGCCATATGTTAGGCGGAACATTTACAGATTATGACTTTAGAAATACAGGATTAGATTCAGTATACGCTGACCAAGGAAGATTTATTATAACAGGTTTAGCCAGCGATATTGGAAAATTTAAGACCCCCAGTTTGCGTAACATTGCAGTAACTGCTCCTTATATGCACGATGGCAGGTTTACCACATTAACGCAGTGTGTAGAGCATTACAATACAGGTTTCCATTACACACAGAATTTAGATCCAGTATTGGCATCATCAGTAAAAGGCAGGTTAAACCAGAATGAGATTTCAGACATAGTGGCATTTTTGAATACTTTAACCGATACCGATTTTTTGAATAACCCGCAATTTAAAAAACCATGAAAAATGCATTAGTAATTTTATTTGTTATGTTATTTGTTGCAGGATGTGGCGACAAAAAAGAGAACCTAAAAGTTGTCCAATTTAAAGTTTGGGGCAATTGCGATATGTGCAAAAAAACAATTGAAACAGCTATTAACACAGCACCAACAATTTATTCAGCGAATTGGAATACCGAAAGCAAAATAATAAAAGTTGAATTTGACAGCGTAAAAACCAACCTAACAGAAATACAAAATAAGATTGCCTCTGTTGGTTACGATACCGAAAAAACCAAAGGAGACGATACAGCATATGCGCAGCTGCATGCTTGTTGCCAATATGAGAGAAGGGCTGAATAGTCCAAGGTTTCAAATCAAATTTTAAATGAATAAACAGTTTACTTGATTTAGTAATTATATATTTTTGGGAAAATTTAAAAACTATTACAATGAAAAATATAATTACAATTGTTTTATCGCTTTTAGCTCAAGTTTCCATTGCGCAACGCTATGATTTAACGCAAGTTAACCTGCCATTTACACCTCTTACCAATGCTATAACCTTAGACTTACCCCAAGATTGGGACGATGATCAAGTATTAATTGTGTTGCCATTTAACTATAGTTTTTATGGAAGTACCCCTAGTGATACGATATATGTACAATCAAATGCAGCATTTACCAATTTGGATTTTAACGTAAAATCTTTGCCGGGCAATACAATAATTTTATTCGGAGGCAGCTATGATTTAGTTCAAAAACCAACTACTACAGTGAAATATAAAATTGAAGGAGTTGCACCAAACAGGAAGTTTACTGTTGAATACTTAAATGCAGGATTTTATAGTGAAGCTCCTGATTCTGGAAATATAAACATTCAAAATTCTATTTCAGAAGATGGTTGTTTCTCTATACATTTAGGTAGTGCTTCATTACCAAGCAGCAGTACAGCATTTACTGATGGTCTTTTGGGAATATATTCAATAGGAAAAGACTCTATTTGTTATGGAACTGCTGAAGGTAGTGTATTGAATTATGCCGAAGGATTGGGTGATGCGAGTTTAAATAATGGGGATGCGTATTTGACTGATTACCCTGGAGAGAATAAGTTATTTGAATTTTGTCCAAGAAATACCACTTCGACAAAGAAAATTGTAGCGCAATCTTTTTCTGTTTTCCCAAATCCGGCAAATGACCGTATTCAATTGCTTGGCTTGAAAAACAATAGTTCGCTTGTATTTTATGATATAACAGGCAAGATTGCAATGCAGGTAAATAAAGTGCAGGCAACTGAACAAGTTGATTTAGCTGAATTAAAAGCTGGTATGTACTTGTTGAAATCTGTAGCAAGTGATGGCAGCATAGAGACCTTGAAATTTATTAAAAACTAAGGTAGCGAAAACGCGGCAGCCGCCCCAATTTTTAAATACAGCAGTTTTCGGTATTTTTGGCAACGCAATATTTAAAAATGAATTTAGAAAACATCGTTCTAAAAAAACTGGGTAAAAGCGATTTAACGACGCTTGTTAATTGGGCGTCAATTGAAGGGTGGAATCCCGGTAAAAACGATGTTGACGTGTTTTGGAATACTGATCCTGACGGTTTTTTGGGATTTTATTACGAGGATAAATTAATTGCTGGAGGTGCTATTGTTTCTTATAATAATGAATTTGGCTTTATGGGCTTATTCATCGTGCACAAAGATTTTAGAAGCCGAGGAATTGGAAATAAGTTATGGCATTTGAGAAGAGATTTACTAATTAGTAGACTCAATGCGAATGCAGCAATTGGTATGGACGGGGTCGTGCAGATGCAAGCCTTTTACAATAAAGGTGGTTTCAACTTAGCATTTAGGGATGAAAGGTACGAATTCAATTCAGTTGCTATTCATTATTCTACAGATGTTTCTCTTATAAACAAAGCCGATTTTGAAAATATAATTGCGTATGATGTTGCTTATTTTGGTTGCCGGAGAAGCATCTTTTTAGAAAATTGGTTGAGTATGCCTGAAAGTAAAGCTGTTAAATATACCAAAGACAATAAAATTCTTGGTTATGCGGTAATTAGAAAAGCTGAAACGGGATATAAAATAGGGCCTCTTTTTGCAAACGATGAAAACATTGCTGAAGAATTATTTAAATCTTGTTTGAGTATTGCGCCCAATGATTTGGTATTTCTTGACATTCCTGCAACAAATCAAAACGCTGTTAGCTTAGTGAAAAAGTATAAAGGTAAATATGTTTTTGAATGCGGCAGGATGTACTTTGGGGAGATTCCAAAAATTGAAATAAACAACATTTACGGGATTACGACCTTCGAATTGGGATAAAAACGCTGATAAATCAATAATGATAAGAATATAAAAAAGCAATAGCCAATGATGCGACACTATTTATTAATTTCAACGCTATTAGCTACAATGGGCTTAAAAAAATGCGACAAAATGGATGATTCTTTAATACTTAGCAGATCTGAAAAAGGATTTGAAGTCCTTCAACATTTACCTGCAAATGATGAAGGAAGAAAGCAAAACGCATTGTATTTGCCACCAAGAAAAATAATAAAAGAGGAGTTTAATTCGGAACTACTGAATGATTTTATAAATAGCATGTACGATGTTATGGTTAAAAATTCTGGGGTTGGCATTGCGGCTAATCAATTAGGGAAAAGACTACAAATATTTATTATTGAAGCTAAGGCGGACAATCCCAGATACAAGGTTTTGGGACCAGTTGAAAAACAAATATTTATAAATCCAATAATTACCAAAGTTTCTTCTGTAAAGAAAAATTTTTGGCATGGATGCTTAAGTGCTAAGGGCGAGAAAAGAGGGAATGTGGCGACTTATGAATGGATTGAATATCAGTGTCAAAACCAAAAGGGAGAAATTCAAAATGGAAGATTAGATGGGTTTGCTGCAGTAATTTTCCAACACGAATTTAGGCATTTAATGAATGGAACTTATATGGATATTGCCAAGCAATTTTTATCAAAAGATGAATTAGATAAAAAAACAGCAGCTGGAGAATTGCCATTCTTTGAGATAACATCAGATACGCTGCCCTTATTAATTAATGGTTATAACGTTGGCAAAACGCTAAATGAGTATCACAATAAGAAACAATAGTTGTATTGTTTACTAAATTTCCTGAAGGTTCATAAATCGGAACAAATTTCCGTCGAACAGGCCCTGGTCGCTGAGTTTCATGGAAGGAATTACGAGCAATGCCATAAAAGACAAGGTCATGAATGGTGCATTCAATGGGCTTCCCAGTTCTTCTTTTACTTTGCGGTCGAGTCTGGTGTAAATTTCATTCACTTCCCATGCGTCTTTATTGGTCATGAGTCCCGCAATTGGCAAGGGCAGTAAATCTGTACCGGTTTCAGATACAACGCATAAGCCTCCTTTGCTGGCCATTAAAGTGTTGATGGCTTTTTGCAGGGAAAAATCGTCGCAACCAATGGCAATAATATTATGAGAATCGTGCGCTACGGTTGCTGCAAATGCTCCGTTTTTAATACCAATATTTTTGATAAAGCCTAAGGCAGGAACTGTTTTCTCGTAACGGTTTACAACCGCAATTTTAAGGATATCGTTGTGTGTATCTGATTCAATATATCCATTTACAACCATTTGTGGTTCAACCAACAGTCGATTGGTAATAAGCTGCCCTTCTATGGCTTCTATCACATTGAGTTTATAATTGGGCTCTTGCCTTACTTTAAGCTCATTTAAAGCGACTTCGTAGGAGTGAAAGTAGTTTACCTCGGTTTCCTCTACAGAGTTGATGTGCGTTACGCCTAAGGTGCTTACACATTCTCCTTTAATAAAAGTTCTTAGTATGTTTAAATCTACTAAATTATCTACTTGGATAAAATCGGCAGGATCGCCCAACTGCAGCATGCCAACTGGAATTTGGTAATGGTCGCGAACGTTTAAAGTTGCGGCTCTGAGGACATCAAATAAATCATAACCAAGTTCCAAAGCCCGTTTTACCAGTAGATTGATGTGGCCTGCGAAAAGGTGATCGGGATGTTTATCGTCTGAACAAAACATAACACGCTCAGGATTGGATTGCAAAAGCGGATGCAATGCTTCAAAATTTCGGGCTGCACTGCCTTCGCGTATTTGAATTTTCATGCCGGCGGCAATTTTATCGCGTGCTTCTTCTATGGTAAAACATTCGTGGTCGGTGGTGATTCCGGCAGCTGCATATTTCTCTACAGCACGGCCTCGCAGTCCTGGAGCGTGACCATCAATGGGTTTGTTGTAATGCCAGGCCCATTTAATTTTTTTCATCACTTCCTCTTCATCGTCTAATACGCCTGGGAAGTTCATTACTTCTGCCAGGTACCAAATATCTTTTCGGGCAAGCAGCTGAGCTACTTCTTCGGCATTGATTTCGGCACCTGCTGTTTCGAAAGTAGTAGCGGGCACGCATGATGGCGCGCCAAAGAAAAAGTGAAAAGGAACTTTTGCAGCATTTTGCAACATAAATTCTACCCCTTTTACACCAAGCACATTACCAATTTCGTGTGGGTCGGAAACAGTGGCAACAGTGCCGTGGTTTACTGCCATACGTGCAAATTCTGAAGGAATCATCAAACTACTTTCAATGTGCACATGGGCATCTATAAATCCGGGTAAAATGTAAGTCTTACATTCGTCTGCCGGAGCGGGTTTGATATACGTTACACGACCTTCTTGTACAATTATTTCGGCTGGAAAAACAATGCGTTTTACAACATCTACCAGCTTAGCTTTTAACTTAAAAGTCTGCATACAAAATAGGAAAATTTAAAAAAATTAATTGAGAGAGATGATGGGAAGTCCAGAACCTGCCACATTGTAAAATGCTAATTGATAAATGGTTGGTTCCATAAAATCTATTAAAGGCATGGTATTGAGGGCATTTTCAACATCCATTTCTGACTCAGCATAAATGATTGCCCAAACTTTTCTTCTATCACTAGAAAGTGCATAAGAACTTAAAACACCGTCGGCCATCATCTGATCTACATGCTCTCTTTGATGCGGAATCAAAGAAAGAAATTCGTCAGAAAGCTCTTCAGGCAAGTCGAGGTCTACCAAGTATTGGTTCATGCGGGCAATATTATAAAAATCAATTTGTATTTACCTCACAATTCTAAAAAAGAAGGGAAATTATTTTCAAAATTTGAAAACCACAATTCTCGTATTTCTTAAATGGAAGTAAGCCAAAGGTTTTGGATTTGATATGCGCATTGGTCCGGAGAAAATGTCTAATTCCCCAAAAGAGTTAGGCATTTTCATTTTACAAATTATCGTTTTTTAGACTTTAGATGATTTGATTTTTAATTTGCTTTGTAAAGATAGTTCTCAAATCTTGTAGTCTCTGGCACAAATTTATTCTCAATGTCGTTGAATTTATAAGTTATAAAGCAGTCAAACTGGTGGGCAAACCCCTTTGAAAATGTTACAAAAATGAAATCTGCACGCTCGGAATCAACAGTACCAAACAGGTTAACGTAAAAAGAAGTCTTGCGTTTTTCTTGAATTTTCTCGCCTTGTTCAGGACTTACAATTTTAATTTGTGTGTTTTCGATAGTTGATGGCAATGTGATATCAGGAAAATCGCTGGATTGCCCATTGTGGTGTTTTCCAAAATACAAAGTATCGAAGGTGAGTTTGTATTTTTCATTTACAAGTTTGATGTAATCGCCTATCGCTTGGGAATAAATTTTTGTTAGTTCTCCCTTTTGTGGTGCAGAATCATGCGAATTAGTGCGTTTCTGTTTTGCAGACTCTAAAGTATCTGTCTGGATGCTTGTTGATATGCTTGTTGAATTAGAAGAGCATCCTAAAAAGATAAGAGAAACAATAAAACAAATCATATTGAATGCTGAAGAAAAGTTTTTCATAATGGATCTTGAAACAAACAATATCAAGTTGCTAAAACAAAAAAATCCTTCCAGCAATGCTAGAAGGATTTTAGAGTCGGGATGGCAAGATTCGAACTTGCGACCTCCTGGTCCCAAACCAGGCGCGATGACCGGACTACGCTACATCCCGAACTACCCGAAGGTAATTTTTTTGTCCCCATTTTGTAACCCTAAAGTTCCAAAACTTACTGGCGGTGAGGGCGGGATTCGAACCCGCGGTACAGTTACCCGTACGTCAGTTTAGCAAACTGGTGGTTTCAGCCTCTCACCCACCTCACCGTTGGGGCTGCAAATGTACTCAGATTTTCATTTTTACAAACATTTCTTGAAAAAAAAATCAAATTGACTGATTATCAGCTATAAATTTAATCGTAGTTAGTATTTAAACGTGGTTTTAATGAGTTTCAATGGAAATATCGAATATGTTTGCACTCCGAAAAACAGAAAAAAAGATGTCTTCCCCTAAATTGATATTGGTTTGTAATGACGATGGAATTACTGCACCAGGAATTAGAGCTTTAATTGCAGTAGCTAAAGAGTTTGGTGAGGTGATGGTAGTTGCTCCCGACAAACCGCAATCTGCAATGGGTCACGCCATTACAATAAACTCAACTTTGAGAATAAATGAGGTATTTATTGATGGCCAAAAAGAATACGCCTGCAGCGGCACTCCTGTAGATTGCATAAAACTGGCGGTAAATAAACTATTACCCAGAAAACCAGATTTATTAATTTCGGGAATTAATCATGGCAGCAATGCTTCAATCAACGTTATTTATTCTGGAACAATGTCGGCGGCCATGGAAGGTGCTTTGGAAGGTATTCCGAGTATTGGCTTTTCATTGTGTGACCACTCGATTGATGCAGATTTCAGCGTTTCTCAAACTATTGCAAGAAAAGTAATTGCAACAGCGTTATCATCTGAAATGCCTCAAGGAACCTGTTTGAATGTAAATATTCCTAAAGTGAGCGCTGATTTATTGAAAGGAATAAAAATTTGCAGACAAGCCAGGGCTAATTGGGAAGAAGAATTTGACGAAAGAAAAGACCCAATGGGCAAAACATACTATTGGTTAACTGGAGTGTTTAAAAACTACGATACTGGTGAAGATACCGATATCTGGGCACTGGAAAATAATTATGTTTCGGTAGTGCCCTGCAAATTTGACATTACTGCTCACGAAACAATTGAAAGATTAAAATCTTGGAAATTAGATGCTTAAAAAAGATAATTTTGCTTTTGGAACAATGTTGGGTTCTGGAATTCCAATTCTGTTTTATTTATTGTTTAGCGCATTGAACAAAGCAATGGAGATAAAATTACAAAGGATGATTTTTGAGCAGAATACCATTTTTGTATTGTGTATTGTGGCTAACTTAATTCCTTTCAGGCAATACATGCAAAAAGGATATTATGAGCAAACAGGTAAGGGTATCTTGCTGGTTACCTTTATTTACGCTTTTATCTACATGTATGTGAAGTTTTTCAGCTAAAAATAAGCGCTTTATAATTTTCTAAGAATATCTGCCAAAACCTTTGTTTGGTGTTTTCTACTGAATGAAGCTACATAGTTTTCATCAGCTTTTATTGGGATATTCCTGTCTAAATAATTATTAAACAATTTCATCAATTGAACTTCTGCTTCTTCCTCATTATGAGCAACAAAGCCTAAATTGTAAGCAGAAAAGGTTTGCTCCAAGATATCATTGTCTGAAGGACAAATCATAACAGTTTTTTGGAGCCCTAAATATTCGTAAATCTTACTGGATGGAATTCCCTTGGCACCTTTGTGCGCCACCATGAGTAGTAAATGAGATTTGGCTTGAATCTTTAGCACCTCAGTTCTTGAAATCCTTTCAGTCATTTCTAAAACATCTTCAAAACCCTTCATCAACAAAGAAACCCGTGCTGCAACATCTTTCAAAAATAATATACCTGGAAACTTCAAAGAAATTTTGTTTCTGTGTTGCTCATTCTTTCTTACAAAATCCTTAAATGCAGTTAGAAACACTTCAATTTCCTGAGAAGGATAAAGCATTCCATTGTAGACTACTGTGAATTTCTCGAAGGGCGTTTCGTGCAAATAAGAATTCACATCTTCTTCAAAAAAACCATTCAACAATACATGACCTTCCTTTTGAACGTAATCTCCAATTTTTTGCGCATAATAAGGAGAAATGCTGGTAATACAATTGGCTGTTTTCACCCATTTTTTCTCATCGCGTTGCTGCATTTTCTCTATAATTCCTCCGAGAAAACCACGGCTATCATTTACCTCACTGGTGTTCCAATCGTCGCGGTAATCGGCAATCCATGGTATATTGAATTTTTTATTTAATAAATAGCCAAACCTAAAAATCTCGAAAGGATTTCCAGTAATAATCAAGGCTTTTACATCTTTATTTTCTTGAATGTAATTTTCTGTAAAATCGTGAATGTTTGAAAATGGTATCGCTTTGTTGGTAAAAGTGTGACCGATTAACTCAATAAAAGAAAGGACTTTTCTAATCAGGTTGTATTTGTTTTTGCCATATTTAGCATACAACCTGTCTCTTAAATTTCCTCTAAATGGTAAATAATAAACTTCATAATCAGGATTTACTTCATGCTGCAATTCTTTCCCGGAATCGTGGTGCATATCATCGGGACCGTTGATATGATGTTCCCAATTTCTTGTGATGATGATTGGCTGAAATCCTTCTTGTTTTAAATATTTAGCCCAACCTAAAGAGCGTTGAGAAGCCGTAAGGTTGCACGGAGGAAAGAAATATGTAACTATAACTACTTTTTTCATTTCAGGAAAACAAATCAATGAAATTAGCTGTATTCGACTTTACTGAATAATGATTTTCAATTTTAATCCTAGTGTTCTTTGCGATTTCTTTATTCAGACTTTTATCTTTCATGATTGCTTCAATTGCATTTTTCCAATCTTCGGGTGAAGTGCAAATAAAACCATTTATTTTATCGTCTACAATTCTGGTATTAACTCCTACAGGAGAAACCAATGCAGGAATTCCCAAAGCCATGTATTGAAGCGCTTTAAAGCCACATTTGCCATTTGCCCATTTATCGTCTTTCAAAGGCATAATTCCGATGTTAAACTTTAATAAATCTTCAATTTCAGAATGCTTATTCCATTTGTGGTAAACCAAAGATTTCAGGTTGTATGTTGGTTTTAAATCTGAAATCACCATAAACTGAAAAGTATACTTTTCTTCTAACTCACTTAAAACAGGAATAACTTCTTCAATATATCTGATGGTGCTGTGTGAGCCTGTCCAGCCGATTACAAAATTATCTGTGTCTTGGTTTTTAACTTTGTTATGGTAATTTTCTGTGTCAATTGTAGTTGGGTTGTAAACTACATTTTTATTGAATTGTCTTGCATAATCGCATAAATACTCGTTTCCACAAGATATTTTATATACCCATTTGCAAATGTGTTTAACGTTTGAATATCCTTTTAGAAAAGAGAAAAAGCTATTTGCTTCCGAGTAATTTGGAATCCAAATGGCGTCATCGAAATCGTAAATAATCTTTTTCTTGAGCCATCGTGCAGCAAAATATTCAAAAAAAGCAGGTCCAATTGGAGTAGCTTCTCGGTGAATAAAAATGAAATCGTATTTCTTTAAGGTAAAAAGAAGGAAAAATCTTTTGAATAATCCGCCGATTATTGCCAAAGCTTTGCGTGGAAAACGACCTGGCAAATACAAAATATCCCAAATTTCGTTGCTCAAAAAGGGTTTAACGGTTACAGTTATACCTTTTTTTTGAAGGGAAGAAAAGTACTGTTCGAACCGAAAACGTTGACTCGGAGCTTTATCAATCGGGTACGGAACAATAAATAAAATATGCATAACATTTTAAAAGCGGTGCAAACCTAATCGAAAATTGCAAATTCTCTATCTTTGCCTTCATGTCAATTGGCAAACGCAACACTCCAGTTTGGATAATTTTTCTCATCGATTTATTTATCTGCTTCATTTCCATATGGATGGCATACCTGCTGCGTTTTAATTTTCGCATTCCTCATACAGAAACAGAAACATTGCCATTGGTTTTTACAGGCATTTTGTTGATTAGAGCACTCAGCTTTCTTATTTTTCAAACGCACCGAAGCATCATTCGATTTACAAATACCAAGGATGCAGAACGAATTTTTATTACAATTGCCCTTGGTTCGGCTGTATTTATTGTTTTAAATCCGATTTCATATTGGATCAAATCGGTTTATTTCGTTCCATATACAATCATTATAATTGATGGAATGCTTTCCGTTTTTTTAATGTTTACAGGAAGATTGATCATAAAAGGAATTTTTCAGGAATTCGCTTCAGGAACAAGAGTTAAATCGAGGGTGATAATTTATGGCTCAAGTGGCACAGGAATTACCGCTAAGAGAGCCATTGAAAGAGATGCTGGTGCCAAATACAAAGTGATTTGTTTTATTGATGACCATGCAACGAGAATTGGGAAAAAAATTCAGGGAATAAGCATAAAGCCTTCGAGCGACTTGCCCGAAATCATACAAAATAATGACATTAAACTGGTCATTTTTTCTTCTCAAAATATCGCTCAAACCAAAAAACAAGAAATCATTGATTTGTGTCTTGCCAACAATACCAGGGTTTTTACAGTTCCTCCGGTAAAAAGTTGGATAAATGGTGAATTGAGTTTCAAACAAATCAAGAAAATAAACATCAACGATTTACTTGAAAGAGAGCCCATTCAGCTTGATATGGACAAAATATCGAATGAAATTTCTCACAAAACTGTTTTAGTAACGGGCGCTGCAGGTTCTATTGGCAGCGAATTGGTTAAACAAATTATCAGGTTTAATCCTAAAAAACTTATTCTACTCGACCAAGCCGAAAGTCCTTTGTTTGAGGTCGAAAGGGAATTGATAGATGAGTTGAATGCCAATAACTATGAAATTGTAATTGGCGACATCAGAAATTACGACCGAATGATTAATGTATTTAATCATTTTAAACCTGAATTGGTGTTTCATGCTGCAGCCTATAAGCACGTTCCATTGATGGAAAATAATCCATCGGAAGCTTTATTTACAAACGTAAAAGGCACAAAGATTTTAGCCGATTTAGCTGTTCAATTTAAAGTAGAGAAATTCGTAATGATTTCTACAGATAAAGCTGTAAATCCTACAAATGTGATGGGTGCTACCAAACGAATTGCAGAAATTTACGTGCAATCGTTGAATAAGAATTGCAACACAAAATTCATTACTACAAGGTTTGGAAATGTTTTAGGTTCAAATGGCTCGGTGATACCATTGTTTAAAAAACAGATTGAAAGAGGCGGTCCTGTTACAGTAACACATCCCGAAATTACGCGTTATTTTATGACCATTCCTGAAGCTTGCCAGTTGGTGTTAGAAGCTGGAGCAATAGGTGAAGGTGGCGAAATTTTTATTTTTGACATGGGTAAATCTGTGAAGATTATCGATTTAGCCCGAAAAATGATAAAACTTTATGGCTTAACAGTCGGGAAAGACATCGAGATAAATTATTCAGGTTTAAGACCAGGTGAAAAATTATACGAGGAATTACTCAACGACAACGAAAACACTTTACCAACGCATCATCCACAAATAATGCGCGCAAAGGTTCAAGAGTTCGACTTTGAATTCATTTCGAATGACATTGATGAGTTAATTAAGAAATTTCAAGAACAAAACAACACTGATATTGTGGCACATATGAAAGCATTAGTACCAGAATATAAAAGTAAAAACTCCATTTTTGAGGCCTTAGATGATAATTAAATGAAAAAAATACATAGAACCGAAGTACAGCTAAGATTCTCAGATATTGACATGTTAATGCATGTAAACAATGCAAAGTTCCCAACCTTTATGGAACTTTCAAGGATTCAATATTTCAATGATATAATTGCACCAAGGCATAATTGGAAGGAAACAGGGCTCATTGTGGCCAATTATACAATGGATTTTAAAATTCCCATTTATTTTACTGACCAACTTTACATTGAAACTGAAGTTACGGCAATTGGAACCAAAAGTATGACAATCATTTATCGATTTATTGTGGAAGGAGATTCAGGTCCAATTTTAAAAGCAACTGGAAGTTCTGTAATGGTTTGTTTCGATTACATAAAACATGTAAGTGCTCCTGTCCCTGATTTATGGAGAGAAAAAGTGAATGGGTTTCAGGAGAGTAATTTCTGATATTAGTTTTATAATTTATAGGTGTTACTATTTCAAAATTGATTAAGACTTGAAAATTTTCATTACAGGTGTTGCTGGTTTTATAGGTTCAAATCTTGCAAAAAAATTGCTGGAGCTTGGCCATACTGTAATTGGGATAGATAATCTATCATATGGTAGCAACTGCAACATTTCAAATCTTTTAGAAAATAACAACTTTTTATTTATCCAAGGAGATGTTTGTAATCCATTTACTTACAACAATATACAATCGGACGTAACTGTTCATTTAGCTTCTCAGAAAATACCTAGATATACGAATGCCTTGAGAACTTTAGAAGAAAATAATTTGATGTTAAAAAACATTGTAGCATTCTGTCTTGGTAATAAATCTCGCTTGGTTTTCTCGTCTACATCTGATGTTTACGGTAAAAATATTACCACTCCCATTAATGAAGAAGCTGATTTAATTCTAGGGCCAACAAAGGTAAAGAGGTGGGCTTATGCAAGTTCTAAAATTCATTCCGAACAATACGTAATAGCTTGTAGCGAAGCATATGATTTGAAGTATGTAATTGCCCGTTTTTTTGGCACTTATGGTCCAAATCAGAATTTAACTTGGTGGGGAGGCCCGCAATCTTTATTTATTCAAAAAGCTCTAGACAATGAACCAATAGAAATTCATGGAGATGGCTCTCAAACGCGCACATTTACTTATGTAGACGATACTGTTTCAGCATTGGTTCATTTAATAGAAAATGAAAAGTCAAATGGTGAAATTTTTAATGTTGGATCACTTCCTCAAGAAGAAATTTCAATCAGCAAGTTGGCTTCTTTAATTTGGAAATTGGTTAACGGGATAGAAAGTACCCCAAAACTTAATTTTATTCCTTATGAGACGTTTGGCAGGTATGAAGATGTGATGAGAAGAGTTCCAGACATTACTAAAATAAAAGATTATTTCGGTTTTAAACCTCAATTTACTTTAGAAGAAGGATTAAAGCTCACTATTGAGTGGCAAAAGAATCTAAAACAACTTTAGTAAAGTTAGTATGATTTATTTTTTAATTCCAGTTTTTAACGAACAAGAAAATTTAAAATCACTTGCTGAAAGTTTGATTAATTGTCTGCCAGACCATGAAAAGCATTATGTTTTTGTGGATGATTTTTCGACAGACAAAACCTTTGAAACATTAAAAAATTTATTTCCTTCACATTGTTTAGAAGTATTAGTAAAAAATAAAAATGAAGGTCCCGGAGATTCTTTTAACGTTGGATTTAACTGGATTCTTGAAAATCATCAATCACCAAATGATAAGATTGTTACACTTGAAGGAGACAATACTTCAGATATTTCAATTTTACCAAAAATGATTCAAATAGCTGACTTAGGTTTTGAGTTAGTGCTTGCCTCTGTTTATGCGCAAGGCGGAGGATTTGACAAAACAAGTTTCCTCAGAAAAGTTATTTCATTTATAGCTAATATTTTATTGCGCTTTTTCTTCGATATCAAAGTTCAGACTTTATCTTCATTCTATAGGGTGTATCATGTTGAACTTTTGAAAAAAACAAAAGAGAAGTATGGCATTTTAATCCAAGAAAAAGGCTTTATTTCAATGATTGAGATATTGATTAAGGCAATTAGAACAGGCGGTTCAATAATTGAAATTCCCACGAAACTATTATCTAGTAAACGATTTGGAAAATCGAAAATGAAGCTATTAAATACCTTTATAGACTATATTCGTTTTCTATTCAAGTTTAAAAGAATTCTTTAAAGTCGCTTATTATTTGTTTAAAGTCATCAATTTCAATAAAGCTTCAGAAACTGATAACTTCATTTCAACAACATCTTTTTCAATAATCGGCAATTCCTTTTCAATTGCTTTGTTCAAATAAAATTGTGCAATCACTTCTTCTTCAATACTTTCTTTGAGCCACCACTTAGCCTGAGATTTTCTATTTTGATGAATGTACCCATCGAATTTTTCAAAATAAGTTTCGATGAGCGTCCAAACCTCCCCAATACCAGTATTTTCGAGCGCGGAGCAAACCAACGTTTCGGGGCTCCAGCCAGAGGCAAACTGCGGATAAAAATGCAGTGCTCTTTTAACTTCTGTTTTTGCCAGCTTCGCTTTGTGAATATTCTCGCCGTCGGCTTTGTTGATTACAACGGCATGCACCATTTCCATGATGCCTCTTTTAATGCCTTGCAGCTCATCGCCAGCTCCTGAAATGGCAATGAGCAAAAAGAAATCAACCATTGAATTTACAGCCGTTTCGCTTTGCCCCACGCCTACTGTTTCAATCAACACAACATCATAACCAGCCGCTTCACAACAATAAATAGCTTCTCGGGTTTTTCGCGCTACACCACCTAAAGTGCCTGAAGCTGCACTCGGACGAATAAAAGCATTGGCATTTGCCGAAAGCTGTTCCATGCGGGTTTTATCGCCTAAAATGCTGCCTTTCCCAACTTCACTGCTTGGGTCAACTGCTAAGACTGCTACTTTTAAATTGCTCTTGATAAGTGACATTCCAAGCGCTTCAATAAAAGTACTTTTACCAGCTCCGGGAACACCAGAAATTCCGATTCTTTTCGACTTTCCGCTGTGAGGTAAAATTATCCGCATGAGTTCAGCTGCTAGTAAACTATCTTCCCTTTTATTGCTCTCTACCAGTGTAATAGCTTTAGAAAGTGCAATGGTATTTCCACTTAAAAGCTGATTTGCCAATTCAACTACATCTACTTTTGTACTCACTTTTGATTTGAGCGCAGCTATAAATTGTTTCTTTTGTTGAGATTTCATGCTATAATTTTCCGGCATCAGCAAAACTAAAGTAACCCGTGTCAGCAACAATTACATGGTCAATCAAAGGCATGTTCATATACTTTGCAGCTTGTCTAATGTCGCTGGTGAGCCTCAAGTCACTTTCGCTGGGATTTAGATTTCCGGAAGGATGATTGTGCACTAAAACGAGGTTAGAAGCATTATTTTCGATTCCGAATTTCAAAATCATTCGCACATCAACAATAGTTTCTGAAATTCCTCCTGTGCTGATTCTCTTGCTGGCAACTACGCGTAACCTGCGATTTAATGCCAAGACCCAAAATTCCTCATGGTTTAAATCGCGTAACAATGGGCCAATTTCTTCAAATATATCTTTGCTAGCCTTTATGATTCTTTTCTCGTCTACGGTTGCCATTTGACGCCTTTTGCTCAATTCTAAAGCAGCTGCAATAGTAACTGCTTTGGCTAGTCCAATTCCATTTACCTTTTGCAATTCTGCAAGGCTCAGTTTATTAAGGGTAATCAAATTGTTATTCACACCTTGCATTAACTTTTTGCCCAAGTCAACAGCACTTTCGTTTCTGGTTCCAGTACCAATCAAAATAGCCAGTAACTCTGCATCGCTGAGCACATTGGCACCATGCATTACTAACTTTTCGCGTGGGCGATCGCCTTCGTTCCAGGATTTTATACTCCTGTTTTCCTCTATTTGATAAGGCCTAAGCATGCATTACATTACCTAAAGCTGTATCGAATAGATTTTTAAAACTTGCCGTTTCTCCGAAAGATTTGCCGTTAATAGAAATCTCCTGATTGCTCACTTCACCTAAAACAGAAAACGCAACTTCTTTCAAAGCCAGCCATTCAATTAATTCAGGCTCTTTATCGGCAGAAACTGACACTACAATTCTACCTTGTGATTCTCCAAACAATTGTGCATCTAACCTGATGTCTTCTTCTAATTCAACATTAAATCCTTTGTTGTGAACCATTGCACTTTCCAATAAGGCAATCCACAAACCGCCGTCAGAAACATCATGCGCAGATTGAATGATTTTATTGGCAATTAAACCAGCCACTGATTCATGAATCTGCATTTCTTCTTCTAAGTTAAAATAAGGTGCAGGACTCAATTTTACTTTATGAAAACTGTATAAATACTCAGAACATGCAATATCATTTTGCTGTGAACCAATCAAATAAATCTTATCACCTGTATTTTGAAATGCAATACCGGTGTGGTTTTCAAGATTTTCAATTAAACCAATCATACCAATTGTTGGTGTTGGAAAAACCGGAATTGACTCCTCACCTACTACTGTTTGATTGTAAAAACTAACATTTCCACCAGTTACGGGAGTTCCCAGCGCTGTACATGCCCTTCCCATTCCTTTAATAGCGCCAACAAATTGCCAGTAAACTTCTGGTTTATATGGATTTCCAAAATTCAAACAATTGGTAATTGCTACTGGCTTACCGCCAGAACAAACAATGTTTCTTGCAGCTTCTGTAACCGCTATGGCAGTTCCAATTTCAGGGTCGGCGTGCACATAACGCGAATTACAATCTACTGTCATGGCGATGGCCTTATTGGTTCCTTTCACATGAATTACACCTGCATCGGAAGGATTGTTGGTACTCATATTTCCAGTTCCCACCATGGAATCATATTGCTCGGTAACAAAGCGTTTGCTTGCGATATTTAAGTGCTTGGTTAAAAATGTTGCAACAGCAACTAAATCTTCTGGTTCTTTTACTGAATCTATATTAAACTGCATTGTTTCTTGGTAATAAGCAGGTTCAGTATATTCTCTTTTGTACACAGGTGCGCCGCCGCCTAGCACCAAGTCATCTGCGGGAACATCGGCTTCTAATTCACCATTCATGTAATATTTTAAACGGTCGCCAGCGGTAACTTCTCCAATTACGGCGTAATACAAATCCCATTTTTGAAAAACGAGTTCTACTTCTTCTTCACGCCCTTTTTCTACTACCATCAACATGCGTTCCTGAGATTCAGAAAGCAGGATTTCCCAACCTTGCATACCTTTTTGTCGAGTAGGAACCTTATCTAACCAAATGTTCATTCCATGTTTTCCTTTGGCCGACATTTCTGAGGTGGAGCAAGTGATACCAGCCGCGCCCATATCTTGCATTCCGATAATGGCGCCAGTTTTAATCACTTCTAATGTTGCTTCTAGTAACAATTTCTCTTGAAAAGGGTCGCCAACTTGCACGGCAGGTAAATCTTTGGCCGATTCTTCTGTTAAATCACCAGATGCGAAAGTTGCACCATGAATTCCATCTTTTCCTGTGGAAGACCCCACAATGTATACTGGATTCCCAACTCCGTAAGAGGTTGCAGAAGCAGTTTCCCCCACTTTTACAATTCCAACCGACATCGCATTTACCAGTGGATTTACATTGTAACATTCATCAAAAAATACCTCTCCACCTAAAACTGGAATCCCGAAAGCGTTTCCATAATCGCCAATACCTTTTACTACACCTTTGAGCAACCATTTGGTTTTTGCCAAATTTGGGTCGCCAAAACGCAAGGAGTTTAATTGGGCAATAGGCCTTGCACCCATCGTAAAGATATCTCTGTTTATTCCACCAACACCTGTAGCAGCGCCTTGGTAAGGCTCTAATGCTGAAGGGTGATTGTGTGATTCAATTTTAAAACAACAGGCCAATCCATCTCCAATATCTACTAAACCGGCATTTTCTTCGCCTGCTTCGGCCAACATTCCTGCTCCTTTTTTAGGCAGCGTTTTTAACCAAGTAATGGAATTTTTGTAGGAACAATGCTCGCTCCACATTACAGAAAATATGCTGAGTTCTGTAAAATTGGGCGTTCTTCCTAAAATCTCAACTATTCGGTCGAATTCTTCTGGTAAAATACCTAATTTCTTTGCAGTGTCTTTATTGGTGAGGGCTGTAGATGATGCTTGCATAAGTAAAATTGAATTGCAAACCTACAAAATGCTACAAAGCAAAAGTTGGAGTTTTTAAAATCAGTTATAAACAGATGTGTTAATTATTTTGGGGATAAATGGTAGTTATTGAAACTAAAAATTAAAGTAGCAGTTCAGAATGATATTTTAAAAAATAGGGAGCAATTAAGAATTTATTTTTATAAATTTGTTAAACATCCATTTCACAATGAAAACCGCTTTAAAAATAGATTTCACGTTCGATCAAATTTTGTCTTTAGTGAAGCAGTTGCCAAAGCAGCAGAAAATAAAACTAAGCAAAGAACTAGAAAAAGAAGTAATAGATTCCAAACTATCAAAACTTTTAAAAATTTATAAAACCGAAGAACTAAGTCTAAAAACTATAAATGAAGAATCCGAAAAAGTGAGAAAGGAACTTTATGAAAACCAAAAACATTAGGGTCATTTTTGATACTAATGTTTGGGTTAGTTTTTTGATAGGAAAGCGTCTAGCTAAGGTCAAACATTTTATAACTTCGGGACAGATTACTATTATTACAACAGATCAACTCATTTCAGAATTAATATTAGTTACCAGTAGAGAAAAAATAAGAAAATATTTTCCAAAAGAAAATGTAACAGAATTATTAGAACTGTTAGATATTATATCAGAAAGAGTGGAGATTTCGCCGAAATACTTTATTAGTAGAGATCCAAAAGATAATTTCTTATTAGACCTCATTGATTTTTCTAAAGCTGATTATTTAATTACCGGTGACCAAGATTTATTAGAACACAATCCATTTAAAACAGCACAAATCTTAACACCAAAAGACTTTGAAAAACAGTTAATATTACTTTAACAACCTATAATTCTTATACTCCCCCACTCGCCAGCCCGTTAGCTTCTCAATTACTGCCAGCATCTTTGTTTTAAACGACAAGCGTTTTTTATTGGGGTCAATCTCTACTTTCCAAAATTGATGTTGAACTTTATCCTGCATCACTGAAGGATGCGTTCCTTCGAATCGTTTCACAGAATCAATTTTTGAATAATCGAATTGTGCTGTTTGAGGAATATTTTCTTTCATCCAAGCGTCGGTATGCCATAATTGGTGAAAATATGCTTGCTTGGCTTGCTGCAATTCGGGCGGTTTTACCCAGCCATAATGATAAATTGATGCTCCTATTTTTTTAACTTTTAATTTCCTCTCACCAATCCGAAAACCTTGAGCATCTTTCCAGGAATTTACGCCAATATGTGGACGAATAATCCTGATTTCGTTGCGGTACCATTTCCTTGAATCAGCCACAAAATTGTAGTCGCCATAAAAATGAACGTAATCAAATAAAAAGCCTTCTATTTCTGTGTTACCAACATTTTGCTTTAATTTCTTCAGAATATCCGCATGGTATTTCTCATGCAACACCTCATCCGCCTGCATGTAAAACGCCCAATCTGCGTTCGGAGAAATATGCTGCATAGCTTTATTGGTTTCATCAGCCAAAACACGGCCACCTTCGCGCAAAGAATCGTCCCAAACGCTATGAAATATCTTAATTTTAGGAGAATCAATAGATTGAATCAAAGCTTCTGTTTCATCATCAGAATTTCCCAACAGCACAATCATCTCATCCACAATTGGCAAAATAGATAAAATCGATTCCACCACGGGATAATCATATTTCACCGCATTGCGCACAAAAGTAAATCCACTGAGAAACAAGTTCGAGCCTGTATTTTGCATTAAAATTTACAAATAAACTAAAGTTTTTTTAAGGTAATAAGTTTAAAAGGCAGTACAATTCAAATTGCAAACAGCTTAAATCTAACGAACTTTCTATTGGCAAGTATAACCGCCATCTGCAGCAATCAAGGCTCCTGTCATAAAACTGCTTTCGTTTGACAATAAAAACGAAACAACATTTGCAATTTCTTCAGGTTTTGCAATTCTTTTAATTGGCTGCGCTTCCTCCAACATTTTGTAAATAGTATCCTTGCCCAATTTTGTTAATGTGTCAAATCCTTCAACTGCTTTTGTTAAGAGCGGTGTTTCAATAGTGCCTGGGCATATACAATTTACTCGAATGTTGAATTGTGCGTAATCAATAGCTGTGCTTTTGGTAAACTGACCAATGGCACCTTTTGTAAGTCCATAAACAGAACTGTCACCTTTCCCGATAAATGACTGGTCAGATCCTGTTAGTACGATTGATCCCTTTTGTTGTTTTCTCATAATAGGAATCACTTCTTTTACGGTGTAAAATAAGCCTTTTAAATTAATAGATAATACATTTTCAAAATCGTAGATACTCGTTTCCTCAATATTTCCCGACATATGAATACCCGCATTTGCAAATAGTAAATCAATTTTCCCCTCTTTCTCGTAAACATACTTTACCGCGTTTTGCACATCAACATAATTTCTAACATCGCATTTAATAAAAACAAGGCCTTCTGTGTTGCTATCATTAATATCTAAGTTGTAAACAATCGCCCCTTCTTGTATTAGTTTTACACAGGTTGCATTTCCAATCCCTGTAGTTCCTCCAGTAACGATTGCAACTTCCTTTTCGAATTTCATTTTTTATTCAGTTAAATATTATGTTTGACAGATTTATAATTTATCAACTATTTCTTGTATGCAGACTTAAAAGTTTGCAAATTTATTGTTTTTTAATTCTTCCAATTGCGTCGATGTTGATTTCTAACACATCAAGTTCTAGCAATAAATAATGTTTATCATCAAAATGTTTCTCAATCAAAAGCAATAAGCTTAAAAATTTCTTTCTACTTAATATGATATAAGCGTTAATTGCAGGTTTGGCTTCCAACAAATACTTTGCGAAATCAGTGTTTTCGCAATCTTATAGGTAAGATAAACTTTTAGGTTAATTCAAGTTTTTCCTAGGGCGTGCCCTTTCAGGTCGGGCTATCCGCTGCAAGTCCTCCCCCGAAAAGGTTCGGGGTGCGGGCTTTCCGCTTCTATCCCTCACGCGGCTTGCAAAATAGGCAAGCATCTTCCTAAGCAAAAAGCTTTGTGCAAACCATTCATCAAGGCCTTGGAAATTTAAGCATGTACAAGAGTTTTAACTCATTTCGGCAAAGTATTAAGCTCAAAATTGAAATTGCAAAATTGAATTATTTTCTGTAGTTTTGTATCCAAATGAATACAGTTTAACGAATGTACTTTATTGAAAAGACAATAGAATTTGATAAGTGGTTTAAGAAACTTAATGACTTAAAAGCAAAAGCAATTATTTTGTTCCGACTTCAAAAGTTAGAAAAAGACGAACACTTCGGAAATTGTGAACCTGTTGGCGATGGAATTAGAGAATTGAAAATAAATTATGCAAAAGGTTACAGAGTTTATTTCAAAGAAGTTGATGGGAAAATTATTGTTCTGCTTATCGGAGGCGATAAATCAACACAACAAAAGGATATTGAAAAAGCAAAAGACATTTGGAAAAATTTAAATAAATAGAAAAATGGAAACATCAAAATTTGATATTGCAGATTATTTAGACAGCAACGAAATGATTGCCGAATACTTAAACACGGTTTTGGAAGAAGGAAATGACACAGATATTATTACAGCAATCGGACACATAGCAAAAGCTATTGGAATGACTAAAATAGCAGAACAAACAGGTATGAGCAGACCTAGTTTGTACAAAGCCCTATCTGAGGGAGCCAAGCCACAATTTTCAACTATAATGAAAGTTTTGAAAGCCGTTGGAGGTCAAATACAAATAAATCCATTAACAGCGTAAAAACTAAAGCTCAACAGCGCAATATCAAGATATGTGGTATGTGGGTGAATCGGAAAATACGTTTTAAAATCAATCTACCCTCCAGCAAAAATAAACTTCCTGTGATATTCGGTATTTTTTTCATTTAGCTGGTTGCTATTATTACGAGGTGCGAAAATATCCTTGTTAGCGAATTCATGAAAGAACTCATTTATTCTATTTCCATTCAGTTTGGGAGAAATAAGCAATGCTCTATTTTCGGAAATACTAATTGCACCTCGGTCCAATGCCCAATGGTGAATCTTACACAAAGCAATGCCATTCGTAATATGATCATCCCCAAAATGTTGAATAGGCTTCACATGACAAGCATCTATGCCAATGAGCGCATCACCCAAACGAATAGACTGCGAGCAAATGGCACATTGCCGCTCGTAACTATCTAGCACTTCTTCCACAAACAAACGACCTCTTGGCAGCTTAAGACGCTCATTTAAAACAAATTGCTGCATGACACCATCAATGCCTAAATCGCGCAAAATATCCTCGTGATACGCTTCCGGCCAATACGCATTCAATATTTGCCAAACCACGCCCCTCGCCTGCTCCGTATTTTGTAGAAATTGAAAAAAGCCTGCATCAAATTGAGCATTTGCTTTCTTTACTTCTGCCCTTGAAAAACTTTTTTGACTCTTCAATGCAGAACGCTCAATAGAACATTTCCAAAGTGTTGGACTACTCGCTAAATAAACAAATGGATACGCTGGTGTTAACGTTTTAGTATTCTTCAAGCCATATTTACCCAGCAACTCTTTCAATTGACTTTCAATGTCCTTAAAAGCAAAGTTATTCGCATGACCATTTATAACATCCGCAATGGTCAAAAGCAACAGCAGTGGCTTGTGTAAAGAAACCACAGCACCCGTTTTGTTTACTTTAATTTTCGCTATTTCTTGGGGGTAATTGGGCATTGGTTTTTTAGTAATGTTATAGGCGAAGTCTAATTTTCAATTTTAGGATTCGCGTTTTCAATATTTGAATTTATTTTCATTTGCTTAAAGACATTCATTATATAAAATTTTCACCAATTGGTTTATGCTAAAATTACTTTTAAAGTAAGACATTTAATTAAAGTGGTTGATTTTTTTAACACAATTATTTGCTCAATTCTTTTTTTAAAATTTCTATCTTATTCTTTTGATATCCGCATTAATTGCAGGTAATCTGTAAAACTAATACTTTTGCGAAATCAGTGATTTCGCAATCTTATAGGTCAAATAAAATTTTCATATCAATTCAAGATTTCTTTTAGAAAACCCTTTTCCAAATTCAAGGGTTAAATCATGAGATAATTTATCAATAAAGTAAGTAACATAATCTGTTTGTTCTCTTCCTTCTTGTTCCTACTCTATAATTCTTTTGCCTAATTCAAAATAGGTTTGAATCATATTGACATTTATAGATTTAGAAATATCAATATGATCATAGAAAGACTAATGTTAAAATCTGGCATTCAGAAAAAGCAGATCTTGTTTAATATTAAACATTTTAGTAGTTTCGAACTTAATCGTTTCATAGTAACATTTTAGATTGAAATACATTCTAAACCTAGCGTGAAAGAATTAGTCTTAATTGCAAAATAAATCGTAATTTTAGCAAATGAAGATATATGATAAAGATTTTGACAAGGTAATTAATGGCGTTGTAGCTTCTGGCTCATTGACTTACAGAGAAGCTATTGAAAAGTTAATACCGTTAATTAGTAAAACTGAATTTCAAAGGAAATTACAAGATAAAAAGTTTTATGAAAAACTTGAAAGAGACATTGTTAATGGTTGTGTTATGCCACCAATTACTTTAGCTTTTGTTGAAAAAGCAATTAATCTTGAAACTAAAATAGAGAAAATTGAATCATATTTTAATGAAGAATATGAGAATTCATTTGTTTTAGATGGCATACAAAGACTCAACACATTATTAAGAGTTTCAGATCAAGAGAATTTTGATTTCGATAAAAAACTTTATTTCAACATCATTTTTAGTGATAAGGTTGACAAATTGCTTTATCGAATGATTACTTTAAATAATGGACAAAAACCAATGACACCCCGTCATCAAGTTGAAATGTTAATGGCTAATGTATTCAACTTTGAAGCACTTGGCATTGAAGTTCAAACTGAAAAAGAAAGAGCTGATAAAATAAAAATAAACTCATTTAATAAATCTGATATAGAGCAAGCTTATTTAGCATATATGGCAAATTCGCCAATGGTTGACAATAAAAAAATCATCCAAGATAAAATGGATGAATTAATTGTAAACAAAATCATTTCGACTGAACCGATAGATGATTCCGGGAATTTTGAAGATGTTATAAAAGCTATTGCTAAATTTCAAGTTAATCCTGCAAATATTAAATGGTTAAAGCAAGCTAATAATTTAGTAGGATTTGCAGTTGGAATGAAAACTTCTCACAAATTAATTTTAGATTTAACTCTAGATCAATTCTCAAATTCTATTGAGATTTTTGAAAAGGCATTCTCTGATTTTAACCCATCCAAAATTAAGTTAGGTAAAATGAGAAGAGAATTATCTTTTGAATATTTTAAAAATTACGCAAAACTTAAAGATTTTGACATATATGAATTATTGGAATATTTTAGTGATATAACAAATGATTAACAGATACTCAATAGTTGATTCAATAGCTAGAAATAACACGAAATATAAACACTTAAAGACAGAAGAAAACCCTTCTCCTATTCTTAATTTATTTAGGCTAATTTCAGGTACGGTAAATATAAAAGATAATTATAAAAATAAAACATATAAAATAAGAGATAATAATATAAAATTACCTACTGAAGAGAATACATTTTTAAAATATGATACACTCCTTGAACAATTTGATGAAAGTGTATCATTAGAAGATCTAAATTACTTTTTCTTAAAAGCAAGGTCTAATAGAAAATTTTATAAATCAATTGAAGTTGAATTAATAAAATGTCTAATTGCCTATAAAAGTGATAAATTTTTAGAATCTTTCATTTATTTATATAGAATTATCGAAGGTATTTCTTACTCAATACCTTTGATATTTGTCTCTAAAAAAGATGATTTTAACAAAACTTACCACGACTTACAATCATACTTTGGCAAAGATAAAGATGGAGAACTTCTGTTTTTTAAAAGGTTTATTTCTGAGACTTTTAAAGATGAAGATTTTTACAAAACCAACATTACAATTGATTTAAATCTAGTTGATTTTGAAGAATTAAGGCCTAAATATTACGAACTATATTTAAATAAAATAAATGAAAAATTTGTTATAGATAAATCAGAAAATATTTTCATTAAAATAAAATTTATAGGTTATTATGATTTGTTAATTGAACTTAGACATAGATTCTTTCATAATTTAAAAGGTAGTTGGCAAGAAAACTTTGATTCAACGGAACTGATGTTTCCTGACCAATTCTTTAAGCCAATCACTTTGCACGGAATAAATTGGCTATCAATAGTATTATTCGAAATAATAAAATTTGATCTTCAAAAAATAAGATAACAACTAGCATAAAATGATGTCGCTAGCATTATTAATAAGTTTTGAAATTTATTTGGTTTGCTAAGCTAAGCATTTATAAGAAATTAAAGGATTGTATTTACTTTTTCAAAATAATTGTTCTGTGATATTCAAGATAATTTTCTCTTCCTTCTACTGGTAAATGAGTAAATAACTTGTTGTCTGAAATACCAATTTTTGAATATGTCATATTTGATAAAAATGGAGATAAAATTGTTTTTTTGTCATTAGTAAATGACAAAAATCCTCTATCAAATAGAAAATCAAAAGTTGGAGTTAACATAAACCCATTTTTGGGGTCTTTTTTTTCAAAGTCATTCGATGAAGCCCAAGGTTTAATATGACTAGCAATTAAAAGCCTATCATCAGAAACTAATGTAATTGGACAAAAAGGGCACAATTCAAGCAACTTTTTTCGATATTCACCTTGTCCTATTCTAGCTTTAGATAAAATTAATTTTTCTGTTTCATTAGTAATATTTTCAATTTCTTCTTCTTCTTTTTTAATTATATAAGGGTGTTGTACTTCTCCAAAATAATCAGCAAATAAGCGGAAATAGAAATATTGTTTTCCAATACTATCAACTATTTTGATAACTGAAATATAAGTTATGTTGGGTAGTGATAATTCTCTAATTAATTTATAAGCTGGATCCGAAGAATTAACATATACGCGTGGGCCTGCAATTTGCGTTTGCTCAGAAACTTCAAATTCAATTACATCAGGAAGTTCTTCTATTTTTCTTTTTCTTTCGTTCCATAGTAACGGCAACAATTCTTTATTTAAGTATGTCTGTTCTGGTTTTAAATATTCTGTTTTGGTCTCTTCTAAATATTGAAGTAAATCTTTTTTAAGCAAGAAACAAGGAATTCCAAAGCCGATTTTACCAAAAAAGCTTCTAACTTCTATATTGTCATTTCCCACATAAAGTTTTGCTTCACCATTTCCGCCACCAATCTTATTCTGTCTAACTACGAATGAATCAGCAATTGTAATTTTCTCTTTAGCATCAATTACTTTATAATTTTTACTTCCGATTTCAATTTCCATCTATTCTATTTTGCAAATTGAGTTATATCCATTTGTTTTAGTAATGCAATTAAAACATCCACTACTATACTATTTCCAGCCTGTCTATACATTTGAGTGTCACTTACAGCAATTTTAAAATCATCTCTAAACCCCATAAGTCTGAGACATTCTCTTGGCGTGAGTTTTCTAATTTTACCTTTATTATGAGTAACATAATTATCAACTCCAGCTCGGTGCATTTTATGCATTGATTGTAACAATGGCCTAGCAACCTCTAAATCAGTTCTAGTACTAGTTTTAAAACTTTTAGTTCCACTAGCTAGAACATAATCTCTTACTTTGTCTGAAAGATAATACTTTTCTTCTACCTTATTTACATCAAAAATAAACTCATCAAAATCTTTATCATCTGCAGATTCAAAAATAAAATCACCATGCCAGTTAAATTGTTGATTTGCCTTTTGACATAACATAACATCTCCGTTTATTTGAGTATATCTTTTGACTTTATTTTTTGAACTTGTTACAAACTTTACCCCTTTTTCTTTGAGGTAATATTTAGAATCAGTGTAGTCTTCTAAAAAATCTTGCATTGTTCTTTCAAGCTTGATTTTTTGGGGAAAACAAAAATCTACATTCTTGTCTTTAAAACCAACGACAAAAATTCTTTCTCTATGTTGGGGTATTCCATAATCTTTACTATTAAGAATTTTAGAATTGATTTGATACCCCAAATCATGGAATACATCTTGAACAACTTTCCAAGTTCTACCATTATCATGATTTGTTAATCCTTTAACATTTTCATAAATAAAAACTTTAGGTTGTGTTTCATTTACTATTCTCGCAAAATCATAAAAAAGTGTTCCTCGAATGTCTTCCAATCCAAGTCTTTTACCAACCATAGAGAATGCTTGGCAAGGACTTCCTCCAACTAATAAATCTAACTGTCCTTTATACTTTTTTGCTGAAAATTTTGTAACATCATTGTGCCAATCACTTGCTCCAATTTCATAATTTGCAAAGTAGCTTTGTCTAACAAAATTATCAATATCACCCGAAAATACAATTGAATTATTGAGATTAAGTCTTTTAAAAGCGTGTTCAATTGCTCCTATTCCACTAAACAGTGTTCCAATTCTAATCTCTGCATTGGGATTTAAAAACTCTTTTAATCGCCAGTCACTTTCGCCAAACAAATCAGATTCTGATGCATTTGAATTGCAAGTATGTTCAGAATTATTACCGTTTTTTAGATAATTGATTTTTTGTTCAGCTAATGTTAATATACTATTATCAAAATCCTTATTAAAAACAGTCTTTGCAATTTTTTCACTCACTAGTTCTTTTTCCATTTCTAACTTGTTTAACTTGAAAATCTTGCAAAATTTACCAAGCCTTTTTTCGTCAAACTCTCTTTTTCCATTTTCAATTTTACTTAAATTTGCAGAATCGATTTCAAGCTTAGCAGCTAGTTGAGTTAAAGTCCACCCCTTTTCAGTTCTTAAGTACTTAATATAATGTCCAAAAGTTTCTTTCATATGACTTGTCAATTATTGACAAACTTATGGCATCTTACTTTATTCATTAATAATTACCTTTTTTATTATTAACAATTTACTCAACATAAATTAATAACAAAACAAAAAATTAATGACTGATAACTTTAGAGATAACTTTGTCGCGTGGATTTTTAAAGACAAATCATTTTTTACGCGCACCATTTCTCAGAGTTCTATTTTGAACTAAATGAAGTTGTGCAAGAAAAAATTGATTGCAATATTATGGTTATTAGAACTGATCAAAATTCACCTAAAAAATTCCTCTATTAAACAATCATAGTTCACTGAACTTATCAATGATTTCAACGAATTCAGCGCAATTAAATGTTAACTTCTTTTATAGTCATTTCGTTGTGAATTACTGTTCAGGAAGCTTGTATTCGATGCCAAAAAGTTTAGCATAATCTTCTAAAGGTTGCATTCCCATTTTGGCTCTTCTTATGTTTACATTCTTTTCATCTTCTATCTGATAAAATATTTGCTCTCCTGTTTCGCTGTAAACTACTTGTGAACCATAGATTTGCTTTTTGCCTTGTCGCATTAAAATTCTGTCTTGCAAAAGCGCCAAATTGCTTGGTCGGGATTCTCCCACTTCAACTGACTTTTCTAAAAGTGAAACATATTTTAATTGTGTTGCTAAGTCTGCATGCTGAATTACAAAAAACAATGCACTGTTGCCTCTATCTCCCACAAAGCTCCTTCCCATCCAACCGTATTTTGCAATTAATAATTCAACTTGCACCAAGTTTGTGCTGTCTATATAACGCATAAAAGCAGCAGAGTCCTTTCCTGTGCGTGTTTTTTGGTCGCGGTTTAGAATTTCTTCCAACGTGTTCCTTATTCCAGTTGTGTCTATACTCGTCTGTGCAAACAAACTGCAACTACATACACATATCAAAATAAAATGCACTGTCAAACTTCTTTTCATACATCTTGAATTAGCACCGAAAAATTACAAAAATTAACTGTAAAAATTAGTATTACCGTAATTTTTTACTGGTTATTTCTTTATTAATTTAGATAGCCATTTTACATAAAAAACGTTACAAATAAATATAAAAATCAATTGCAAAAAGGGAATCTATTTAAAACGAAGTCTCCCCCATATAATTCTCTGGCGTTATCGCCAACAACTTCCCTATTGCTGGTTTTATATATGATTTTTGAAAATTATCTCTGATATTAAGTTGGGCGTAAGGCACAAAAACAACCAACATAAATAAAAATTACGGTAGATTGAAAAGAGATTTTTCGTAAACTTACGATGTGAAAAAAAGGAAAAAAATAAATCTCGACTTCATTGTAGACAATTTAACAAATTAAATTCTGAATACAATTTCGGGCGGCAGTTTTGATACCGCGGTTTCAAGTATTTTAAATCTTAAAAAAATTATGGGACATATAAAAGAACCGAAAGGAATTGACTTTATAATATCAAGCGATCCGTTGACTGACAATGCTCGTAAAGAAATTAGTGATTTTATTCGTAATTATAAGAGCGAATCAAAAAATAAAAAGCAAAAACCTGAGACAATAAAAAAGAAAGCAAAAGTTCTTCATTCTTAGCTTTGGGACTAAAAAATTTGATAGTGCCCACCACCCAATACCGTGCAAAAAAGGAAATCGATTTGGCATCGAAACTTATGAATGAATTAAAAAAGTAATGGACAAAGATAAAATCAGAAATGCTAAGAACTTTGATGAGTTGTTAGACATAAAATACGGAAAAATTGGCGCTGAAAAACGAGATAGTTTTGAAGAGAAGGCTCAATATTTTGTTATCAGCGAGATTCTTAAAGAAGCTCGTAAAGAGGCAAATATGACACAAGAACAACTTGCCGAAAAAGTTGGAGCTAAAAAAAGTTATATTTCTAGACTTGAAAACGGAAAATGTGACATTCAACTATCCACACTTTACAGAATTTTTGAATTTGGACTTGGAAAAAGAGTGAATTTGTTGTTTGGATAATAACGCCCTCCGCTTAGCAAGCTGCATACGGGCTTCACAATCAACATCTAAATTAAAGTTTGATAAATCATCATATTATTTTAAATTTGTTGAATGACAAATACGACATTAAAGCTTGAAATCAACTCTTTACCAAAAGAATTGCGGGCAGAAGTAGCTAATTTTGTTGAGTTTTTGAAAAATAAATCAAAGTCAAAACCAAAGCTAAAAGCTCGTGAGTTTGGGTTTGCAAAGGGTAAGATCATCCTTTCTCCAGATTTCGATGAACCATTAGATGAGTTCAAAGATTATATTTAATGGCTTATCTTCTCGACACACATGCCTTTCTTTGGTTTGTTTCTGGCGACAAGCTACTACCCGAATCTGCAAAGCGCATAATAGGAAATATTGATGAGTCTTGCTTTTTGAGTGCGGCAAGTTTATGGGAAATTACAATAAAACTTCAAAATAATAAATTAGATTTAGGACTTTCTTTGAAAGAATTATTCGATTTTATAGACAGAAATCAAATAGAAATTATTCCAATAAACTACGAACATCTTTTGCAGCTATCAAAATTACCCTCACATCATAATGATCCGTTTGATAGATTAATTATTGCCCAAGCTATATCGGAAGAATTAATTATTATAACTCGCGACAAGTTGTTTAAGAATTACAAAGTGAAGCAGATTTGGGGATAAACTACCAGCAGCTAAAAGCGGCTAACTAAAATTTAGGCATTGGGGAAGTTTGAAGAATTCGATTTATTTGTAACTTCTCGCTAAGTTAAAGGATTTCGTTCACCATTCCCACACTTCTGTTAAGCCGCAAACTATATGTGAAGGTTAAAAAATTAAAAACCCGTCACCCCCGTATAATTCTCCGGAGTTATCGCCAACAATTCCATTTTCAATTCGGTAGAAATATCCAAGCTATTAATGAACTCCTGAATGGATGCTAAATCGATGGTTTCTTTTCCGCGGGTAAGCTGTTTCAAGGCTTCGTAGGGTTCTGGGTAAGCTTCTCTGCGCAATACCGTTTGAATGGCTTCTGCAATTACTACTGCATTCTTTTGCAGGTCGGCTTGAATGGCTTTTTCGTTTACTACCAGCTTCCCTACTCCTTTTTTCAAAGATGTTAAAGCAATAACGCTGTGCGCAATGGGAACTCCAATGTTGCGTAAAACAGTTGAGTCGGTTAGATCGCGCTGCAACCTCGAAATGGGTAATTTTAAGGCGAAATAATCCAGTAAGGCATTGGCAATTCCTAGGTTTCCTTCTGCATTTTCGAAATCTATCGGGTTTACCTTATGCGGCATTGCGCTGGAACCAATTTCACCGGCAGTTACTTTTTGCTTAAAGTAATCCATCGAAATGTACGTCCACACATCACGACAAAAATCAACCAAAATGGTATGTATTCTTATCAACTGGTGGCACCAACCTGCCAAATGATCGTAATGTTCTATTTGTGTAGTGGTTTCGCTTCTTGTTAAACCTAGCTCTGCAACGAAATGTGTGGCAAATGCCTTCCATTCCACCTGAGGAAATGCCACATTGTGTGCATTGAAATTTCCGGTTGCACCTCCAAATTTAGCTGCCCAAACCGTTGTTTTTAACTGTGCAATCTGAATGCGCAGGCGTTCTACAAACACAAAAATTTCTTTTCCTAAACCTGTTGGAGAAGCGGCTTGTCCATGCGTGCGGGCCAACATGGGAATGTTCTTCCATTGTATGGCCAGCTGGTATAAACTATCTGTAAATTGCTCCAATTCAGGCAACAACACTTCTAATGTTGCGTCTTTGATGGAAAGCGGAATGGCTGTGTTATTAATATCCTGAGAAGTCAATCCGAAATGCACCCATTCTTTGTATTGACCTAAGCCGATTTCAGAAATTTTATCTTTTATAAAATATTCAACTGCCTTAATATCGTGGTTGGTGCGTTTTTCAATTTCCTTAATCTTTTCGGCATCTTCGCTAGAAAATGTTGCATAAATCGCCCTCAAATTCTTTTGCTGACTTTGAGACAAGGGCGGAAACTGTTGAATGCCAACAGTGGACAACACAATAAAATACTCAATCTCTACCAACACCCTGTATTTAAACAAGGCTTGTTCAGAGAAATATCCTCTTAAAACAGAAGTATGTCTGTAATATCGACCGTCTATTGGAGAAATTGCGTCTAATGCAGCCGACATACATTCAAGTTTTTAGGCAGTTGTAACGTTCATTACTTCAGCCATCGTTTTACCAATAATAGCTGGAGAAGCAACTACGTGAATACCACATTCGCCCATAATTTTCATTTTCGCTGCTGCAGTATCTTCCGCACCACCAACAATTGCTCCTGCGTGGCCCATACGGCGTCCCGGAGGCGCTGTTTGTCCTGCAATAAAGCCAACTACTGGTTTAGTTCCATTTACCTTAATCCATCTTGCAGCATCAGCTTCTAGGTTACCACCAATTTCACCAATCATCACAATTCCATCAGTTTCTGGATCTTCCATCAATAACTTCACTGCTTCTAAAGTTGTGGTGCCAATTATTGGGTCACCACCAATTCCAATCGCAGTAGAAACGCCCATTCCAGCTTTCACAACCTGGTCAGCAGCTTCGTATGTTAAAGTTCCCGATTTAGAAACAATTCCAATTCTTCCTTTCTTAAACACAAAGCCTGGCATAATGCCCACTTTAGCTTCGTTTGGAGTAATAATTCCTGGGCAATTTGGTCCAATCAAACGCACATTTTTACCATTCAAATATTCTTTGGCAACTATCATATCTTTCACAGGAATGCCTTCTGTAATACACACAATAACAGCAATACCAGCATCTGCAGCTTCCATAATTGCATCTGCAGCGAATGCAGGCGGAACAAAAATAATGGATACGTTTGCTTTTGTAGCCGTAACAGCATCTTGCACAGTATTAAAAACAGGACGGTCTAAATGCTGAGAACCACCTTTGCCCGGCGTAACACCGCCCACAACATTGGTTCCGTATTCAATCATTTGACTTGCATGAAATGTGCCTTCAGTGCCCGTAAAACCTTGTACAATTATTCTGCTATCTTTATTTACTAGTACGCTCATAGTGTGTTTCAAATTGAGGCGCAAACCTAATGAAAATTCGCGTTGAGAAAAGAGAAATCTAAAAGAAATTTTATTTGATAAACGGCTAAATATGTTTTCTGCTGATTTCTATTGGAATTGTTAATATTGCAGGTAAAATTAATAGGCGTGTTTGTTTACGATTTAATAGTTATTGGCGGTGGTGCAGCAGGTTTTTTTGGAGCAATTACGGCTGCAAACGAAGCACAATTAGAGAAAATACTATTAATAGAGAAGACCGGAAACTGCCTTGCAAAAGTTAAAATTTCGGGCGGAGGGCGCTGCAACGTTACCCATCATCTATTCGATTTGAAAAACTTCTCGGCACAATATCCGCGAGGCAAACAGCATTTATTTAAGTTATTATTTCAATTCGGCCCGCAAGACACCATCAATTGGTTCGAATCGCGCGGTGTACCCTTGAAAAATGAAGCCGATGGCAGAATGTTCCCGCAGACCGACCAATCTATCAGCATTATCAATTGCCTCATGCAGGAATTTGAAAATAACAAGATTGAAATCAAGCAACACGCCACCGTAACTGATATTTTACCCACCGAAAAGTATTTCGAACTTACTGTAAATGAGGAAAAACTGAGGTGCAAAAAATTACTTATCACAACGGGCGGTCATCCTAAAAAAGAAGGTTTCGACTGGTTAAGTAAATTGGGTTTCGCAATAGAAACGCCCGTTCCAAGTTTATTTACCTTCAATGTAAAAAATCACAGCATGGTTTCCCTCATGGGACTTTCAGTGGAAAATGCGCGGGTAAGAATAGATGGTACCAAACTCGAAGAAACGGGCCCAATTCTCATTACACATTGGGGTTTCAGCGGACCTGCCATATTAAGGTGTTCTGCTTGGGGCGCCAGAAAATTGGCCGAAATGAATTACCACTTCAACATTCGTGTGCACTGGTTGCCCGATTTAACGCAAGATGAAATCAGGGAATGGCTCGAAAAACAGAGAATTTCGAATGCTAAAAGAGCAGTACATTCACGCGTGTTCGATGGCATTCCAGCGCGTTTATGGGAACATTTATGCAACAAATCTCAAATTGATGCGAACTTAAAATGGGCCGATATTTCTTCCAAAAAACTCAATTTACTGGTGGAAGCAATTTCAGCCGATTTGTTTGAAATTCAAGGCAAAACAACCTTTAAAGAAGAATTTGTAACTTGTGGAGGCGTAAAATTGAGCGAAATAGATAGCAATACCTGTATGTCCAAAAAAATTCCGAACCTTTATTTTGCTGGCGAAGTATTAGATGTGGATGGAATCACAGGTGGTTTTAATTTTCAACACGCTTGGTCATCGGGCTTTGTTGCAGGAAAATCTATGAAAAAATGATAGAAACAATTAAGTTATACGATCATTCTACCGAAAAAATTAAAGGTAAAGGAGATAATTCAATTATTTATTCTGCCTTAACGAATTATGATGGTCGCTTGCAAGCCGATTCCCTTAGTTTAAAATACACCATTTCGGGCTACGAAAAATATTATATCAATAATAATCAATATAAAGTTGAATCAGGAAAATTCATCATTACTCCACCCGATTTAACAATTGATGCAAAATTCTCAAATCCTACGCCAGTAGAGTCTTTATGCATTCAATTGAGCAATGATTTAATAAATGCTGCATTTAACAACCTTATTTTTTCAAATGATTTAAGTGAAAATATGCGCGCCATTAATTTGGTGCACGACCTCAATGTATATCAAAGTATTGAGGCCAATACAACCGTTCAAAGTACTGTAAATTCAATCATTCAACATTTTAATTCACCTGAAATAATTGCCGAAAAACTTCAGCTTATGGCACAGGAAGTTTGCAATATTCAATTACAATTAAATACGAAATTAGTAAGAATAGAGCGCATTAAAAAAAGTACCAAAAGCGAGATATTTCATCGCATAGAAAAAGCAAAAAACTTCATAGAATTAAATTTTAAAGATGAAATTAACCTAGATTTAATTGCAGAAAATTCAGCACTTACAAAATTCGATTTAATACGCTATTTCAAACAAATCTATCAGCAAACACCCTATCAATATTTAATGCATTTAAGATTGCTCCGCGCCAAAGAATTAATTTTCGAAAATAAATACGCATTAGAAACCATTGCCTTAAAATTAAATTTCGCTGATTTACCAAGCTTTAGCAAAGCATTTAAAAACTATTTCGGTATTTCTCCTTCCAAAATAGCGAGGTAATTTTTTGGGCACTCCCCCGCATTTACATTATTTTCAAAAACACCATATCGTCGGCGGGGTCGCGTCTTCGGCCATAGTTGCTTATTTCATGCGCAAGCTATTTGCCTCAGCCGCTAGTGCGGGCATTTAGGGAGTAAATGCTAAATAGAATAAATCGATTTATAATTTTTTATCATTAATTATTTCACACACAAATACCTGTTTCTCCGATTTATCGTTAAACGCTTCCTCCTCAAAACTTCCAAACTTCTTCACAATATTAAATCCTATAAATTTCAAATAGCTATCTAATTCTTGTGGAAAATACATTCTCATATCCAGATTTTGTATTGAATTAAATTCACCATTTATAAAATAAAGCCATTCTATTCTATTTATCTGTGTGCTATTTTCATATCGCATCGCCTGTTTTATCAGCACTTTTCTTCCATCGCTGGTTTTGTATTCAGCTATTTGTTTTAATTCATTTTCATTTCCAACTATATAATGAATATTGGGATTGTAACAATCTAACAAAAATAAACCTCCATTTTTAAGATGCTTTTTTACCGCATTAAATGCCATCAACAAATCTTCATTTTTATATAAATGATGTATAGAATTAAATGGAATAAAAATTAAATCATATTTTTCAGGTAAATCCAAATTTCTAATATCTGCTTCAATAAACTTGATCTCTAATCCTGCCTCAGCCGATTTTAATTTTGCTTGCTTCAGCATAGTTGATGCATTGTCTACACCAGTTATATCATAACCTTCCTTTGCAATTGGAAGTGTAAGTCTGCCTGTGCCGCAGCAAAGTTCCAGTATTCTTGCATCCTTATTTTTCGGTAGCCACTTTTTATAAAATTGCAAATCATTCAGAAAAGTATTTAAACCATCATAAATATTTGCATCATAAATTAATTCGCCAACTTTATAATTACTGTTTATTTTATCTTTCAAAATCTATTTTTTAATTAAATATTCTTACTTTCAATTCTTATTCTTTTTTCGGTTTTAAAGCAATGAAAAAACATTTCTCTGTCAATAAAAGCTGCTACATTAGAAACGAATTCTATCTGTTTTACCAAGTCCGAAGATAAGGAATAAATTACTGAATCTAATCGTTTCAAAATACTTTTGGTATTAATAATGTGAATTAATACAATGCCATCAGTCGCTATTGTGGGCATTTAGACAATAAAAATATAGACTTTCGAAAGGTTGTAAATTTCTAAATAATTTGTACTAACTTTGTAATCACAAAAAAAAAAATGATATGGATATTTCTATTATTCCAATTGGAAATTCTAAAGGAATTAGACTTCCAAAAACGCTGCTTCAGAAATACAATATTACAGATAAAATTGAGCTCATTTTAGAGAAAGGGTATATTATTCTAAAACCGCATTCTGCGCCACGCGCCGGTTGGGAAAAATCATTCAAACAAATGCATAAAAATGGTGACGACAAACTTTTAATGAACGATTTTTTCGAAGATGAAAATTTGGAAGAATGGTAATGAAACAATATCAAATAGTTTTAGTAAATCTTGACCCAACAATTGGGAGCGAAATGAAAAAGACGCGACCATGCGTTATTATATCGCCAAATGAAATGAATAAGCATTTAGATACTATTGTTGTTGCACCAATGACAAGTAGTTCTAAAAATTACCCAACACGCGTTTCCATAAATTTCGATAAAAAAACCGGCTGGATTGTATTAGATCAAATCAGAACCATCGACAAACAAAGAATTGTAAAAATTCTAGGCACATTATCTGAAAAAGAAATAATAAAAGTTAAAGCTGTATTGAAAGAGACTTTTGTAGATTAAAAAAACAGTCTAACAAAGCATCCTCCAATTCACTTTCAAATTGCAACTATTTTGTAGTTCCAGCCCCCATATCTTTTCCCATTTTTTCATACACCACATCATTTGGTTCCCACAATTCAATTTTATTGCCTTCTATATCCATAATGTGGACGAACTTTCCGTAATCAAAGCTTTGCATAGTATCCGTAATAGTTACGCCTTCTTTCTTCAATTCGATTAATAGTGCTTCTAAATTAGCCACACGGTAATTAATCATGAATTCTTTGGTAGATGGGGCAAAATATTTAGTTGTTTCCTTAAAAGGACTCCATTGAGAAAATCCTTTTTTCGTAGAATCAGCTCCTTGATACCACTCAAATACAGAACCGTATTGATTGGTGTTTAATCCCAAATGTGTTTGATACCAGTCGCGCACAGCTTTAGGGTCTTTACACTTAAAAAATATACCACCAATGCCTGTTACTTTTTTTAACTTCTCTTCTTCATTTTTTTGTTTTAATAGTACATTATTAAATGCAAAGCCCAAACAAAATGAAGCGGTTAATGCGATAATGACTAATACCGATTTTTTCATTATTAAGTGATTTAATTTAAGGCAATTTACAATTTAACTGAAGTTAATTTCTAATTTCTCTACTCCAACAAAGCATCCGCAACATCACTTTCAAATTGTTTAAATACATCTTTCAAAGCGCTTGAACCATTGGTACCATAATTCACAAAAAACACCAAGGTCTTATTTTGTGCTGGAAAGTAAAATAAATCAGCACTATAGCCTAAATCTCTGCCCGTGTGGCCAATTCCAAATGCGGCTTTATCGGTGAATTTTTTAATCAATCCAGGACCGGTATAAAAATCGGTATCTTCTTGAAGAAATTGCTGCATTTCATTTAAAGATGAATCACTTAAAATGGTTTTATTTACCAATAGCGCTTTTGCGAATTTATGTAAATCAAATACATTCGAAAATATTCCACCATAACCATTTCCGCTACCTGTAATTAAATTGCTCACGTTTACAATTGAATTGTTGTTATGCAAATCAAAATAACCTTGTGCTGTAAATCCCGGTAAATCTTCTCTTCCTTGGTAATATGTATTTTCCAAACTTAATGGCAACAATATTTTTTCTTTTAATAAAACATGATGTGCAATACCAGTGGCCTTTTCTATGCACATAGACAATAACAAAGTATTGGTATTGCTGTAATGTGCTGGATAGGGAGCATTTAATTCATATCCATCTTCCCCATAAACATATTCCAACAACTCTTCCTGCGTCCATTTTTTATTGGGTGTATTCAATACTGCCAGGTAAAATTTAGAAGAAGTAATTACATCGAAAATACCTGTTGTATGGTTCATCAATTGTCGAATGGTTTTTCCTTCTGCATTGTCTATCTTTTTAAGAATTTCAGCATCGATATATTTACTAATAGGCTCATCCAGATTTATCTTTCCTTCTTCTTGCAACTTTAAAGTAAGCGTACCCACCAACATTTTAGTTATACTTGCCGCTTTGGAAATATGACAAGTTTTAAAAGGTATATTATTCTCAATATCAGCAAATCCACCTGCATTGGCATAAATACCATTGCTATCTTCAATTAATACGGATATTCCGGGAAGTCCCTTTTTTACATAATCTGTAATAATTGCATTGATTGCATTTTTCTTTGGATGATTTTCATTAATTATCAGCCCAGAACAAGCAATATCTTCAGTTGGGCCAATTTCTTTTTTGCAATTATTTAATGAAAATAAAAGCAAAATAATTACCGAATAAAATATTGATTTATTTATTTTCATTTTTCTTTTTTAAAGGAATTAAAACACCCAATTCTATTGCATTTATTGGCAAAAGCGGCACATAACCTTTTACAAAAGGACCTTGAATTATGGTTTTTGCATGCAGCGTTATTGCCATACTTTGTGCTACATCTTTTCTTAAATTATATATAATTCCGGCTTGCACTAAAATTACAAATTGAGAACGTGGTGAAAATTTATTTCTGGTTTCATATACACCATCTTCATTTAACTTTAAAACAGCACCTCCTTCAAAAGATGCTCCGTAACCAGCGCCAATTCCTGAATCGAAGTTTAATCTTTTAAAATGATTATTTCTATAAACTGCCATTCCAGAAACTGTAAAAAGCGTCTGCACATATTTCTGCCAGATTAATCCTGCATTTACTTTATACAACCATTGATTCACTTCTTTTTTATTGAATTTCTTCGAATAATTAACATCAATTCCTGGGTGAAAACTTCCCTGAAATACATTTCCAATTCCAGTAACGGGCAATGAAGGTGCATTGCTGCTAATTGCAGCACCTAAGTATTTTTCTTGTGCATTTGCCGAAAAGTGAAGAAAAACTAAGAATACTAGTGCAAATAAGAGTAATTTTTGCTTCATATTATTTTATTAGAAATAATAAGTTGTTTATCATTATTTAAATTCTTGTAATAACTTAAATAAACTATATACGACAAACTATTTTTTTCTTTTCCATGCCTTTTCACGGATTTCTTTTGCATCAAAATTGTTTGTGGAAAATATAGTTTCGAGTTCAGAAGTGTCAATAGAATTATCGGCACGAATTATAGAAACGCCATTTATCTCCGATATTTTACCTTTAGATTTAGATGGAAGTATAATTGAAAAATCGAAATACTTTGCAAAATCTAACAAAGCATCCAAAGTCCTCTTATTTTTATACTTGATAGTTAATTCGGGCATTTTTGATTTTTTTTTACAAAGTTAACAAATTTAGTAATGATTTCCTTTTCTCAATTTTTGACAAACCCACTCCCCTACTTTTGTGCATCAAAATTCTGAAATGAAACTAAACCTTTTATCTATATTAATTTTTCTTTTTTCAATAAGCAATGCACAAAGCTTAAAACGCAATTACTACAATGGCGCTGCATTACAAGCCATTAACGATAGTATTTCAAAAAAATACAACTATAAAGAACCAAATGGATTACTGGTTTTAAAAGTTATTCCGGCAGGAAGTGCTGCCAACTGCGGCGTAAAAGAAAACGATATTGTTTGCAGTGTAAACGAAATAAACATTCAAAAAATAGCCGATTTAAAATCTGGAAAATTAGCCACATTAAAGGAAAATGAACCAATAGTTTACAAGGTTTGGCGCAACAATAAATTCATCACTTTAAAAGGCAAAACCAGTGCAAGGCCTAAAGAAAACAAAACAGGATTAACTTATCAGTACGGTGAATTCAATTATAAAAATGGCCGCATCCGAAGTCTTGTTTCAAAACCAGCAATTGTTACCCAAAAACTTCCTGCCATTCTGTTTATTCAAGGTTATACCTGCACACCGAATGTGGATTTAGACGAAAAACATCCTTACCGCCAACTATCCGACGGACTCTCCGCAGCTGGATTTGCTGTATTGCGCATAGAAAAACCCGGCATCGGCGATAATGAAAATACGCCGCCCTGCGAGCAAATAGACATTCATGAAGAAGCCGAAGCTTTCGAAAACGCCTTGTTAACCTTGAAAAAAATGCCCGAAATTGATACCAACAATATCTTCATTTGGGGACACAGCATGGGCGGAATCATTGCGCCAATGCTTACTTCCAAAAACACTTGGGTAAAAGGTGCGGTTGTTTATGGAACCACCGATAAAATCTGGGGCGAATACATCCTCGAAATGACGCGCATTCAAAGCAATGGTTTTGGCATGGAACCCATTGAAGTTGAAAATACAGCAAGAAAAATCCGAAAAGCTTTGTATGAAATTTACACGCAAAAAAAGTCGCCTACGCAATTCGTAAAAGAAAATCCCGATTACAGCCAATTCATGACCGAAAACTTTGGTTGGCAAGAAGGTAGCGATTTATTGTTTACGCGTTCTGCTGCATTTAACCAAACATTAGATGCTCTTAATCCGATAGATTTATGGAGCAAAACAAGCGCAAAAGTGCTGGCATTTTATGGTGAAGCAGACATCGAAGCGCTGAATCCTGAAGGCGCCAAAAGTATTGTAAATACTATCAACCATTACCATCCCGAAAACGGAACTTACTATTTTTTAAAACAAACTGACCACGCATTTGCGAAAGTTGGTAGCATAGAAGACGGTTACCGCACCAAAGCTGATCCCAATTATTCCAAAATAATGGTAGAGAACTTCAATCCCGAAGTCATATATGTTTCTGTTGATTGGCTAAAAAATGTAATTGAGAATAAATCGAAGACCGAATTTATTTGGCAGAAAACCAATTCAGAAGCTTACAAAGGCAAGCAAGATGACGTGTTTTTTATCAACGAAAATATTGGCTGGTATGGCAATGGAAAAGGCAAATTATACCATACCAAAAACGCTGGACAAAACTGGGAATTGGTAAACGAAAAACCGGGAACCTTCATTCGTTGCCTTGCATTTACAGATAGTTTACATGGATTTATCGGAAATGTGGGCACCGATTATTTTCCCAACGTAACAGACACTACCGCCTTGTACGAAACTTTTGATGCAGGTAAAACCTGGAAAGCCGTTACCAACATTTTCGGACCATACCCAAAAGGATTATGTGCCATAGATATTTACAAAAACATAAAGATCAATGCAGGAAATCCGGCAACCGAAAATACAATAAGAGCTGCCGGAAGGGTTGGTAGTCCTGCGTTTTTAATGACCAGCTACAACAACGGTAAATCCTGGAAATCTGAGAACATGGAAAAATACTGCGCCGCCATTTTCGACATTCATTTTGTGTCGGCCGATACAGGTTTTATCTGCGCAGCCTCAGATGCAGATGTGGAAAAATGCAATGCAGTAATCCTCAAAACCACCGACGCAGGAAAATCCTGGAAAAAAGTTTACCAGAGTACACGCCCATTCGAGCTCACCTGGAAATGCAGTTTTCCTACCCATAAAATCGGCTACGTTACCCTTCAAAACTACAATCCCGACAGCACCGTGAGCCAACGCTACGTTTTAAAAACCCATGATGCCGGCGAAACCTGGAGCGAAATACCACTTACCAACAACCATAAAGTGCGGGAATTTGGCGTTGGCTTCATCGATGCCAATATAGGTTTTGTAGGCAGCACAGCAGGCGGTTTTCAAACTACCAACGGCGGCCTCACCTGGCAAAAAGCAGATTTCGGCATGTACACCAACAAATTCAGAATTTTACCAAATAGCAAAACCATTTACGGAATTGGTGATGCAGTATATAAGATGAAATGGTAATTTTTGGGCGGCTGCCACTTCGTTCCTCACGTCAACGCGTTTTCGCTGACTTTCAAATTATCAATTCCCTTTCACAAAGAAATTATGTTTCGCTTCCGTTCCGTCATTCATCTTTACAATTAAAAAATAAGTGCCAGTTGCCCAAGTGTGTAAATCGAGGTGCAATTGTTTTTGCGCATTGCTATTGTTGTAATCTACCATCAATTTCCCAGCATTATCAAAAACCATAATGTTCTGAATCAACTGCTCGCTCGACACAAACAAAGTTCCGCTCGAAGGATTTGGAAAAATGCTTACCATTGGCTTATTGAATGCCGAAAAGGTACTTGCTGCCGATTCTGTTTTAAATTCGTACACATCGCTCCATATAGAATTCTGTGTATCTCTTTGTGCCATTACTCTCCAGTAATAACGCTTGCTGCCTTTATTCAATGCAGTGGAATACTCAGAAAACTCTGTTGTATCTAACACCTGTGTACTAAAATCGCTGCTGGTGTCTATAGAAAAAATGTAAGAAGTAGCGTCTTCAATGTCTTCCCAATCAAAATCTGCATTCAAAGAAACGTTGTTTTCATTGAACGTAGGTGCAAGTAAATTAGGCCCTTCGAATACTGTAACTGTCGTAAACGACTTTATTTGAGACCAAGAAGAAACAATTGAAGGTGTGTTAAAAGCCCTTACGCACCAGTAATATTTCTGATTAGGTTGTAAAATCACCACAATGCGGGAAGTATCGGTAGTGGTATACACCAATGGTGAAGTAAAATCGCTGTTTTCATCAACATACAACTGGTAGGAATTTGCATACAAACTGCTGTTCCAAACAAATTGCATAATTGTAGGTACTTCCGTTTCATCATTAAAAGGTAAAATCAAAGCAGGTGTTTCAGGTATTGCAAAGGAATTGGTACCGGTAGAAAACCAACGTGAATTCCATTCTGATGCATCATTTACAGAAAGCGCTCTTACGCGCCAGAAATAAGTTCTGTTTTCAATATCTGCAAAAATAGTATGTTCTGTATCAGCAGAATCTGAAGAAGCACCCAAATACGTTTTTGTAATATTGATTAAAATGGGCGAGTTAAAAAGATTGGTAGTATCTACTTGCAATTGATACTGTGAAACTCCCTCGTAGGCTGCCCAATTTAGCGTAATACCATTGGTTCCTAAATTTAGAACTCCGTTTTCGGGACTTACAAAAGTTACAATAGCAAACGTAGAAAACAAAGAAGTAGCACTCCAGGCAGAAGTATCGCCATTAATGTAGGCCCTTACTTTCCAGTAATATTTTTGACCAAAAAACAAATTGTTCAGGCTGTGTTCAGTGTCTTCGTTTGCACTGCTTGTACTGATGTAGTCTTTGGTAAACCTCAACTTTGCAGGTGTTGAGAATGTAGCAAGGGTGTCAATTTCTAACTGATAGCCTTGTGAATTATTTACTGCATTCCAGTTGATGGTAACTCCTGTAAAAGTGTTGGCAGCGTTAAGCGGAGCAACTACTTCAGGCATATTCCAAGCCGAAATTTTATTTACAAACAGAAAAATAATTGAAAATGTGAAGAGTAGAGTTTTATTCATTCATGGGTTTTAAGAACACACACTTATAGCCCAAACAGCTTAAATTGTTACTTTCTTATTACGTCATTTCTTACATCAAAAAAGGCAACACCCTCTTTAATTAACAATTAAAAATTAATAATTGATTGCTTTACATTATTAATTACCCTTTTTCATTATTCATTATCCATTATTCATTATTCAATTATTGTTTTATAAATCGCTTGTTATAAACAGTATTGCCATTTGTTACCCGTACGATATAAATTCCTGAACTAAATTCAGAAACGTTTATTACTTGCATCTTATCGCTGGTACTTTCTTTTCTTAACAAAGCACCCATTTCATTATAAATTTCAATATTACTTGTTCCATTAAATAGTTGAGGCAAACTCATATTCAACAATTCATTGGCAGGATTTGGATAAATAGCCCAACTGCTTTGTGTAATTTCTTCGCCTGTTGAAACTCCAATTACTGAAACTTGCAATGTAAATGTATCTGTTCCGCACAAACCTGTAGCAATTAATCTTGCCGGGTAAGTTCCTACTGCGGGATAAGTAAATGTAGTTGTAGGATTTGCAGAACTATTGTCGGTTGTACCATTTCCATCATAATCCCAAGCATAAGTATCTGTTCCAGTTGATGTATTTGTAAATGTAACTTGCAAGCCATTGCCTTCTAAGGCGGTAAACTGTGCATTTGCTGCACCGGGAAGAGTTACGGTAAGTTGGTCTGTACCCACGCAACCTGCAACATTTGTAACTGCAATTATGTATACGCCGGCTTCACTTACCGTTAATGTTTGCGTTGTATCATCGGTAGACCATGTGTAGCTAGAAAATCCTGCTCCAGCATTTAAAGTTATTGAAGGCGTTCCTGGACAAATAAATCTATTTGGCCCCAAATTCACAAACGGCGAAGGTGAAGAATTTACCTGAATGGTATCGTAAACATTACATCCTTCAGCTCCATATACAATCATGCTGTATGTTCCAGGTGTATTTACAGCAATGGTTTGTGTAGTTTCACCATTCGACCACAATATGCCTTCAAATGGTGAAAAATCTGCCGTTGCAGTAATTCCATCGAATGCTGAAGTTGGCGGATTTACAGATAAATTTAAGAAGATATCATTATTTGCATCGTCTTTTCCAGTTAATGTTCCATTGGCATTTCTAAACACCATAAACAAACCATTCAAATTAGTACCTAATGGTAAATCATAGTAAGTATAAGGATTGATCGTAATGCTCCAAATGTCATTTTCAATTTCTGTCATTTCTCCAATTCCATCATCAAGTCCCCAATTTCCTACCCAAGGCGATACCGGACCTCCAAATGGCACCAATTCGTAAGTAGAATGAAAGTATACTTTATTAGCCCCTTCTAAATCTCCAACTCCTTTTGTAGCATCATACACAATTGTGATAGAATCTCCCGCAGATGTTACAGAAACCGATGGACCAATTTCTAAAACCTGTGTTCCACAAATTGTTCTATCTGGTCCTAATGCCACTGAACTTGCCAATACATTGTTTCTTACAACAACAGAATCTGTAAAACTGCAACCGTTGCTCATTGATGCTATTACTTCATATGTACCCGGCGCATTTACTAAAATAGAAGCAGTTGTAGCACCATTGCTCCATAAATATTCATCAAATCCTGCACTTGCTGCTATTGGTAAGTTTTGAATGGCCCCACAAAATGATGTATCATTAGAAACTGTTAATGCTGGCGCTGGTAAAAAGTCGATTGTAATCTCATCTGTTGCAGAGCAGCTTCCGTTGCTTATTGTTGCCGAATATGTTCCTGAAGCATTCACAGAAATACTTTGAGATGTTGCTCCTGTTGACCAAATAATAGATTGGTAAGGTCCAGGCGTGTAAGAAGCTTCAATACCATCAAACGTAGAATTAAATGCAGGTGTAATTGAAGTGTTTAAGTAAATATCCAATCCAGCATCATCCTTACCGGTAACTGTTCCATCTGCATTTCTAAATACCATCCAGATTCCAGCATAGGTCATTGCTGGTGGCAAATTGTAATGTGAAGTTGGATTGATAGTAATTTCCCAAATATTAGGCGAAACTTCTGTCATCTCTCCCCAACCATCATCTTGTCCCCAATTGCCTGCAACATATGTCCATGGGCCATTTACAGAAACTGAAATTCCTGAATGTATATAAACTTTCTCAACATTTTCTAAATCTCCCAATCCTTTGGTAGCATCATAGCGAATGGTTAATGAATCTCCATTAAAAAACAATCCAACATTTGGTGCAATTACCAATGGACCAACTCCACAAACGGTTGTGTCGTTTCCTAAACTAAACGTAAATGGAGTGCCAACTACCACAACTGTTGAATCTTCTGCTTTACAACCATTGGCAGCCGTAACTTCTACAGAATAAGTTCCGGCAGTATCTACAACAATTGTTTGTGTTGTTGCTCCTGTAGACCAATTGTAAGCTGCAAATCCTGCTCCCGCATCAATCACATTGTTAACAGGTAACACACAGGTGCTAATATTTGAAGGTAAATCTAATGCTGGCGCAGGTAACAAAGTAACCTGAATGGTATCAGAAATTTGACAGCCGCCAGCAATGGTCACTGTCGCTGAATACGTTCCTGAATTTTCAATAATAATACTGCTCGATGTTTCTTCTGTATTCCAAACTATATCTGTATAGATACTCTCATCTCTTGTGGCTGTAACGCCTGCAAAAGCTGAAACAGGCGATGGACCTGACAATCCCAAAAATATATCATTGCCATTGTTATCTTTTCCTGTTTGTGTACCATCAGCATTGCGAAAAACCATAAACAATCCATTCACATACAATCCAGGATTATATCCATAATACGTTTGTGGCTGAATGGTAATTCTCCATTTATTGTTTCCAATTGATGTCATTTCCCCTACTCCATCATCTTGTCCCCAGTTGCCAATAAACGGTGTAACTGGACCTCCAAACGGCGCATATTCGAATGAAGAATGAAAGTACACTTTACTTGCTCCAACCAATCCGCTTTGTCCTAATGTGGCATCATAAGTAATTGTCAAAGAATCACCATCAGGAGTAACTTGTATTTCCGATTGTAATTCAAAACCTCCTAAAGCACAAACGGAAGTATCGTTTCCTAAAGAAAATTCTGGTAGAACAATTCCTGTAACATTTATCGTATCTCTATCTATTTGAACACCTTGTGTAACAGCTACAAAATATTGACCCGGTTGCGTAATCTGAATTGTTTCCGTTGTTTGACCAGTACTCCACAAATAAGAATCGTACGTTTCGTCTGTTGTAAGCGTTAAAGTTGCACCGGGACAAATATTCGCATCTGGTCCTAAATTCACATTAAAAACAGGAGCTCCAGCCACATTGTAAATAAAATTCAAACCATTGTTATTCTTAAAATTCAAAGTGTATAAATCATGTAAAACACTAGGTGCAGTAGGCTGAGTGCTCGAAAACACATAATACTGAATAGTATTTCCATTAGGTAATCCAGGAATTGTGCCTATAATACTGTCATTCACGACACTCATAGGCAATGTAATACTTGAGGCAAAAGCATCTGTGGAATAACGCAGGTAAAATCTTTCTTCTGAGGATGGGGCTGCACTTAACAAACCTTTCACTACTACTGGAATATTTGGTGCAATCAAATTTGAAGCTGGTAATTGAAATACAGAATCAATTGTAACTGGCGCATTGCTGGTAACCATAAAAATAGCACGATTGCTCTGGTATCCAACATCTTCAAAATTCACCGTGTAATAATTATTGTTTACCAGCGATATGTTGTTGTCTGTATTTGCACCGAAAATATAATTCAATACAGTATTCATAACAACATTGTTTACACCTGCCCATTTGTTTGCAAACGCATTATTCGAAGGTCCTGAAGTAAACAAAAATGCATAATCTCCTTGTGGTACATCCGCAGCAGGAACCAAAGCAGTGTCTGCGCAATAAAAAGTAGTTTGCCACCTGCGGGTTCCTGAAGTAATCAATTTAAATTTACCACCCGGTACCTGATTTTCACTGGCAAACGCCAAATGATCAACCGGAGGATTTTGAAAACCGATAAAACTACCTGTAATATTTACTCCTTCTGGAGCAAAAATCTGCGCAGATGCGCTAAAACTCAATAATAAAAAGCTGTTGAAAATTAACAAAAATTTAAAAACGCTGGATGGTTTAATAAGTCTAAATTGCGACATAATTTATTTGATTACAGTGATTATTAGAATGAAGGGTGTCAAAAATACACTAAGTTATTTTATGTTTTACAAATATGGTAAAAAACAATAGTTATGGAAATTACATTAAACACACCTGCATTATTGTTTCCAGCTATTTCGCTGTTGTTATTGGCATTTACCAATCGCTTTCTCGGTTTATCTAGCTTAATCCGTGGATTAAAAAAGCAATTTGAAACCGACCATGATGCAAACCTCATTACACAAATTCAAAACCTGCAAAACCGTCTTATTCTAATTCGCAACATGCAGGCATTCGGCATCAGCAGCATGCTCATGTGCGTAGTATGCATGTTTGCATTGTTTTTTAATTTAGTTACACTCGGCAAAATCTTATTTGGAGCCTCACTTATTTTAATGATGATTTCCCTCATTCTTTCTTTGCGTGAAATCATGATTTCTGTTAGAGCCGTAAATCTCGAACTAAAACAATTGCAAAAAGAAGGCTTAAAAATAAGAGAATATTAACCCATGACTCAACACCGCAAGCCCGCCATGGGCTTTATTTTCGCCACATTAATCATAGATATTACAGGCTTAGGAATTATCATTCCTGTTTTTCCAAAACTCATACAGGAATTAACTGGTGGCACCTTAAGTGAAGCATCATCTTATGGAGGCTGGCTCCTATTTTCATTCGCAATCATGCAATTCCTTTTTTCGCCCGTTTTAGGAAACCTCAGCGACCAATACGGGCGCCGGCCTATTTTACTCATTTCACTTTTAGGTTTTGCCATAGATTATCTATTTCTGGCTTTTGCCCCAACCATCGTCTGGTTGTTTGTAGGACGGCTAATTGCCGGTGTTATGGGCGCCAGCATTACAACAGCCACAGCTTACATTGCCGATATTTCCACACCCGAAAACCGAGCACAAAACTTTGGTTTAGTAGGTGCCGCATTTGGATTAGGATTTATTATTGGTCCCGTAATTGGCGGTTTGCTGGGGCAGTTTGGCTCACGTGTACCTTTTTTGGCAGCAGCAGCACTTACCTTTCTAAATTTCCTTTACGGTTATTTTATTTTGCCTGAATCTTTAGCCAAAGAAAACCGCCGAAAATTCGACATCAAACGAGCAAACCCAATTGGAAGTCTCTTGCAATTGCGCAAATACCCGGTAATTTCAGGCCTTGTAGGTTGCCTCTTGCTCATTTACCTTGCAGGACAAGCCGTGCAAAGCACCTGGTCATTCTTCACCATGGAACAATTCTCATGGTCAGAAAGAGCAGTTGGTTACTCACTCGGTTTTGTAGGTTTAATGGTGGCCATCGTGCAAGGTGGACTCATTCGCTACATCAATCCCAAACTCGGCCCTAAACGTTCTGTGTATATTGGAATGGTATTGTATGTAATAGGTTTGGCTTTTTTCGCCTTCGCTTACAAAGGCTGGATGATGTATGCAGCCCTCGTTCCTTACTGCTTAGGCGGTATTTCTGGTCCTGCGCTCCAAGGTATCATGTCTGGACAAGTTCCACCCAACGAGCAAGGCGAATTACAAGGCGCGCTTACCAGTTTAATAAGCCTCACTTCTATTATTGGTCCATTGCTCATGACCAATACATTTGCCTATTTCACGCGCCCCGAAGCCATTGTTTACTTTCCCGGCGCCGCATTTTTACTGGGTGCAGTCTTCGCTTTGGCTTCTTTAATAGTTGCATTAAAGTCGCTCGCCAGTTACAAAGCCGAAGACGCCATCCATTAATATTTTGGGCGCCTTTCCAAAACAATACAAACTATTTTTTAAATTTAATCAATGCAATATTGTTTTGAAAACCGGGCTTTCGCTACTACTCCCTCCTGTGTCGGGCGGCAGTTCGCTCAATCCCTGGCGCAGGCTGTACAACTTCATTCAACACAGCCGTCAAGCCCCAAAACGAAACAGAAAACAATAAGCAATTAAGACTTAAAACAGAAACAATGGAAACGAAAGTAAAAATAACAACAACCTTTAACTGTACTTTGGAAAGAGCATTCAAATCACCTATGCTTTGTGATGTAACGAAAGTTCATACTGGATATGGCATAATGCCAAAAATTACCCATTGTACAGATGACGAAAAATGGGGACAACCCAATTCCAGCAAAAAAGTTTTTGTGGCAAAATCGTTGACACATAAAGGTGGATTTGGCTCAGTAGACAATATTGTAGAACGCATCGAAAACAAGTATTGGAAAATTGAAATTAACCAATTTCAAGCCTGGATGTTAGGTTTTTACAAATTTGTTGGCGAGTGGCAGACAACAGAACTTGAAAAGAACAAAACTTTGATTGAATACACCTACACGCTTTATTCAAATAATATATTTCTTTATCCAATAAATTGGATTTTTACCCACACATTCTGGAAAAAATATATGAAACATGCTTTAGAAAATGTTAGAAAACTTACCATTAACGAAGAACCATATAAATATCTTTAAAAAAGCGGGAGCAAATAAAACTTTGCAAGCGAAATAAACACATTTAGTTAAGTGAAAAACATTTTACTAGTTTTGAGCTTCATGGTTTCGTAAAAGCATTTTTATGTTAGAAGGCTTCTTTGGCCTAATAAAGAAATTAATAATATGAAAAAAGCAGTATTAGTAGCATTCGACAAGTTCACAGACATTGATATTTTCTTAGCTTGGGATTTACTTAACCGAGTTAAATTACGTCAAAAAGAATTTCAAGTGAAATTTGTTGGGACAGAAACAACGCATAAATCTGTTTGCGGACTTGACGTAAAAACTCAAGGACTTATTGAAGAATGCAATGATGCTGACCTCGTGTTTTTTGGAAGCGGACCAGGCACAAGAGCCGTAATAAAAGATGAACATTATTTAAAACGATTTAAGCTTGACCCTAACCGACAAATTATTTGTTCAATGTGTTCCGGTGCTTTAATAATTGCAGCACTTGGACATTTAACAGGACTTTCAGCTACAACATATCCAACAGCATTTGAAGCATTGAAAAATTATGGCGTTGAAGTGCTCGAAGACAAACATTTAGTTACACATGGTAACATTGGCACTGCAGCAGGTTGCCTTGCAGCAGTTGACTTAGTGAGCTGGGCAATCGAAAAACTTTACAACAAAAAAGTCAGTGAAGATGTAATTGCATCTGTTTTACCAATTGGACAAGGACAAGTCTGCATTTATTAGCATATATTTGATTAAAAAGTAAATAACATGATGAAAAAATTACAATTCAATATAAACATCAATGCTCCAGTGGACAAGATATTTGACGTAATGCTTGGCATTAGCAACAAATCAACTTATGAACAATGGACAGCAATGTTTAACCCAACATCTACTTATGAAGGAAGCTGGAACATCGGAAGTAAAATGTTATTTATTGGCGTTGATGAAAAAGGAGAAAAGGGAGGCATGGTTTCAAAGATAGTTGAAAACATTCCCAACCGTTTTATTTCAATTCAACATTACGGACTTGTTAAAGATGATTTAGAAATAACTGAAGGGCCTGAAGTAGAAAAGTGGGCAAACGGATTTGAAAATTATACATTCGAAGAAAATAACGAAATTACAACCGTAATAGTTGACTTAGACACTACCGAAGATTTTGTAGATTATATGAACAAAATCTACCCACAGGCGCTTGAGAAGTTAAAAGAAATATGTGAAAAATAGTATCCTCTTGGATAATAACAGTTTTATTTCACTGATTTTATTTCCGCAATTTTAAGTATTTAAAATCCGGAAATTAAATTGTAAAATTTAAAGCTACAGCTTGCATTTAAATTTATTAATTAATAAAATTTTAAATTAATTAATAAAATAAGCAAGTCGCTTAAATTGGGAATTAAATCATTAATAATGCTTATTAAAGCTTTTATAAATGTATTTTAAAGTTATGAATTTTAGTTATAAATAAAAAGAATGCAAAAGTTTGCTGCCAAACTGAAACTCAAACCAAATCAATGATATACAAAATACTTTTAATCCTCTTCTTCACTCTTTTGTTGGTTACAGTAAATGCACAAAATAACTCAAAGACATTCTTATTTGTTGGTTCATATACCGAAGGAAAACCTGACCTCGGTATTTACATTTATGAGTTTAATCCAAAATCAGGAGCGTTAAAACTTTGCAGTAATTCAGAAAACCTAACCAATCCATCATTCTTAACAATTTCACCAAACGGACATTTTTTGTTTGCATGTACAGATACAAAATTGCCTAAAGAAGGAAGCGTTACAGTATTCAAAATTGATAGTGTAAACGGAAGAATATCACTAATTAACAATCAACCAAGTGGTGGTGAAAATCCATTATACTTAACGGTTCACAAAAACAACAAGTTTATTATAAATGCCAATTAAACAGAAGGAAATGTTACTGTTTTTACAACAAATAAAGATGGAAGTATAAATCCGTATGTTCAAAACATTCAATTTACCGACAGCAGTATAAACAAATTACGACAAGACAAAGCACATATTCACGCAACTGTTTTTTCACCAAACAACGATTTCATTTTTTTTCCTGACCTTGGTGCTGATAAAATACGCGTATTCAAATTTAATTCAACCAACATAAAACCTCTGATACCATTTGACAATTACGTTGTTAAATCAATTCAAGGAAGTGGCCCAAGACATTTTACTTTTCACCCTAACAATAAGCTTGCATATTACATTGAAGAGCTTAGCGGAATGATTTCTGTTTATTCCTATCACAACGGTAATCTTGATTCTTTGCAAAGAATATTTTCCTATTTAGAAAATCAAGAATCATACGGAAGTGCCGACATTCATATTTCTCCTGATGGACTTTTTTTATATGCTTCAAATCGTTTAAACTACTCAGTAATAGTTACTGAGCCAATATGGTCGTTTCCATTACCCATTCTATCAAAGTACTTTATTTTACATACGTATAAATCTAACTGAACAGGTTTACCGTCAATAGTTCCGTCCCAACCTTTGTCCCAGCTGTCAGAGAAGAAAATTACATTTCCCCATCTATCATAAATACGCATTTCAAATCCGTCTGGAGCCATTCCTGAAGCTTTAGGCAGAAATACATCATTTAAGCCATCTTCATTTGGAGAAAAAGCTTTGGGAACATAAAATGCAACAAAACCTCCAATATGAATTGTTTGTATGGTTTGGTCAGAGCATCCATATTCATTACTCACTTGCAATGTTACCTCGAATGAACCTGTATCGCTATAGGTAAAGGCAGTATTTGGCAATAAAACAGTGCTTTGGTTAGGATCACCAAAATGATAATTATATTGTGTAGCTCCTTGACTTTGATTAATGAAATTTATAGTTGCATTTTCGATACTCGCCTCAGGTGGATCTGGAACAAATGCAGCTTCAGGATTAGGAAATACATTTACAGTAGCATCCCAATTTAATGTAGTGCTGCATCCTTGTGCATCTTCAGCTTTTATTTGAACAGTATAAATTCCAGGTAAGTCAAAGCAATGTGTTAACAAATCCCCTTCAGAAGTAAATCCATCGCTTGTTCTCCATAAAAAAGTTGTGGCTGTTTCAGAATTAGCTCTTATTTTAGTACAGAAAGGCGCACAACCTGATGTATCATCAGTGGTAATAATTACCGTTGGCTGCGGATTTACAATTACTGTTACATTTCTTATCGTAATACAATCTGCAGAATCTTTAACAACAACTGTATAGGTTGTAGTTTCTGCAGGATTTGCCGGAAATGCAGAACCTGTTACTCCATGATTCCATGTATAACTGTAATCATCATGTAAACCATTGCCAGTAGCTTTAATTATGGTTTGTTCACCTAAACAAATCGTAGTATCTCCTTCAATAATAACTTCAAAAGGAACAGCAGCCTCTAATTGAGCAATTTGTTGCACCATACAAGCATTTTGGTCAATTACATTTACAATAAATTCACCAGCTCCCAAGCCTGATATAACAGGAGATTGAGCTCCAGTGCTCCATTGATAAATGTATGGACTTAGACCTCCAGATACCTGCGTTTCTATTTCACCATTATTGTTTCCGGCGCATCCAGGAGGTGTTATTGTTATATCAACTACTAATTCTGAAGGCTGAGAAACAGTTGCATTTGCAGTAACACTGCAGCCTGCAGCATCAGTTACCACGCAATTATAATCTCCAGCAAGTACATTATTATTTGCTAAAGTATTTATTCCATTTGACCAATTGTAAGAATAAGGTTGTGTACCACCATTAACTGCCAAAAATACACGACCATCAGTACCTCCGTAACAAGTTACATTTTGTGAAGTTGCAACTGCTGTAAATGAAGCAGGCTGTTGAATTACAAAATTACTAGTCCCACTGCAGCCATTGGCATCAATTACAGTTAAGTTATAAGTACCTGCTACCAATGAATCAGGAGGAGTATTTTGCACTCCAGTTCCCAATTGATAGGTAAAAGGCATTATTCCTCCTGAAATATTCAAAAATACATTTCCATCATTCCCTCCATAACAATTTACATGTTGCACTGAATCTACTACGACAACAACTCCTGGATAATCTGGAAGCACTTCAGTTGTATTTGTGCTGCAGCCATTTGCATCTGTTACCGTAACTTGATATGAACCTGGACTTAAATTTCCAATGGTGGCATTAGTTTCTACAGGTGTGGTATTCCAAGAATAACTATATGGAGCTGTTCCTCCAATGCTTTGCACAGAGATGCTTCCTCCAGCCGAACCGCATGCCCCTGGTGTTACAAAAGTTTGAAGAATGATTGGTTGTAATGGCTGGTTAATTTGTATTGTATCTGTTGATGAACAATTATTGTCATCATAAACTGTAATGTAATAATTGCCAGCTCCAACATTCGATAGAATATTTGTTTGGTTGTTGCTATTCCAATCAAATACATAATTCCCAGCTCCTCCAGTTACGGTTAAATCAATTGCCCCAGTTGAAGCGCCATAACATAAAACATCTATTACTGTTGCTTGAATATTAATTGCAGAAGCACCTAAAGTTGAGAACGTTTGTGTGGCAGTGCATCCTAAAGCATCGGTTACACTCACAAAATTTGCTCCCGCCGAAAGTGCATTTGCTGTAATTCCTGATTCTCCAGATGACCAAGTAAATGTGTAAGGAGCATTTCCTCCTGTAACTGTAGCTTGTGCACTTCCATCTGTATTTCCAAAGCAAGAAACGGCAGTAATCGCATTCACTTGCACACCAATTCCTGCAGGTGAAGGAACAGTAACCATTGTCGATTTAACACAAGCATTATCGTCTCTAATATCCAAAGTATGAATACCTGCTGTGAGAGATCCGAAAAATGGAGAAGTTTGATATGGCAATCCATCTAATGAATATTCATAAGGAGATGTTCCTCCAGATGCAGAGAACAATAAAGTTCCTGTTGAGCCATTACATGCAGAACCTGTTACAGTGTATGTATAAGAGATTGAATCTGGTGCGGTAATTTGAGCGTTGTTCTGAACAGAGCAGCCTGCCATGTCAGTTATGGTAGCAGTATAACTTCCTGCTGATAAACCAGAAATGTCTTCTGTTGTTGCCCCATTCGACCAAACAACCTGATAGTTTGGTAAACCTCCAATAATAGTAATATCTATACTTCCATCACTTAAAGCATTGCAATTTAAATTTGTAATATTTTCAGATACTTGAATTTGTGTAGGTTGAGAAATCGTAACACTTCCATTTTCTACACATCCTGCAGCATCTGTTATGGTGTATGTATAATTTCCAGCTACCAAACCTGTTCTTGATAAGCCTGTTGCACCACCATTCCATAAACAAGTATACGGTGCGTTTCCTCCAGATACACTTAAATTTACACTACCATTATTCCCTCCAAAACAAGTAACTGTTGTAAAATTTTGTGTTACCATAATTTGTAATGGAGAAACAATCGTTACATTTCTGCTTACTGTACAATTATTGATATCGTTTACAATTACATTGTAGTTACCACTACTTAATCCAGTAATTGTTGCTGCTGTTGACCCATTGCTCCAACTGTACGTGTATGGAGCTTCTCCACCACTTGCAACTACTGTTGCAGTACCATTGTTATTTCCAAAACATACAATAGCTGTTTGAGTTGTTGTTGCATTTAACTGAACAGGTTCTGTTATAGTAACCGTTTGGCCACTTGAACAACCAATATTGTCTGTAACAGTAACTGTGTATGTTCCTGCAATTAGGTTTGAAGCTGTTGAAGTTGTATTACCGTTGCTCCATAAATATGTGTAAGGAGTTGCGCCTCCATTTGCAATAGCAACAGCACTTCCATCATTTAATCCAAAACAACTAACATTTGAAGAAACATTTGCAGAAACACTTAAGCCACCGGTATTTGGAATTACAACTGATGCTGTATTAGAACAACCTGCAGCATTTGTAACTGTTACAGTGTAAGCTCCTGAAGGTAGATTTAATGCAGTTGCTGTAGTTTGCACTGGTATAGTATTCCATGAATAAGTGAATGGTCCTGCGCCACTTGAAACCGTTACTCCTACTGAACCATTAGCTGCTCCGCAAATGGCTGGAGTAAAACTAGTTGTAAGTTGAATACCTGCTGGTTGTGTTATAAGAATGCTGCTATTTGCAGAACATCCTGCAGCATCTGATACTGTTACTGTGTAATTTCCTGAAACTAAAGCTGTGATACTGGCTGAGGTGCTACTATTTGTCCAATTGTAAGTGTATGGTAAAGTTCCGCCGGAAACCGTTGCAGTTGCTGCTCCATTTGCTCCACCATTACACGAAACATTTGTTCCTGCAATTGAAACTAATATTGGTGCAGGCTGATTTATAGTAACATTTGATACTATTGAACATCCTAAAGCATCTGTAGTAGTTACAGTATAATTTCCATTTGATAAACCCGTTGCGTTTGCAGTAGTTGCTCCGCTGCTCCACAAGTATGAGTAAGGACTCGTTCCACCTGAAACTGTAACACTTGCACCTCCTGAATTAGGCAAACATGAAGCTGGTAAAACAGAAGTTGTTGCTAAAAGGGCTGTTGGAGATGTGATACTTGAAGATCTATTAATTGCGCAACCATTTGCATCTGTAATTACCAATGTGTAATTGCCTGTGTTTAAATTAGAAATTGTTGCTGTTGTTGCGCCATTACTCCATAAATAAGCGTAAGGGGCAGTTCCTCCTGATACTGAAGCTGAAAGACTTCCATTGGAAACCCCATTACAAGTTATGTTTGTTGCTGCAATTGAACCCGTTAATGCAATTGGAACATTGATGGATACATTCCTTGTGATGGTACATCCATTAAAGTCGGTTATTGTAACGCTATAATTTCCATTAGCCAAACCAGTAACAGCTGCAGTTGTAGCTCCATTGCTCCATAGATAAGCGTATGGAATTGTTCCTCCTGTTACGGTTACAGAAGCTGCTCCTGTGGTTGCATTGCAAGTAAAAGGAGCAATTGTAGTTGTGGCAGTTAATGCATTCGGTTGGTTTACAGTGAACGATTGCACAGCAGTACAACCAGTTGCATCTGTTGTTGTAACCGAATAATTTCCAGCAGCTAATCCTGTTGCATTATTTCCTGTATTACCGTTGCTCCATAAATAAGTGTATGGTGCCGCGCCTCCATTGCCAGTTGCTATTGCAGAACCTGTAGATGTGCCGAAACAAGAAGCATTAGTAGCTACAACACCTAAAGTAACACTTCCTCCAGTAGTTACTATAACAGTAGCAGGCGCCACGCATCCATTCGAAGAAGTTACATTTACAGTATAATTTCCTCCAGCTAATCCAGTAGCTGTGGCTGTTGTTTGCGCAGGAATGGTGTTCCATGAATATGTGTATGGCGCGGTGCCACCTGAAGCAGTTACTGTAGCTGTGCCATTTGAAGCACCGCAAGTAGTTGCGGTAAAGGAAGTTGTTAAAGTGATTCCTACAGGTTGAGTAATAGTTGTATTTCTTGAAATACTACACCCATTTGCATCTGTTATTGTTACAGAGTAGTTTCCTGCATTTAAACTATTAATTGTTTGTGTAGTTGCGCCATTGTTCCAAGCATAAGTGTAAGGTGATGTTCCTCCAGTAGGGCTCGCTGTTGCTGAACCTCCACCACCAGAACACAATGCTGCAGTATTTGTTATTGCACCGGCCAATTGAGCTGGTTGAGTAATGGTAAAATTCTGTGTTGCAGTGCATCCATTTGCACTTGTAGCGGTAACGGTATAAGCGGCAGCAATTAGGTTTGTTGCACTAACGCCGGTATTTCCGTTACTCCAACTGTAAGTATAAGGGGCCGTTCCTCCTGTAGCACTTGCCGTTGCTGCACCTGTGGCTGTACCAAAACAGGTAACAGGCGTAGGTGTAACTAGCACAGAAATAGCTCCCGAAGACGTAATCGTAACATTTGCTGTTGCGTTACAACCATTTGCTGCACCAACAGTAACTGTATAGGTTCCTGTAGGAAGATTATTTGCAACTGCTGTTGTTTGTACAGGAGTTGTATTCCAAGAATAAGTATAAGGAGCTGGAGCTGAAGAAGCTACAACTGTTGCAGTTCCATTAGAATTACCACAAGTTGCTGAAGTATTGCTTGTTGTTAATGCTACAGCAGTTGGTTGTGTTACAGTTGCAGAAGCGTTTATTGTACAACCTCTTGTATCAGTAACTACAACTGTGAATGTTCCTGCTGATAAATTTGAAATTGTTGAAGTTGTTGCCCCATTACTCCATAAATATGTATAAGGAGCTGTTCCTCCACTTGCAGTTACTGCTGCTGTCCCACCAGTCCCGCTGCAATTTGTTGGAGTAAATGATGTGGATGCAGCCAACTGTGTTGGTTGAGTAATGGTAAATGAAGCCGTAGCTGTGCAGCCATTTGCACTCGTAGTTGTTAAGGTGTAATTGCCAGCTGCTAGGCCAGTTGCGGTATTACCTGTTGCGCCATTGCTCCATAAATAAGTATAAGGAGCTGTTCCGCCTGCCCCTACTGCAGTTGCAGAACCAGTATTTGTTCCAAAACAACTTGCCGCTGTTGGTGTTGCAGTAACTGTAACAGAGCCCGAACTTGGTACAGTTACCGTTGCATTTGATGTGCATCCAGTTGTAGATGTAACTGCTACAGTATAAATTCCAGCCGCTAAATTTGAAGCAGTAGCCGTTGTAGCCCCATTGCTCCATAAATATGTATATGAACCTGCAACCGCAGGCGTTACTGTGGCAGAACCATTGTTTATTCCACAACTTGCAGCAGTAAAGGAAGTACTGGTATTGAAACCACTGATTGTTAAATTCTGAGTCAACGTATCGTAATAACAACCCATGTTCAAAATCAACCTTACGGAGTAATTTCCGATAGCTGAAAATGTATGTGATGGATTTAAAACAGTAGAAATATTATTTGCACCAGAAGCAACATCTCCAAAATTCCAGTTTACACTTTGGATTCCCGTTGGAGAAGTAGAACAACTGCTAGATGCACTAACAGCTGTTGGTGCTGTAAACCCTACTGTTAAACAATTGGCAGCATAAGTAAATGGTGGAATCTGAGGTCTTAAATATAAAGATGCCATGTTTGGCAAACCCATCCTGGAATCTCTTGCAGAAAGTGAAATACTTCCATTTGCAAAACCACATCCTGCTCCAATAACATTTGGATTATTAATTACTGAAAGAAATTGTGCATTTCTTGATACGTATACTTTATTATCTGGCCCCAATTGTAAAGAGCCAATAAAAGGTCCAAGGTTGCCGATTACAAACATTGAAGCTGATATTGCAGCATTTGTTCCTGCACATAAATTCCATTGTAGCAAACGACCTTGATTTGTTCCACCATAAGCCAATCTGCCATCTGGTGAAAATTCACAACCGTAAGCACCACTTTCATTGGCAAGTACAAAAGTATTACTAACTACTCCTGTAGAATTGTTAAAATCAGACAATTCAAATCTATTGATTCCACCACCAGTAAAACCGTAATGTGCAACTAAAAGCCTATTACCATCAGGATTGGCCTTCATTTGACCATAAGTAGATTGATTAATTCCGTTAATAACAGAACCTGTTGCACTAACTACTGGAGTTGCATTTAAACCGGTATTGCTTAACAACCATGTTCTATATGCATTTGAATTCCAATCGTGCGTTACAATCCATATATCTTTGTTATTACAATGTCTTATTGCAGTAAGTTTTTCACATGATGGAGTCCTTATCAGCACATTCTTTGCTGCGGTTACATTACCTAATCCTGCTGAAAGGGTCATATCAACAACCGAATAACAAACTCCACTCGGTCCTGCGTCTGCAGTTGTCGTAAAAATGTAGTATAAATTTGCATTTCCTGGTTGCTGTACAATTATAGCAGACTGTGTTGAAGAAGCATGACCAAAGAGACCAGAACCATTAGGCATTACAACATGATTTCTATTCCAAACACTAACGCCATCTGTATAAAATAAAAGATTGCCTGTTGCATCTGAAATTGATGCGCACCCTTCTGTAGTAACTATTTGTCCATTTGTTAACGCAACAGGCGCTCCACTCGAAAAGTTTACACCTGCCCTGTTTCCAAAATACCAGTTGTAAAATCTTTGTGGCTGGCTAAATCCATCTGTAACAGTAAACAAAGTAATTATTAAAAAACAGCATATTTTACTCCATCTGCTTTTTAAAATCAATCTGAGCACTCGCTCTAATAACCAAACTATTTTGTAAGTCAACATCGCATTGGTTTACGACATTGGCTTACCAAGGGTTAGATTTATTGGAAAGAGAATTCCTAAATTAATTACATGATTGTTTGAAAAAAGAGAATAAAGTAATTATCAAAACAAAGACCTTACATAATTAACAATCAATAGATTATAACTTACATTAAGATTTTCAATGTAAAAAACACGATTAAAAACTTACAGCGACACTTTTGCAACTTGTCGCTTGTACTTGATTTTGGATGCCCATTTTTTAGAAGGATGCTCGATGATGTAATAAAATATTCGCGCTCCAATAAGTGAAATGATAATTGCGTCAATTAAAATTAAAACATTCCAAAATGTTCCGTCTACTCTGTATTTTAAATTATAGATAAACCAATTTCCTAAAAAACCATGTGTTAGGTACAAGGAATAACTCGTTTCACCAAGCCAATTAAGCCAAGAATTTACTGGCCAATTCACCATCAACATAATGATGGTAGTTACAAGAAAAATAGTTCTTACCGGAGAAAAATAAAATAAGTAAAACTGAAATGCAACCAATGAAAAACAAAGAAACAAAGGAATAAACTTCAGATTAGTTGGTGTTTTAAAATATAAAAAGAATAGCATTCCTGCACTAAACGGAATAGAATAGCCTGTTACAAAATCATGCGAAGGAAAAAAATAACCCGCTATTAATAAACCTATAATTGGAATATATTTTATTAATTCATTTTTAGAATTTAGCAAAGGGAATATAAATCCAACTATTACATAAAACTGAATTTCTACTGCTAATGTCCAATAAATAACATTAAACCATTCCATGTCAATAAATGGAATTGCATAAAAGAAATGCGCAATCAGTTTCTTAACTTCTATATCAACAGGAGCATTATAATAAATTTGAAATCCTGCAATAATTGAAACGAATATTAAAACAGATAAAAAATATGGTGGATGAATTCGGACAATTCTTTTTAAAAAGTAACGGGGATAATTTGTAATCTTATAATCAGAACAAAACAAAGCCCAAGGCAAAATAAAGCCTGAAATAAAGAAAAAAACTGTAACAGCATCGAAAAAATCATGCGTTAAATTCACTATAAATGAATCAACTGGAAAAAACGAGCCGCGTTGATCTGAAAAATTACAGAAATGGTATAAGACAATAATAAAAGAAGTTAAACCTCTTATAACATGTACTACAGGAATATCTCTTTTGGACTTTAATAATTGGGGTTCCAAACAAAAAACATTAAATTAACTAATTGGATTATTTACTTGGAGCGTCTTCATTTTTTGTTCCCTTTTTTCTAGGGTCTTTCAAAGTAAAAACACGAGATAAATTAAAACCACCAATAATATCTCCTTTGTCCCATCTTCCTGTAGTTTGCGTAATAAATGCATGCTCAATCATCGCTGCTGCATTTGTAAAGGCTAGTTGAAACACGTGGCCTCCAGTTTCAATATCAAATGCTATCGCTAAGGAATTAATTACATCTCTTGGTTTATTAATCTGATAAAAATACTCCACATTCACACAAGTACGTTTAGAAAGTTTCATTCTTCCTCCCACACCAATTGAGTAAATATCGTGTTCGTCTGTTATTTTCTCAACCAAATTTCTGTGTACCAAAGTTGGCAAAACTTGAAAAGAAAAACTTTCTGAAAATTTTCTAGCGATTATTAATTGATGTGTATAAAAGAAGTTTGATGTATAAAAATTAGTGTTTTCAGGATTTGAAAATTTGAGCGTTTTAACCGCCATTGCTCCTAAATAATTAATTGAAATAGGAATATTTCTTTTGCCTTTTTGCTGCCTAATAATCTTAGCTTTTACAAAACCATCATACGTTTTTTGATAAGTGCTTCTCCCTGCTCCTATCATTAACCAATCGTTTATCCCGTATTCAAAGGCCATCCGCATACTTGCCTGATCTAAACCAAAGAAATTATAAATCCCAGTATTAAATGCCCCGAAACGGTGACCAATTCTAAAGTCTAAAACTCCGGGTGCGACTTGCTCATTGGTATGGCCGTTGACCAAACGTGTAGTTTTAAAAGTTGCAGAAGCGTAATCGGGCTCGTTAGAAGCTCCCATTTCTTCCTCCATCATCTTCGTTAAATCGTCGGGTTGAGCAACTCCAATCAAATGAAAAAACGTAATGTAAATTAAGGTTATTAAAGATTGCTTCATCTATTTTTTTTTCAATTCGTAGTTAGCAGCAACAGTAATTTTCACAGTTTCGTTAATTTTATTGGCAACCACTTTCGGACGGTCAATTTTATAATCAGCTAGTTTAATTGAAAAACTTGAGCTTGCAGATATTTTACCGTTTTTAACAGTAATAACACCGTCAGCAGTAGTTGGTTGTGTAATGCCATGTATGGTTAATTTCCCTGAAACTTTTACTTTGTAGGTTCCATCTTTTGTAAAATTTACAGCAGATAAATTATCAATCTTCCCACTAAAATCTCCTTTAGGAAACTTTGTACTTTCCATATAATTTTCATTAAAGTGCTCTTCCATTAAAGCTCTTTCAAAACGAAAGCTCTTAACTAAAAGCATAAATCCAATATCACCCGTTTTAACATTTAACAAAGAAGTTCCTTCATTGTTAACTGCATCTATTACTTCAATCGGTTCAGCAGGAGATGCATCGAAATTTATTTTAGCAGTTTTTGTAAAATATTGATCTTGTGCGTTTACATTTAATGAAACAAATGCTGTAAAAGCAGCAAAAAATAAAATTGATTTTTTCATGTTTTATGAGTTTTAAATTGAATTAATATTAATTATTGGGGGCACCCGATGCAAGCCAGGCTTTTATTTTAGAAATATTACAATCGCTTAATTTACCGCCTCCTTTTGGCATTGGGCTATAGCCAGTTTGTTGCAAAATAGAACCAATAAACCTTGCAGAGTCATTTACAATTGTAGATTTCACATCGTTATAATTATCAAAGACATATCCTCCAGCTATTACAGCAGCAGTATGGCAACCCGATGTGGCACAGTTTGAATTTAAAATTGGTTGTATATCTGCAGCAAATTTTGAAGCTGTTGTATCGCAATCATTGTTTGTTAATGGTGGATTTAACTCCTCATCTACATCATAATAGCAAGAAGTTAAACTAATTGAAACAAAGGCAAAACATAGCAAAATAATTTTATTCATATTTAGATAATAATTAATTGTTTGGAGCACCTGCTAAAACCCATTTCTGAATTTTAGTTCTGTAACAAGCATCCATTAAAGGTTGATTTTGTGGCATGAATGAAAATCCTGGTAAATGATTGGTAACACCTACCAATTTGCCATTTGCTGCAATGGCGCTTAATCCTGCATGAGTAGATGTATTTATTCCTGCCGAAGGACTCGTACCTTGGTGACAGCCATTGCAATAAGTTGACATTATTGGTTTAATATGAGCTGTATATTGAAACTGAGTTGTATCGCATGTGTTGGCGCAATTTGTTGTGTTTTGGGCACCTTGATTTATCCATTGTGTAATTAAAGCAATTTGTTCAGCAGTCATTCGTGCAGCTGGAAGTGGTGGCATTGCATCATTTTCAGTTGCCGGCAAAAGCATCACTTCAAGAAATTTGCTGTTATTCGGATTAAAGGGCACAATCTCTTCCATTATTGCCTGATAACTCGTTAAAATGTAATCCTTTTCTGCTGTAATCGCATCATGACAGCCACTTTTGGCACAAGAGCTAACAAACAATGGCAAAATTTGAGATTCAAAACAAATCATTGTATCAACGGGTGGTGGAGGATTTATTACAGTTGTATCTGATCCTCCATTTAGCTCCGTAATTGCCATTTGCAAATCGTGTTTACAACCTATTAAAGCAATAAGCGCGATAACAGAAATTGTAAAAAGAGCTTTTTTCATTATTCGTTAACTAATTGGAATAGGGACAAAATTAGATTAATTATGGTAGACTAATCAAAAAAAATCAGTTCTTTTACTGAATATAACTTACAACATGAAACGAAACTTAAAAATTGTTATTGTAATTGGATTGGTAGCTGCAGCAATTGGCGGCTTTGTAGCATACAAAATGTGGAATAAACCACACGCTGATGCCTCTGAAATGGAAGGAATAAAAGTAACTGCAATTGACCTTTACAAAGCTTTCGAAACGAACGAGCAACAAGCAAATACAATTTATGTAGGTAAAGTGCTTGAAATAAGCGGAGCTGTCGCCGAAATTGAAAATACAGATTCTATTGCAAGGGTTATTTTTTCGGTTCCTGATGCAACTTTTGGTTCTGTGAGAGTTTCAATAGATAAAAGGCATTTAGATGATGTAAAATCTTTAACTCCTTCTCAAAATATAGTGGTAAAAGGTTTCTGCAGCGGGTTTCTTACAGATGTGGAAATTAAAGACGGAGTGGTAGTGAAATAATCTATTATTTGGTAACAATAATCTTATGTGATTCTACTGAGGAGGACGTTTCAAGTTTTAAAAAATACACTCCAGCACTAAATTTCTCCATAGAAATAGTCGAAGACATTTGTTGATTAAACTTTTCATAAACAATATTTCCAAGGTTATCTAAAATGTAAACTTTGGAACCCTGAGGCTGAGCTATAAAGAGTTCATCTATAACAGGATTTGGGTAAACTAATTTGGAAGCGGCTATTTTTTCAATGAATGTTGGATCTGGACAAGCAGTAATTTTCACGCTGCATCTATCGCCATTAAGATATGCCTTGGGCTCAAAAAAATTCAACTCGCAAAATGAAAAGTCTAAAATGTTAAATCCAACAAAAACTACAGGAGTCAATGTTGGATAAATTGTAAAACTATTGGAAGTAAATCGCAAACGTAAATCTTCAGTATTAAAATAAGCGAGAAATTGAACTGGAGAAATCAATGGATAAACAGTATCATAAACATAATTTAAGCTATTAAATTCAAAAGAAAAATCTAAAGAATAAATAGAATCATCGCTAATAATACTTACTGGAAATTCTATGAAATCTGAATTAAAATTTCCAGAATTAATATCAAAAACTACAGTGTCTAATTCATCAATTGTAAATGATAAATTAGACAAAATAGAGTCTATAAAATTTTCGTTTTTTAAAATGTTATCTAAATCATTTTCTTGGGAAATACCTCTAAATGAAAAGATACTTAAACTAAAAATAAACAAGACAACATATTTCATCAAACTAAAAAATTAACAATACAATAGTTCAAAAGTAATAAAATTACTACTGTATGATTAATTTTCTAAACTGTGTTTTATTGGATGATGTGAATTTTACAAAATAGATTCCACTTGCAATATTATTAGTGGCAACTGATGTATTTTGCCCCGCATTTAATTCAATATTGGAAATGATTGATTTTCCATTTAAATCAACTATTTCAGCAACTGCATTGTCGCTGCAAGTCAAACTTACAAAATTGCTTGTTGGATTTGGAAAAACATTCACAAATGCTGCTTTTTTCATTGTATTTTCAAGTCCTACAGCAGCATCTACTTTTACAATAAAGCTGCAAGGATCTCCATTTAAATACACAGCTACTATATCCAAATCGCTGCTGTCTAAAACCCCAGCAAGCACATTAAAACGAATATCTACAATTGGTTCTGATAACAAATACCCTTGATTAAAATCTAATGTATATGAACTAAAACGTAACGTTAAATCATTCTCATTAAAATTCTGTGTAGCATTTAATACATTGGTTGTATTAGGAATGATTGTATCCCAATTAAAATCAGTTTGGTTATATTTTAATGAAAAATCTAAAGATAAGATTACATCGTCTGAAATAACAGAAACAGGAAATATAACTGCATTACCTAAATCAGTAATTTGAGTTAAGTCGAAAACTACCGTATCTCCAGAATCTATTGTTCTGATTCCTTCTGTAATAGGCTTTAAGGTATTTTTATTGTCATTGTCCTTACCTTCAATTGCATTGAAATTTATCGTTCCAAACAAAGAAAAGCCAGTAAGTACAAAAACAGAAAGTAATAATTTTTTCATGGTTGCAAAGTATTTATTATCGTGTAAATGTAATTTTTAAGTTTAATAAATTAGATTCTTCAATATTAAGTTTTTGTAAAAATTTTAATAAAAAAAGGGCCTTGAAATGAATCAAGACCCTTTTTGAAAAATCTAATTAATTATTATTTGTTCAAAACAATTTTCTTCATTACTGAAAAATTATCGTTTGCAATACGAACAAAATAAACACCAGCAGATAAATCTGAAGTGTTGATAGTTTGTGTTTGACCACCAATTGCATTGATTGAACCAAGAACTAATCTACCAGCAGCATCTAACAATTGAATGTTAGCTGATTCAGGAGAAAGAACTTGTACATATTCGTTTGCAGGATTAGGGAAAACAGAAACTACATTTGAAAAATCAACTGCATTGATACCCGTAGAGAAATCTCCTACAAACTCAACACCAGAAGCATCACCGTTTAAGTAAGAAATTGCGTTTTTAATATCAGAAGAAGAAACATTTCCAGAAACAATGTTCAATTTTAATGTAGCAAGAACTGCATTATTTTGAATTGCTTCCATGTTGTTAGATGTGAAACGTACTGTTCTGTCTTCAGTATTAAAGTGGCTGAATGCATCTAAAGAAGCATCAACATTATTAATAGAGTTGAAAGAAAGTTTAGACTCATCTAATTGTAATGCAAAATCCACAGAGTTTATAACATTAGTTCCTAAAACAGAAACTGGAATTTCAACTGTATTGTTAGCATAAACAGCTTGGTTTAAGTTGAAAATAACTTTGTTAGCCTCATCTCTGAATAAGTTGCTTGGATTTGCAGTTGCAACGTTACCGTTAACATCTCCAATTAAAACTCCATTATAAAATTCTAAAGAGAATTCAGGACAAACTGCAAAGTTACTTACTACAACTGGTAAATTGAAAGGTACTTGAGGTACGTTTGACTTGTTGAAACCAGTTCCGTTAGAAGCAGGATATGTAGTTGAACGTGTATACAAAGGATTTGAAACAACTCTTGCAGAGTCAATAAATAACCAATCTTTTGAAGGACGACCATCAGAAACACCTTGTGCATTGTAATTCCAAGCTTGTCTGAATTCAGGAATGAATAATACTGCACGTTGGTTAATTTGAGAAATATCACCAGCAGAGATAACACCATCTAAGTTAACATCAGCAGCAACTATTTGATTAACATTTGGTAAGAAAGAAGCATCATTCAATAAGATTCTTCTAGCTAATAAAGCGTCGAAACCGTTTACAACAGCTTGAACATCTGTATTAGATAAGATATCTTTTTCGATATTGATAAACAAACCATTGTTAGTGCTGTATTTGAACTCACCTAAAGTGTTTGGTTGAACCAAAGTTACAGAAGGAGCAGTACCAGTAGCATTGTTACCTCTAATGTTTGTGATTAAGAATTGGTTTGGATTAGCTGCATTGTAACCAATTGCGCTATTATCTGACCAAAGTTTTAATTTACCATTAAATGCAGTGTCTCTGAAAGTTTCATAAGTACCGCTTTGAGTTAATTTACCTTGAACACCAGTGAAATAACTTTCTTGTAAGAAAGGCACTGAGAAAGAAGCTACGTCAGTAGAAGTTGAACCTGCTAATCTGTTGAAGTTGATACATAATAAATCACCAGTTCCAGAGAAACGAGTTGCAGCAGGAGCTGTACCGTTAAATGATAAGTAAATGTTGATAGTACCAGCAGCTTGATCTACTGAACTTCCAACCTCTACAAATGAAGGGTTGATTAAATCACCTAGTACAGTTACAGTGTTAGAAGCAGCAGGAGCAACTTTAGTGTTATCAAAATTAACTGTGATATCATAACCAATAACGTTAGAAACAGTGTTTAAAGCGCGGATTGGTAAGCAGAAATTAGTTGCATTACAAGTATTTACTGAAGATGTAATTCTGTAAGGAAGTGCATTTGGATCAGCAATTTCTAATGTTACAACGTTAGAAGTAGTAATACCACCATTGTTATCTGTAGCTCTTACAGAAAATGCTCTAATACCAGGAGTACTTGTCCAAGCAAAAGAATATGGAGATGAACCAACTGAAGTTGAATTTACAACAGTTCCATTAACTAAAAACTCAACTAAAGCAATAGTTCCATCATTATCAGTAACATTTGCAGTAATATTAACAACTGCTGGAGCTGTAAATAAAGCAGAAGCTAAAGGTGAAGTAAGCGTTACACTTGGAGGCACGTTGTTAACAACAGTAATGTTTACAGCAGTAGAAGTTGCTGATAAACCTAAGTTATCAGTAGCTCTTGCAGTTAATACGTGTCCACCTAAAGTAGAAGTGTATGTTGCAGTGTAAGGAGAAGTGTTGTCTGTTGAAATAACAACACCATCAACTAAAAATTCAACTCCTGTTACAGAACCGTTATCAGTTGCAGTAGCAGTAATGTTAACAATAGAACCAGTAATAAATGAAGCTCCAGTAGTTGGTGCTGTAATAGCAACAGTTGGAGGAGGGTTGTTAGCAACAGTAATGTTAACAGCAGTTGAAGTTGTTTGAGCACCTTCGTTATCAGTAGCTACTGCAGTAATTGCATCACTTCCAATAGTTGGAACGTAAGAAGCTGTGTAAGGAGCAGTGTTATCTGTAGACAACAATACACCATCAATAAAGAAAGCAACTGAAGCAATTGAACCACCAGCATCAGCAGCTGTTGCAGCGATATTTACAGTAGAACCAGTAATAAAAGAAGCACCATTAGCTGGTGATGTAATACTTACAGTTGGTAATACGTTAGGAGCTCCTAATGTACCAGCTAAACTTGGGAATGCAATCTCAGCACCAACAGCGTTATCAGCAACAAAACGCTGAACACCACCACCATTAGCAGCCGGAACACCAACTTGAATGTTTAATTTGTAATCTAAAACACCATCTGTAGTAATCTGTGCAATACAAATTCTGTTAGAAGCTAGTGGACCAGTTGAACCTGTTAAATTAGACCAAGCACCATCAGTTAAAGAAAATGAACTAGCAGCCTGGCTAGTTGCATCTAAACCTGCTAATTGAGTTACGATTTGAGTTCCTACTGTAGTAACAGTTCCTGGAGTTCCCAATAAATAACCATCTTGAAGAGATAAAGCGATACCTGCAGAAGCATTAGCATTTTGAAGCATTTGAGGAACACTATTGTTTACAACAGTAGCAACACCATCATCTTCTGATTTCAATACACCTACGTTACCTGCAGCAACACCACCAACAGAAATCCAAGAATCTAACATTACTGAGTTACCTCTTGCTTGTGTTTTTGTATATGTTGGCGTTGTAGCTCCTCTATCTTCGTTGTTGAAGAAAGTTGTTGATGTAGTAAAGAATAAAGGATGTGCTCCAACTCCTCCACTTCCTGGTACAGCGTAAGCTGCTTGGAAAGTGTAACCTGGTAAAAGGTCAACAAAGAATCTGTAAGTTACAGAACCTGTTGGTAAAGTTCCAACGCTTCCTGCAGCATCTGTAGCATTAGAAACGTAGTATTTCTCAACAGTAAGGGCCTCTAACCCATTTTGAGCATTAACCAAGGCCGCCGAGCATAACAAAGCTAAGCCTAAAAATATTTTTTTCATTTTAATATTTGTTTTTAAATTTTATGTGGATTAATCGCAAGAGTTACCGAATTCACCAACTAGGTTAAGGAAATCTGCGGTATTCGTAACTCCATCCTTAGTTAAGTCTGTAGGACAAGAAACTAAGTTATTTGAAGCATCAATTAAAGCTGAATAAGCCCAGTCAGTTAACCAAGATGTTTGACCTAAAGCAAAAGCACCACGGTAAGTAGCAGGTGTAAAGAAACCATCTTGAGGAGCAACACAAGTTGTAGCTACTGCAGGATTTGGTTGTGCATTGTACTGATCAGAAACTGTAGTTCCTGTAGCAGCAAATGTAAAATCTAAACCAGCTAAAGTTGCAGCAGAAACATTGTTATCTGCAGCAAATTGAGTGTTATCAGCAGCAGTAACGTTTGCTGTAGAACCACCTACTGTTAATGCAGCAGTGTTACCAATGAAAGTATTACATTCTACTTTGAAAGTTTTTGGAATTGCAACTGGAGTTGGAGTAGTAGCATCAAAACCTGACCAGTTGTGGTAAACTTCTACAGTTCCAGTTCTTGTACCTAAAGATTTTACTAAGTTGAAACCAGATCTGTAGTTAGCGAAAATTGAAGAATAAATTTCACCTTCAGCACGCTCTTTAGCTTGAATTGCGAATGGACCAGAACCACCACCTGTAGGTGTTGTGTTTGAACCATTACCAATCATAGTTGCGTTATAAATAATTGGACGAGATAAGTAAGAAGAATTTGATTTTTGATCATCTCCATCAACCTCGAAACCACCGTCGCCACCTGTAAATGTAGCTGCATCTAATTTAACACCAAACCAGAATTGGCCTTTACCTCTCCAACCTTGATCGTAATCGAATGCATCATCATTGTTAAACATAACTGTTGCATACTTCAAGTTAACAGTACCACCAAAAAACTCGATACCATCATCATCGTTAGAAACAACTTCGATGTACTCTAAAGTAGTACCACGACCAACTGAACCTAATGTAAGACCGTTGATTTCGTTGTTAGCACCTACAGTAGCACCAGCATGACGGATAGAAACATAACGCATGATACCTGAGTTATCGTTATCATCTTCATAACCCACAGGCATACCATATAAATTACGTGCATCAGCAGCAAGGAAACCTTCAATGAATCCTACACCGTCACCACCATTGTAACCAGAAGGAATTACTTGACCTGTACTTAAAGTAACAGATCCTGAATTTAAAGCAGTTCCAGCAAAACCTACTGTTCCTGCAGCGCTGTAATTAGCAGCTGTAGTTAAGTTGTTTTTTGCTTTTCCTAAAAGGATGATTCCACCCCATTTTCCTTTGTTTGTTAATGCATAAGTACCATCTAATTGGTCATCAAATGCTGTAAATACGATTGGGCAACTTGCTGAACCATTTGCGAAAATTTTACCGCCACGGTTTACTAAAATTGCGTTAGCTGCTGCTGTAGTTCCAGTAGAAACTCCTTTAATTACTGTACCTGGTTGAATGGTCAATGATTTACCATCTTGCACATAAATTTTGTTGTCTAACAAATAAGTTTTGTCGCAAGTTAATACAGTGTTTGGAGAAAGTAAATCTCCATCAGTAGCTCCACCAACAACTGCAAGAGTTGACATGGAAACAGTAGGTCTAGATGCCACTGGAGGACATCCACAAGCTGCTCCAAGGTTTTGCTGCGATGCTAATTGCGCAGAAGCCTCGAAACTTGTTGCCATCGCAAGTAGTGCGAATGCTGCAACTTTGGTAAGGTTTTTTTTCATGATGAAATAATATGGTTGTTTGTACTCAACATTGAGTGGCACAAAAGTGTACCTTGTGAGTAACTAAATTGGAAAGTAAACCTTATTAATTGATTAATTAATAAGGATTAATACCTATATATTCTTCTCAATTTGTTAAAATTAAAACACTTTAATTTAATATTACTATTAATCTTTAATTTACATTTAATTAACATTGGAATACTATGTTATAAGGATTGTCAAATTTAGATTTATCAAACAAAGCAATGATAAATTTAACTATTCAACATTTTACTCTACATTATTTTATTTTTTTATAAATAATAAGCACTTAGGATTTGAAATTCATAATATTCTTAAATCAAATTACAATTATCAAACAAATCAAGAATTAAGAATATTAATTAAATATTAATATAATGCGATTTTTATATGATATTTAAATGAAAGTAAGAAATAGCTTAAAACAAAAAAAGCCATTTCAACTAAGAAATGGCTTTTCATATAGAAATGTGATATTAATCTTTTACACAACGAACACTTAGCCCATAATTTTTTTGAATATAAAATCTAAAAACACCAGATTTCTTATAATCTAATTGTCGCATCCAAGCAGTATTGTAATCATTTTCAGTAGAAGACCACCAAAACCCTGCTGCTCCGATGCCTGGATTTCCCCAGTTTCCATTATTTAATCTACATCCACCAGAAAGAGCTTCAAACCCGCTTTCATTATTACCCCAAACATCTTCGAATCTAGTCCAACTGGTTGGACCTTTTATTTTCAATTTATCTCCAACCTTATTATCTTCTCTCCAGTTTATTTTATTAATTTCAACTTCTGACATTTTTAAATGTCTCTCCAAATTTTTCCAATCTTCTTCTGTTGCTATATGCCAGCCGTCTGGAGCTAAACCGTTTTCACTTTTTACTGCTGCCCAATTATAAAGAAGACCTGGGGCAAGTTGGTTATTTTCAAACTGGCAATATGCTGCAGCTCCAAGCATCCAATCATCTGCATCTGCTATTGTTTGAATGTCATTGCCATTTTTAAATTTTGTAGTTTTCAAATTTTCAGCCATCCACCACTTTTCTCCAATTTTCACGGTTTTATAAACGTTTCCGCTTACATCAGTAACAGTTCCTGTCTCTGGAACAGGAGTTACAGGAGTATCTTCTTCGCAAGAATACAAAAAGCTTGTTCCTATTAAAAGAGTTAAAACACAAATATTTTTATATTTTTTAAAACTATTTTTCATTTTAATAAAAATTGAATTATTGCTTAATAAATTTTTCAGCTGAAATACCTTCTTTAGAAGTCAACTCAATAAAATAAATACCCGGTGCAAAATTGGAGATATTAATTGCAGTTGAATTTTCAGGATTAAGAACATTATATACTGAAACAACTCTTCCTACGTGATCTAAAATCTTAATCTTAAATTCATTATTCTGAGTGAAGCTATGCTTTACATTTATTGTTTCAGTAGCAGGATTTGGAAAAACGCGTAATTTCTCGATTTCTGAAATTTCATTTTCTCCTAAAGATGGACAAACAATTGAAATATCTAAATCATTGCAATCACCAATATAGCAGCAGATATCTTGAATATTAAAATTAGCAGTACTGCTAAAATTGCAAGCCATTGGATCCATGCAACCGAAAACTATTAAATTCCTGCATGAATCAGGATTGTTGCAAGCATAAATCGGGCTATATTCTAAATAGTTTGCATCTTGACATCCACATTGTTGAGGGTATTTTAAAAAAGGACTTAATACTTCTCCTTCCCCAATAAGTGAATCGTTGGCAACATATTTCACTGTTTGAAAACCAATTAATGATGGAATTTCGACTTCAATGTTTAATTCAAATGCAATTTCACCTTTTGTAGATAATTGTGCAACCAAAACATGATTTAACAAAGAATCAACTCCAATAACTCCTGAATTGAGCAATCCCGCATTTCTGCTTTCAAATCTATTTCCAGAAACTAATGATCCAAAAATAGTTGAATCTTCTCCAGAAACAACATCTGCAAAACCATAATCTGCCCAAGAATTTGGGGGATTTAAAATGGTATCCATACCATCTTTTTCTGTCAATGGAATTCCCATTTCAGAAATATTATTTGTTAATAATCCATTTGTGATGGCTTCGCTTCCTCCATCATTATTTGAACCGCCTATAAATGAATTTTCATCATTTACTTTTAATACACCGAAGTAAGTAACAGCAGCGTTTCGAGTTGTTTGGCCTAATGTTATCCAAGTATCCAAGGCAACAGTATTTTCGCCTAATCTGTTTTTAGTAAATTCTTTACCAAAAGTTTGACCATCAACTTTATTGTTGAAAAAGTTCTGCGTACTACTAATAATTAAGGGATGATTGATATCTCCATATATTTTTTTCACCCTTGTCCCTGCTACTAAATCTAAATAAACTCGGTAAGTTTTAGTTCCGATTTCAATTCCACCGCCAGTTGTATCAGTAGCATCATTGCTATCTGAAATGTAATATGTTTCTACAACTACATTTTCAATTTGTGAAAAAACAGGAGATAAAAAAAGGCAAAATAAAATGGCTAGGAATTGTTTTCTAACATTTGTCATATCTAAAAATATTTTTAATTACAATTTATATTGAATTCCAATTTGATAATTTGTTCCATACCTAAACCTATCAAAATCAATTGGATCACCTTCTTTGAAATCATAAGTTCTTACAATTGGGGAATTCAATATATCTCTTATTGTTAGAGATACAATGAAATGCTTTCCTAGATTTTTACTAATTTTTAAATCAATTAAATTTCTAGGTACTTCATACACATCAGGAATGGTAAATCCATTTGCTATTACTAATCTTCTGCCTTGTCTATTGTAACTTAAAGTGGCAGTTAAACCTAAGGTATCAGAATTATAATTCAACATACCGTTTAAAACATAAGGCGCTTGACCAAACATAGACCTAGTAACTTCTGGTAAAGGAACATAAGTCTTCACTCCTCCATCTAAAATTAAAGTGGTTGGTATGAATGTAGAACTAGAATTGGTAATAGTTATATTTCCTCTGAATTCTAAGTTTTTAATAATTCGCTTTTTACCTTCTAATTCCAATCCATAAGCAACAGATTTATCAATATTCTGCCATGTAAAGCCTAAGGTTGAGTTTGTTAGTTCAATATGATTTTTAAAATCTTTGTAAAACAAACTGAAAGAAAGATTATCACCTGATTTAAAATAATTTTCCCATCTTAAATCGTAGTTCATGATTTCAACTGTTTTCAAATCTGAATTTCCAAATACATTGGCACGTAATTCAAAATCAGGAACAATTATCTCAGAAAGCTCTCTGATACTTGGTCTTGCAACTGTTTTACTAAAGTTAAAGCGCAAATTCATAGGCGCATCATCTTCAGGTTTTATTTTAAAAATAACATTGGCACTCGGCAAGAGATTAAAATTTTCTAAGTTTCCTGGATTAGGCAGTAATGGTAGAATTCCAGCAGAAAAAAATCTTCTTCCATCATTGGCTGCATAACCCAATGAATCATATGCCAAAACATCTGTAAAAATTCTTGCTGACTCAATTCTTAATCCTCCAGCAACCCTCCATCTGTAATCAATGCTGTAGTCAGTCATTGCAAAACCACTTACAATCTGGCTGTAACCAATATTTCTATTAGCCGGATTTTCATCTCTTTCGTAATATGCAATAATTTGATTGTTACTGTTTAATGCAAAATCGCTCAAAGCAAAAAACGGCGATATATCTCCATTTTGAATTACATAAGCACCTGGAATAGTCCATTTAGCTATATAATTATATTGGTCGTTAGCTCTGTCGTTTCTTTGAAATCCTCCTCCAATCTTTACTTTTCTTACAAGCAAAGGTTTGTTTCCTAATGGCATTTCTGCTGAAACTTTAGAATCGAATAAATTTTCAGTTAAATACCTGTAAAATCTGCTTGTAAATGAGCCTGTTCTATCAATTATATATTGGTTATCGTTGGATAAGAAATAATTATAATTTTTAAAATCTGGTGCGCTACTTTTTCCTCTGGTGTATGAAACATTAGATTCTACTTTAATTTTTGGTTTGGGAATATAATGCTCTGTTTTGAGCTGATAAATCATTTGCCTTCTTTCTTCATAAAACTGTGTCTTAGAGTAAGTGTATTGATAAGCGAAAGAATTATCAAACTCAGCATCATTCCTCACATTATTTGCTCCATTAAAATTGGGCATAAACAAAAGTGACACACTGTGATTTTTAGCAAATTTGTATGCTAAATTAACTAATCCACTCCAACCGTACATTTCTCTGCTCACATGCTGATTAATGAATGTAGGAACAAATACATTTCCATTGTTGTCGGTTCCTGCCCTTTCTACCGTTGAGTTGGGGTCATTCTGAAAAGAACTTCCATATCTAAATCCCGTTAAAAAACCCAAGGGCTTTCCGAAAAGCATCACCTGATTTCCAATACTAAAGCTCTGGCTAAAATTCATAGGGCCTTTTCTGGTTTTTGTATCCCAGTTATTTGCAAACTTTTGACTTGATGCTGAAGCAGCTTCATTTATTGTAGCAAATGCATTTCCTTTATAATCACCAGCATTAAAAGTTGCTTTAGCTGCTGCAACTGCTGCATCATCATAAAACCTACCTTTATCTAATAAACCAAGTTCTACCAAAGAAAGCTTATAGTAAGTATCATTCCAAGCTGAGTTCTCATTTACACCTAAAGATTGTAAATAATTACCCAAACCTAATGCTGCAAATTCTTGATATTGAGTAGGATTGACATTTACTTGCACAAAACTATTATGGTCAACATTTCTTAATCCATTATCAAAACCCAACCAATCAGTTTGACTTCTTTCTGAAGTAAGCATGTCTTTTCCAGTTGTTTGCGCATTATACCCAAATTGAGATTCTACACTAACAGTTAACTTATCAGGATAATCTTTGGTTTCAATAGAAATATATGCACCAGCCCAATCGCCTGGTAAATCAGGAGAGGCAGTTTTTGTGATAATAATATTGTCTACCAAACTTGCTGGAAATAAATCGAGCTTAATATTGTTTGTGAATGGGTCTAATGTTGGAATCCTCATTCCATTGATATTGGTTTTTAAATACCTATCACCTATTCCCCTTACTGTAATAAAGCTTCCATTTGTAGAAACACCACTTACCCTGGCAACTGCAGCTGTAACATTATTATCACCTGTTTTTTTCATTGTCTCTGAAGAAATATAATCAATTGAAGCTGCTGACTTCTTTTTGATATTCTCCATGAAATATTCCTTATTCTTAATGGCAGTTGCAGTTATTTCAACTTCTTTAATTTCGTTTTGATTTGGTTTTAGAGAAAAATTTCTGATTAAAACTTCACCTTTCTTTAATTTAACATTTTCCTCAATTGGTTTATAACTAACAAAGGAAATTATAATAGTTTGAAGTGTAGAATCCTTTATGGCTAATGAGTAATTGCCATCAAAATCAGTAATAGTTCCAATACTTTTGTTTGCTTTCAAGACAATTGTTGCCCCAATAATAGTTTCTCCGTTTTCATCTGTAATTTTACCTCTTACAGTGCCTTGTGAAAAACTGTTTAGAGCATACAAGCAAATAATTAATATACAAAGTAAAATTCTATTCATAAGTAGGTATAAATTAAAAAGACAGGTTTTTAACACCTGTCTTTAATATGAATTTTTTAAGATTTAATTCTTTATAAACTTTTCGGTATATCTTTTTCCGTTTAAAACGACATCCATAAAGTACTGACCTTTTGAAAGTTGAGAGATGTCAATTGTTTCAATTTGTCCTTCGTTTACAACACCTAAAGTTTTTAACGTTACCAATTTACCTGTTATATCATAAATTGAATAACGGCCAATTTCATTTTTAGTTGAATTCAACTTTACAAATAAAGTTTCATTAGCAGGATTTGGAAACAAACTGAACAATGCTTGTTCTGCCTCTATAAATAAGTTCTTTGTTGGTGAATCAGAGGCAAAATTTAACCCTGGGAATAAAATCTCCTGATTTACAGGGTTTCTTGCAACATAATTCTCTACCTGGCCTCCTTCACTTCTAATCTGAATGTTCAGCTCAAAAGATAAAATTCCATTTGTTGTAATTTGTGCAATTAGCACAGTATTAGATGGTGTTGGACCTGTTGCACCATTAAGTGCTGACCATGCGCCATCTGAAGTAGAAAACACAGGTCCGTTTGTACCATCATTTTGATTATCAAATACAGTAACAATATTATCTAATCCTACTGTAGTTACAGGCTGAGGTGTACCTAATAATAAACCATCTTGTTGTGTTAATGGAATTCCAGCATTTGGATCAGTGTTTTGCAAAACTCCATCAGAATTTACGTTTGTGGCTGCTCCGTCATCCTCTGTTTTTAAAACTCCAAAGTTACCTGCACATGCTGCCCCAACTGACAACCAAGAATCTAGCATAACAGTATTATTCTTTGCTTGATTCTTTGTATATGTTGGAGTTGTTGCTCCTCTATCTTCATTATTAAAAAACAATGATGTTGTTGCTATTCTCATTTCATGGCCTGGTACACCATAAATTGCTTGAAGTATGTAATTTGGTTGCATGTCTACATATATTCTATATGTTACAGAACCAACTGGCAAAACTCCGCCGGTACCATTTACAGTTGCGTCGTTATCATTAGAAATATAGTATTTCTCAACAATTATATTTTCTAAGCCATTCTGGCTAAATGCTTCAAAGGTTGCAAATGCAGCAAATGCTAATAGTAGGTGTTTTTTCATGTGATGTGGTTTGAGTGACTATAAAATGTTAACGTTAATTATGTGCTGTTTTTGAGAGTACAAAAGTCATTTTAAAAAAACACATCAATGTGAAGTAGTTATTAATATTAGGTTAATTACATTTCATATTTTTCTGTTGAACAATAAAAATGAAAGGCCTATATTTATTAACAATTCGTAAAAATGCCTATTATAAGAAAACACATGTTAATTTATAATTAACATTATATTACTATTACTTAAATAAATCGTTGAAAAATCACTCATATTTAGTGGAATTCTGTTTTAAAATAAAGATTAGATTTTAGTTTAGATAAAATAGATTTTAAACTTATTAAGAATCTTTAGTTTTTTTTTAATCTCGCTCTAATTACCATTTTAAAGATAAAGTCCTAAATAAATTATGGGTTTCAACTCATATGAACTTGTTTTTTCTATTATAAAAAACACAACTTCAATTAAGGTAATATACTATGGAACTAAATAAAGTAAAAGAACCATTGGAAGTGAAATTATGATTTAACAGCGAAAGTTGAATGAAACAATAAAAGTTTCGATTAAATGCTGAATTTGATATCAATAAATAATTCCTGATGCTTTCATCTTATTATCTTATTCCAACCAATACTTTTTTATAAATTTATTGAAAACTACCTTTGAGTTTTACTACCTAAACTAAATTATGATAAAAAACCCTCACGCAAAATCACACATAGCTGTTATAATTTCAGTTTTCATAGCTATTTCATCAGGAATATCACAAACAACTTTTTGGAGCGATAATTTTGATTCACCCTCCGGAGGTACCAACAACAATAACGCAGGCGTTGGATGGACATTGAATCAGGGCGGATCAGGCACCAATCAATGGTTTCTCAATCAACCTTCTTCTTGTGGAACTGGAACTGGAATTCAAGTGAGTTGTGACGGGTTAATCTGTAGCTTTTTTGGAGGCCCTTCTGATCCAGTATATAATGCCAGTAATGCTTCTAATCGCAGTACCTTCTCTCCTAACATCAGCACAATCGGAAGAACAAACATAAGTTTGAGTTTTAGTTTTTTATGTCTTGGAGTTCCAGATTTAGATTTTGGAACACTTAGCTTTTCTGGAAACGGCGGTACTACTTGGGATGAACTTCCAACTCGTTATCAAAGTGTATCTTCCTGTTCAACCATTACAATTCCAGTTCCTGTTCAATATGAAAACATTACGAATTTCAGAATTAGATTCAGATGGATTAATGGAGTAAATTCCCCAGGAGCCTCAGACCCAGCCTTCTCAATTGATGATATCGCCCTTACTACTCCTTCCCAAACTTGCACGCCACCAACAGTGAATGCAGGAACTGCCTCGGCTATTTGTAGTGGAGCTTCAGTTAATATTGGTGGCTCTCCAACTGCTACGGGTGGTTCTGGAAATGGAACATATACTTACGCATGGACACCTTCAACTGGATTAAGTAGTGCAACTGTGGCAAATCCAAGTGCTAATCCAACTACAACAACAACTTATAATTTAGTTGTAACTCAAGGTGGAGCTGTATGCACAGGCTCAGGGTCTGTAACTGTAACAGTAGACAATCCACAAACATTAACTACCAACCCTAGTGGAATTCAGAATCTTTGCGCTGGTCAATCTTTGCCAATAACGGCAAGTGCTGGTTTTACCAATTACAGTTGGACAAGTCCAGGTGGTGTTTTAAATGGTCAAACAATTACCGCAGATTTAGCAGGTGACTTTCAGGTTTCTGCAACTGATGCAAATGGATGTCTTTCAACAGCACCTGCAGTTACCTTAAATTATTCTACTGGAGGAGGAAATATAACAATAACACCTCCCGGACCAATTGCTTCATGTGAAGGACAAAGTGTTGTGCTAACAGCTCAATCAGGTTTAACAAATTATATATGGTCTAACGGAGCAACTGGAAATACTTTAAACGTATCAGAAACTGGCGGCTATTCGGTAAGCGCGCAAGATGCAAATGGCTGTACTTTGGTATCTGGAATTGTTGATATTGAGTTAAATAGTTTGCCTGTTGCAAATTTCACTTTTGAACAAACTTTTACTACTGAATATCAAGTACAATTTACAAATACAAGCTCAAGTGCAGATGCATATTTATGGAATTTTGGAGGAAATAACACCAGCATTGAACAAAGCCCATTGTTTACATTTGCATTTGATAATAATTGGCCAGTTACCTTAACAGTAACCAATAACTGTGGAACCAGCACTACTACAATTACAGTGAATGTAATTAAAACTTCAATTAATGATTTACCTGGCTTTAACAGTGTTAATGTTGGACCAAATCCAGGAAATGACTTTTTGATATTCAGCGGTGTAACGCATTCAAATAAAAAAGTTAACTTTAAGATTTATGATTTACTTGGAAAACTTCAATTACAAAAACAATTGCAAGTGCAGGGAAATTTTAATGAGATTTTAAATACAGAATCTCTTTCAAAAGGAATGTATTTAATTGAAGTAGAAAGCGATAAGGTTGTTGCTACTCAAAAATGGATTAAAAATTAAACTTCAAATAAGTACATAAAAAACGGCTGTCCTGTTAATCTAAGGCAGCCTTTTTTATTTAAAATAAATCAGTTTTAAGCTTTTATTGCCCAGCGCAATTTTGCTGAACGAGCTCTTGGATTACTATTAATTTCTTGAGATGTTGCGCGAATTGGGTCAGAAGCAACTTTAGCATAAACGCCTTCGCGATTGAAATGCTGAAATGACTTTTTTACTCTTCTATCTTCACCCGAATGAAACGATAGAATTGCAACTCTGCCTCCAGATTTTAAAGAACCAGGTAGCTTTTCCAAGAACTTATCTAAGACTCCAAACTCGTCATTAACTTCTATTCTAAGGGCCTGAAAACAACGTTGACAAGCCTTTTTAATTTCTTCTTTTCGTTCGTTTGGAGGAATGAACGCAAGTGCATCTTTAATGATATTTTGCAAACATGTGGTTGTTTCTATTACTTCGCCCTTTTTAATTTTATTGATAATATTTTTTGCAATAATTTCAGCATGAGGCTCATCTGAATTATTTATAAGAATCTCAACTAATTTTTCCTTTGATAAGTTTTTTAAAAGCATTGCAGCGGTTTTTCCACTTTTGGGATTTAACCTTAAATCAAGAGGACCATCAATCTTAAAGGAAAATCCTCTTTCAGGATTATCAATTTGCATAGATGAAACACCTAAATCTGCTAAAACAAAATCAAGCAGTCCTGCTTCAGCAACTATTTGATCAATGCCAGAAAAATTCATTTTCCTAATTTCAATAACCTCAGGACCAAAACCCAAAGCCTCTAAACGCTCTTTTGTTTTGGGTAACTCTATTGGATCAACATCTGTTGCATATAAACGTCCATTTGGAAGTAAACACTTTATCATTTCAACACTATGACCTCCGTAGCCTAAGGTAGCATCTAGTCCTATTTGACCTGGTTTAATTTGCAAAAAAGACAAAATTTCATTTACACAAATTGAACGATGCATTCCAGCTGGCGTTTTGCCTTGTTCAATTATTTTAGCAACATCCGCAATGTATGTTTCGGGTTGCAGTTCCTTGTATTTCTCTTTAAATGATTTTGGGTGAGAACCAGCATAGCGAATTCTGCGTTGTTTTTTGGGCTCCTGATTATCCATTCACAAAACTAAGAATTCGAATGTTTTATTCAACAGATTTTCCCGATTTGTCGATTTTCATCCATTTGCCAGGAATTCTAACAATTCGCAAATTCGTATTTATCTCTAATTTTGGGTCAAAATAGTCGGCAATTTTGGTAAATGGCTTGCAATCATTATTGTATTGTAGTTTGCCAATCTTATTGATGCATAAATTCCCATTTTGGGTATCTGAAGCAAATTCATCTTGAATACAAGCACAATTTTCAAAGAAGTCGCCAAGAACAATCATTCCATATAAAGGATAAGATTCTCTAATATGAAATAGCGTGTCGTTTGGGGCAACTTCTTCGTCTTCAAAAGAAGGATTTCCATTGTAAATTGGGATAACTTCATGACCGGATGTATTTATGAATCCCCATAAATCGTTTTTCATAACAGCTGCTCTTCCATTTGAAAAATTTCTTACTGCATCATATTTCGGTGAAACAATCTCCAACCCATTTACATCAATAAATCCCCAGCCTTTTTCATTTTTAACAGCAGCAAATCCTTCGGTAAATCGCACAATCTCATTGTAAACATTAGTTGTTAAGAACTCTCCATTATTACCAATTAGCACCCAATGTGAAAGTCCATCATCTAAAGGTATTCTTCCAAAAATGTCTCCTCCTTTATTGAAAACTAATTCTACAAATTTAGGTTCAATACTTTCTTCTCCATGGTCATTTAAAAAACCCCATAAATTACCAATTCTAAAGGCAGCTGCTTTTCCATAAAAAGGTAGTACCTCATCATATGGAGGTAATACAATTGTGTCTTTTGCGCTTTCAATTAACCACTTGTCTTGGGTTCTTACTTCAACTACTCCATTAACAAAACTGTTTTTAACTTCGGCGTATTTGCAAGAAATAACTTCATTACCGGCTGCGTCAACAAAGCCCCATTTATCAAACTTAAGAACTGCGCTTAAACCTTCGTTAAAATAATCAATTAATGAATATTTAGCAGGAACAATAGTTTTGCCATCTAAATTAATTAAGCCTTTAAGACCATTCTTTTGAAACAAATAATGTTGTTGATCAAATCTATATAATTCGTCATATCGCGCTGGAATTATAATTTCTCCTTTAGAATTTAACATTCCAGCTTCATTGTTTTGCAAAAAAACGGCAGTTCCATTTTCGAAATTATCAATAAATTGAAATTTAGGAGATAGAATCTCTTTACCTGTGCTATCTATGAATCCATACAATATGGTATCTGCATTTGATTTTTCAACAATTGCAAATCCATTTTCTAAATTATATACTCTTTTGTATGATTCTTTTATGGGAACTTGACTTCCATTTTTATTCAAAAAAGAATAAGTATCTGCAGATGCACTGTTTTTTACAATTGCTTTTCCTTCTGAGAAGGAAAAAGCTTCTGAATAAGCTGGTTTTATGATAAAGTTCCCTTTTTTGTTAATATAACCATAAAGCAAACTTATTTCATCTTTTACTACAGCAAGACCTTCTTGAAAATCAAGCGCCTCTACGTATTTATATTTAATAATATTATTACCAAAACCATCTACAAATCCCCATTTATTTGTTTTGGTATTAAAACATCTAAACAATCCTTCATTATTAGGTTCTGGAATTAAATAATACGGAAATTCAAAGTATAGAAATCCACTTTTACTAATTATTTGAAAGCTTAATTCCGTTGTTTTTTCAATAGGATTCCAGATTCTTTTTCTGGCAAGTGTTAATGAATCATTTCTGAAATTCCATATAAAATCATAATTGGCTGGAATTATTATTTCATCTGTTACATTCTTTAAGCCTTCATATGTAAAGACTAATCCATCAGGTGTTTCCTTTTCTAAATAGAATTTAGTGAGTGTTTGTGATTTTGAAGGATGACTGATAATAAAAAATAAAAAAAGGAGCATACAATTCATTATACTTCTACCGCTATTAGCAGAGAAATTCAATTGTATACTCCTTTTTAGAAATCTGAAAAAAAACAAAATAATTGGTAATAAATTTATTATATAAGGTATTTATTTACTTTACTCAACTAAATTCATACCAAAAAAGATTAATAAAAATCTTCTTCTTTTTGGGGCTCATTAGATTTTGAACCATCTTGATTACCTGCTTTTTTTGCTTTTTGTTCTTCTTTAAATTTCACCCAAGCAGTCCACTGTTCTGGTGTTAAAACTTTCTGCAGTTTAGTTTCAGCTGATGCTTGAGCTTCTTGCATTTTAGCTTTTTTAGCTCCTTTTTCAGTAAGTTTTTTAGCTTCTGCTTTCGCATTTTCTCTTTCAATCAAAATCGCTTTTACTTCAGCACTTTGGTTATCTTTTAATCCTACACGACTTGTCATCATTCTTAAAACTCTAATTGCTCTGTCTTCTGGTGAAAGAGTTTTTTGTTTTGCAGGCGCATTTGTTTGAGGAGCTGCCACACCATTTGTTTGAGCAAAAGTTGATGCAGTAAATGCAAACATTGCTAATGATAAAATAATTGATTTCATTTTTTGGATTTTAATTTATAGTTGACTTTGATGGTTAAAATTAGAATGGTTTAAATGTAGCGAATTTTTAAATGCATCAAACTTTCTTTTTCATAAGATAGTGCTGAATTTCACCAAACAAAACATAAGACTCTTCTACAATATTATAACCATTTGATTTATAAAATTCTATTGCATTTTCGCGGGCATGCAAAATGATTTCTATTGTTTCGGGATATTGTTTTACACCAATCTTTTCAACGAATTTAAGCATGCCCCCCCCTATTCCTTTTTTTTGAAATTCAGGTCTAACAGCCATAAATCTGACTTGAAGTTGGTTTTTAATTGATTGATGAATTCTTGCGACGGCAATAGCTTTACCTGTATTTTCTAAAATTAAAGCATGTAAAGATGTTGCATCATCCTCACTTTTTTCTGAGCCAATTGGTTCATTCCAAGGCTTTCTTAAAACCTCAAACCTTAATTGAAAATAGGCTTCCCATTCTGCACTGTTTGAGGGTTGAATAATTCTCCAGTCTGCCATGATTAGTAAGTCCAGTTTTTAATTCCTGATGCCCAAAATAAATAAGCAATAGATTTTGCAAATTTAGATTCAAATTCTGCAAGCTTAACACCTGCATTTATCAAATTTGTTTCTCTCATGTTTACTACAAAAAGGGAACTTTCACCATTTTGAAATTTTACTATTTCCCCAGATAACAAAGTTTGAAGCGCTATTACCACCTCATTTTGCCTTTTCAATTGAACTTCTAGGTTTTTCAATTCATTATACCTTGTATTTACTTCAACACCTACAGAACGGCGGGTATCTATCATTTCTAGTTCTTGCAATGATATTTTTGTTTTCACTACCTGCAATTTACCTCTTTCTTTTCGAAGAAACAGCGGCATACCTACCGAAAGCCCAAATTTATAATTATTAGATAGAAATATATTTTGAGCAACATTTGGTATTGTTCCTGCAGTTAAAAAATTATAATCCAGATTTACTGTAGGTTTTAGCATTTCATTTCTAAAACGTTTTTCAAATATGAGTTGTGTTAATTTCCCTTCAATTTTTAACAAATCTGGATGATTTACCAATGAAAAACTTTTCAAACTATCTAACAATCCAATAGAGAAAGAATATTCCAAAGGATTAATAAAAAATGGAATAGCAGCATTGCTCAATTCTAAAGGTCTTGCAATAGAATCCCATAAATGAACAGACAATCGTAAACGTGCGTTTTTCAATTCTAATTTTGACTGTTCTAATTGAATATTTCTTTGAAGCATGTTTCCATAAGCTTCCAAAGTATCAAGCATAGAAGAATTACCAAGACTTGCGACGTCTTTTACAAAACGAAATCTTTGTTTTGCTAAAGAATCCGCATTACTAATAAAATTTAATTGTCTCCAAGAAAAATACCATTCCCAATAATCATTAGAAACATTGAGCAGTGTCTTATTGATTATTTTAACTTGCTCAGCTTCAGCTATTTTAGATAATTGTTGCGCTTGTCTTAACGCATTTCTTCGTTCATCAATAAACAAACCTGCGCCAAGAGGCAAAGAGTAGCCTGCATAAATTAATCCTGCATCAGGAGTTGAATTTTCTCCATTAACAAAAACGCCGCGGTTTCTTTCCAATCCTCCTTTAAAATCTCCAATCCAAGCTGGAACTTTCAGCATTGCATTTAAGTTATTGTAGTAGAATTTATCGTCGTACTTTTTCTCGGCAAAATCTCCAGCAAACTTAGGGTCGAAAAAACCTCTTGCTTCACGTATCTCAAACCTGGCTTGCTGAGGCAGCAATTTAGCTTGTTTAATAATTGGATGAAATGCATTTACATATTCAAAAACATCCTTTATAGAAACAGAACCAACTTTAACTGTATCAAGTGGTTGAGATAAAGCAACTTTTGAAAACAAAAACAAAAAAATAACAAAACTTTTATTTCTCATTTCTTGGCTCCGAATTCTTTATTTGATGATTTTGATTCTTTGTCTAAATTTGGCGGAAAGCCATTTAATTGTCTCCACAATTCAAACCAAATTGGAACATTATCGAGCATAGCCCAAGCAATTGCTCCGCTTCCCATTCTTACTTGTGTTGGCCAAGGATCTTCTGAAGGATCAGGAGTAATTAATACTCTGAATTTTCCATTATCACTTTCAACAAAATCAACTACTTGTATGATGCCACCAAAAGTACCAACACTTACATTTGGCCATCCTGAAAATACAATAGCAGGCCAACCATCAAATTGAATTCTTACTTTCTGTCCTTTTTTTAACAAAGGAATATCCATTGCTCGTACATAAATTTCTGCTGCAACTTTAGGATTGGCAGGCATAATTGTAACGACAGATTCTCCTTCTTTTATATTTTCACCAATACCAACTCTAACTGCTTTTACAACGTAACCATCTTGAGGTGCTCGAATTGTATAAAAAGTATTCCGAACCAACATGCTCGAATATTCATTTTCAAGCTTGGCCAAATCGCCTTCTGCTTCAGCAACATAGGCTAAAGTAGAATTTCGGTCAGATTCAGCTTTTGATACTTTTTCCATATAATCGGCTCTTATCGAATTCAATTCTATTTGAGCATTTAAAAGGCTGTTTTTAGCTTCAAGCAACTTATTTTCTTGTGAAATAAGCTTTGCTGTTGAATTCTGAAATTTTTCTTGTCGTCTTTGAAACTCTACCTGAGAAATCAAGCCTTTGTTGTAAAGATTTCTTCCTAAAGTTAGCTGTGTGTCAGCTATTGAAAAATTAATTGTTTCTGCAACCAAATCAATTGAATCTGATTTAACTTTCAATCTCCCTTGATACACCTTGTTTGTTGCTTGTTGTAATTTTAATTTTAAGCCTGAATTTAAAGCTCCTATTTGATTACTTAAAGACTCAGCTTTGTCGAAGGTGGATTTTATCACGCCTTGTTTGGCGCCAACTTGCTGCTGAAGTCTTGGTAAAAGTTCGGGATCTAAAAATTTTTCTTTGATCTCGGTAAGAACCATAATGGTATCACCTTTTTTCACAAATTGACCTTCTGCTACGGCCCATTTATCTATTCTACCAGCAATTGGAGATTGTATGTTTTGCGGTCTTTCTTGGGGTGACAAAGCTGTCAAATGACCATTTCCATCAACATTTTGTTGCCAGGGTACGAATAAGATAATTACAAGCAGTAACATGAGACCTCCGAGCCACCATGTAACTACTTTCCCAAACCTTGGCGTACCTGCAAGTTTAATTGCGTACAACTTATGTTTTTTCAAATCTTGTTCTACCGAATGTGGTGATATTTGCAACATTCCTATTCGTTTGGATTAATTAAACTTTTAAATTTACTATCTTTTGAAAGTGTTTCATAAGATCCTTCGGCAACTATTTTGCCTGCATCAAAAATGATAACCCTGTCGCATTGCTTCATTAAGTATGGATCGGTTGAAACAGCAATTAAAGTTGTTTGCGATTCAATATTGCACAAGGATTGAATAATAGTGGACTTTTCTGCTTTTTCTAATTTATCGAAATAATCATTAAAAATGAGCAACCTAGGCTGTTTAATTAAGCACCTTGCAAGTATGATTTTCCTAACTGCAGACCCTGGAATACCTTTTCCAGTTGGAAGTAGTTTTGTGTAAATTCCATCTTTCAATTTATTTACAAAATCAACCAAACCCGCTTTTTCAATAGCTCTTACAACTTGAATTTGGGAAATCCCTGGCTTACCTAAACGAATATTTTCTTCAATTGTACCTTCGAAAATCTCGTCTGAAGCAGTATTTATAGCAACAGCGTCATGTAAATCAGTTAAGTGAATGTTTCTTAACGATATTCCATTCACAGTGGCTGTGCCATCAAAATTATTCAATAATCCAGAAATTATTTGTGTAAAAGTGTTTTTTCCTGAACCATTAGATCCTGTAATACAAACTTTTTCACCTGTTCTTATTTTGAAGTTTATACCATTCAGAATCTTTTCTTTTCTTTCTGGATAAGAGTATGAAAGATTTTTTGTCTCTAACTCAAATCCATCATTGTCTTGCAAATTGTTGATTCTTATGCCAGATGGGGCGTCTAAAGGTAAATCTGTAATATGTCCTATTTTATCCAAGGCAGTGAGCACATCATAAACAGTATCCATATTCATGATTATTTTTTCAGTAGCACCTAAAATAAAGATAATTACAATTTCTGAAGCTACGAACTGACCGAGTGTAATCTCTCGATTTACTACCAATATACAACCAATTATTAAGGTTCCTCCTGTTACCAATAACTTAAAAATTGTAATGTTTATGAATTGAGTCAGTAAAATAGAGAAGTGTTTTTTTCTGGCTGATAAATAGTTGTCTACAAGATCATCTGTTCTGTCTAATGGCATGTTGGTATAACCTGCAGATTTAAATGTATATATATTTCTTGCTAATTCCTCAAACCAAGCAACCATATTGTATTTGTACTTTGATTCTTTAATGCTGGTTTGTAATCCCTTTGGACCAGTCGCTCGAAACACTATTATTAAAACTACAAAAAGAAATAGTCCGAAGAAAACGAAAGAAACGTTATAAAATGAAAGCAACAATAATCCAAAAATAATTTGCAGGGCTGCTGTTGTAAGGTCTAAAAGTATTTTTGAAAATCCTTTTTGTAAGGTTATCACTTCAAAAAAACGATTCATTAATTCAGGTGGATGCGATTTTAATAATGCTTCGGTTTTTATGCGTGGAATTCTAAATGCAAACTCAAAAGCAGCTCTTGTGAATATTCTTCTTTGTAAAATCTCAACCAAGTAAATCTGCATTATTTGTAAACCTCCTGCAATAATAATTCCGATAATTACAAATGTTATTAAAACTACTACACCATCAAACAAAAGACCTCCCGAAATCCTACCAATAATAGCTTGAATTCCGAGTGGAAGAGATAAATTAATTAATCCAATAACAATTGAATAAACATAAATATAGAAAATATTCGATTTTTCAGTTTTTACAAATCTCCAGAATCTTTTTAAAGGTGTATAATGCTCAACCTCTCCTCTCATTTGGTCATCTATTTCAGCACCAAACATTGAGTTCAAAATTACAGGGCATAATGAAAATAAATACCTATTCTCTGCTTCTTTTATTGTAATATTTTTCCCTCCTTGAAGCACACAGCATTCTTCAAAACTCAATAATAATGGAAGCCAACTTTCTATTTCTGAATTTTCAATTTCAATAACATCATTTGCTTTTATATACCAAGCTTTTAAACTTGATTTTACCTCATAAAAAATTACTGGAACTATTTCAGTTTCTTTTTTTGCAAACAATATTGTAGGAAAAGTAAGATTCTTTAATACAGTTCTAAATTCACTGCTTGTGAACTCTTGTTTAATAAAAGATAAATTAACGGCTGTAGAAGCTTCTGATAATGATTGAAGGTATTCTTCAAATGCATTTTCCTTTATATCCATCTGCTCAACCGAGCGCCTAACTTTTAAATCATTAGAATCAATTTTAAATAATTCTGATAACTTACTTAAAATGAGAGCTATACTACTATTGGGTATCAAAATAAAATGTTTAAATACTGTTGCAAACTTAAGTTATAAATTAAAGTGAAATTCAAAAAAATGCCGCTCTTAGCAATTTTTAAACCAAATTAATAAATCTCGGAAGGAGCGAATTGTAATCTTGAAAGATTGGCATAAATACCATTTTCTTTTACTATGAGTTCTTCATGAGTTCCTGATTCTGAAATAACTCCATTATCTAAAACGATGATTTTACTGGAATTTCTGATAGTAGATAATCTATGGGCTACTATGAATGATGTTCTTCCAATCATAAGTTTTTCAATTGCTTCTTGCACAAGCCTTTCCGATTCGGAATCTAAAGAAGAAGTTGCTTCATCTAAAATCAATATGGAAGGATTTTTTAAAACTGCTCTCGCAATTGCAATTCTTTGTCTTTGTCCTCCGCTGAGTGTAATTCCGCGTTCACCTACAACTGTTTCGTATTTATCTGGAAATGAGGAAATAAATGAATCTGCATTTGCGTTTTTTGCAGCTTCTATTACTTCTTCCATGCTTGCATTTGGATTGCCATAAAGGATATTTTCTCTTATCGTTCCTCCAAACAACATAACATCCTGCGGAACAATTGCCATTTGATCGCGTAATTGTGTTAAACTATAAGATAAGGCGTCTTTATTGTCAATCAATATTTTACCTGCATCGGGTTCGTAAAATCTCAATAATAACTGAGTTATAGTAGATTTACCTGCCCCGCTAGAACCAACAATGGCGATGCTTTCGCCAGATTTAGCTTCAAAATTTAATCCTTTTAAAACCATTACTTCTTTTCTTGCAGGATAAGAAAATTCTACGTTTTCGAATATTACATTTCCATGGAAACGAATAGCTGCTTGTTTGTCGAATTTCAAATCAATCTTTTCTGGCGTTTGGTCAAGGATTTCAAATATTCTTTCGGTTGCGCCAATTGCTTTTTGTATTTGGGCGTATAATTCTGCAATGCCACCAATTGAAGCACCAATAAATGAAGTATAAATTACAAATGAAATAACTTCTCCAAAAGTGATTTTATTTTCAAGCATCAATTGCGTTGCATACCAAACTATGCCCACAATTGCACCAAATAGAGCAAGAATTATAAAAGATGCAAAAAGGCCTCTTGAAAATGCTGACTTCATTGATAACGCAGCTATTTCTTTAATAGATTTTTGGTATCGATTTACTTCTACAGATTCATTTGCAAATGCTTTAACATTTACAATTCCTTGCATTGTTTCTTGAACAACAGTATTTGAGTCAGCAACAGCGTCGCTTACTTTCCGACTTATTTTTCTGATATACCTCCCAAAAATAATAGCTACCACAACAATTGCTGGAATCAAAGCCAGCATAAACAAAGTGAGCTTAAAAGATATGATTGAGATAAATATTATTCCTCCGACTATTAAGATTATTTGCCTTAAAAATTCAGCAAGTGTTGTTGTAAATGTGTCTTGTATTTGAGTTATGTCAGCAGAAATACGACTATTAATTTCGCCTACTCTAGTTTTGGTAAAAAACGACATGGGCAATTGAATTAACTGCTCATAAAGGTGTTTTCTCAATCTTACCAAAGTATTTTCGGTAGTTTGGGAAAATAGGTAAATCCTAAAAAAAGAGAAAAATGCTTGCAAAAACAGAATTCCCATTAATAAACCAGCTTTTAAATTGATGTCTTTTGTTCCACCTTCTGACTTTGCCGCATTTACTAATTCTCCAATTAACATCGGAAAAGCAAGAGCTGTTGCAGATGTTAATGCCAGGAAGATAAGGCCAGCAATGTATTTTCCTTTATCAGGTTTTAGGTAAGAAAACAGCCTGCTTGCCTTTTGTAAAGAAGTTTTATTGAGTTTTGCCTTTGGGAGGTCTTCTGATGAATTTCTACGTGCCATAAATTTGGTGCAAACCTAATCAATTAAGATGGTCTCTTAAATGTAAATTTCTCAATTTGGGAGCAAATATTCCTGCAAATATGGTAATGCCAATTGTCATAGAGCCACCGAAGATTACAGAAGGAATCAAGCCCATAATTTTAGCTGCCAAGCCCGACTCGAAAGCTCCAATTTCATTAGAGGAGCCAATAAAAATGCTGTTAACAGCTGTAACTCTGCCTCGCATCTCATCAGGTGTTAAAAACTGCAAAATATTTGAGCGAATAATCACAGAAACCGCATCGAAAGCTCCACTCATCAACAATAAAGTAAATGAAATCCAGAAAATTTGAGATAAAGCGAATCCAATTATACAACAACCAAACAAGCCCACAGCGGTTAACAATACAAAGCCAGAATACCGCATCAAAGGAAACTTTACAATTACAAGCCCCATAATTATTGCTCCAATTGCCGGAGCTGACCTTAAAATACCCAAACCTTCAGGACCAGTGTTTAAAATTTTATCAGCAAACATTGGTAATAAAGCAACTGCACCACCAAATAAAACGGCAAACAAATCAAGTGAAATAGCACTTAAAACAAGTTTATTGGTCCAAACAAAACTAAATCCCTTGCGCAGACTTTTGAATATTGGTTCTTTAATTTGTTGTGAAGGAGCAAAAGAAGGTAAAGTCGAAAAAATAACTAATGAAATAAGTACCAAAAGAGCACATAAAACATATGTTACTTCTTTGCCATAAAATCCATAAACCAATCCACCAATTGCTGGCCCAGAAACCGAGGCGACTTGCCAAGAGGAAGTATTCCAAGTAATTGCATTGGCAAGCAATTCTCTTGGCATTATCTGCGGAAGCATAGATTGAATAGATGGACCGGCTAAACCACGTGAAAGTCCAATGAGTCCAGCAGCTGTATATAAAGAAGTTAAGGTCAAAGATTTATCAAAACCAAAGACATTAAAGGCAATTGTAGTTAGAAATAATGCACAAACAGCAAAAAGACTGATAGCTCTGATTGCCATCGTTTTTCTTTTGTATACATCAGCCCAATGACCAGAAAACAACAATATTGACATATAAGGAATGGCTTCAAACAAACCTATGAGCCCAAGAGATAAAGGATCTTTAGTTAAATCATAAACTTGCCAGCCCAAGGCTACAGACTGCAATTGAATGGCCATTGTCAGAAAAAAACGAGCACTTAAAAATCTTCTAAATGACTTAATTTTAAATGCTGCTGTTGAATTTCCCATTTTTAAATTAATCCTGCCATAAGCAAAATCGCTATCGTTATTAAAAAGAAAGTTACCGCTTTGTGAACAAATGAAATTTCTACTTTCTTCAAAAACTTATTTCCCAGAAAAGCTCCTGCAAATGCAGCTAAAGTAACAATTGAAAGTTGAAGAATGTTTGCATGAAAATCTTCTGTTTTCAAATACCAATAATACATTGGAATTCTTGTTAAATCTACTAAACAAGCTATGCCAATACCTGTTGCGATAAATTTTTCTTTAGATGGAATCGATTTGATTAAAAACATACTTCTAAGCGCACCTTGGTGACCTGACAATCCACCAAAAAATCCAGATAAAGCAGCTCCCAATGGCAAATATTTGGAATTAATTTGATAAGCATTTATTTTTTTATTGGTCTCAATTAGTACAAATAAGAGCATTAAACAGCCAATAAACACCTTAACTAAAGTGATTTCAAAAAAGAAGTTGTATAAATAATACCCTGTTAAAATTTTATCTTCTAAGCATTCATTAAAGATATAAGTTCCCAATACAGCAGCTGGAATTGCAAAAAATGCAAATCTTAATGCAAATACTTTTTGAATGTTTTTATAAACTAAAATGAATTTAAAACTATTATTAAAAAAATGCACCAATGCCGTTAGAAGAATAGCAATTTCAATCGGATAAATAACACAAAACACAGGAAGCATTAAAGTTCCGAGACCAAATCCACTAAAAAAAGTTAGTAATGATGCAATAAAAGCTGCAATTGCAATTAAACCTGTTTCCATGAACGCTTATTCATGCAGTAAATTCATTTGAATACAGGCCACAACACCAGCAGTTTCAGTTCTTAACCTACTATTTCCTAACGTAACGGTTATGGCATTTTTTGCGATTGCTTTGTCCACTTCTTGTTGACTGAAATCTCCTTCAGGACCTATTAAAATGCAAATATCACTATGAGCTGCGGCTATCGCTTTGAATGGTGTTTTTTGACTATCGATGCAATGCGCAATGCAAAGTTTTCCTGAATGCTGCATTTGAAGAAACTGGTCAAAAGTTACGCTTTCATTCACTACTGGTAAATAAGTTTGGCGAGATTGTTTCATGGCTGCTTGAACAATTTTCTCTAACCTATATTGTTTTACAATTGTTCTTTCTGAACGCTGCGTAATAATAGGAGTAATTTGATCTATTCCAACTTCTGTTGCTTTTTCGAGAAACCATTCAAGCCTTTCCATCATTTTTGTAGGAGCAATTGCTATATGAAGCTTGTAATTTCTTTTAACTCCAGATTCTATTTTTCGAATGTTTCCAACAACACTATTTTTTTGATGTACTAATTGAATTTCTCCCTCATAAATTCCACCTTCGCCATCTAATAGTTGAACGGTTTCACCTAACTTCAACCTTAATACCCTTGCTAAATGAAGACTTTCATCTTCGTTTAATGGAAACTGAATTCCTGTAATTCCTTTAGCTAAAAAAAGATGCACAATAGTGGAAAGTTAAAAGTATAAAGGTGAAAGGTGAAAGTATAAAGGTGAAAGTATAAAGGTGAAAGTATAAAGGCGAAAGTTAAAAGTATAAATGCGAAAGGTGGTTATTCATTTTTAATAAAGTAAAGACTTGCTAAAATTATTGTATATCGAAATTTCCTTCTAAAAATTCAGTATCCATATCTAGGTCAAAGTCTATTCCTTCTAGCAAATCAGCGCTTACTTTTCTTACGTTTTTAGCAACTTCGTTTCCTTTATCATTTACTTCAATTGAAAACTCTACGGCATCACCATCTTTAATCTCATTAAAGTCGCCTTCAACCACATCTAAATAATGGAAAAACAAATTGTTTGGAGGAAAAGCTACGAAACCATATCCACTTTTCATATTTAAGGTTTTAGAAATTTTCATATCACCTTTATCTATGATATTTTTATAAGTTTTAGGAGCACTTTCTTGCGCTACAAATAAACCTGCAACCAATGGTTCTTTTTCTCTTTCAAGATCATCTATTACTGTATGCATTGCAACGGGATAAGTAACTTCTTCGAGCATGTCCTGAGAAGTTCGTGTGATAATTTCTCTGCCAGTATCATCAGTATATTCGAAATCCCAACTTAGCACCATTACTCTTGTTCCTAAAGTATTTACTTTTCTGATTAGAGGAACGAAATCTCCATCAGAAGTGATTAAAACCATCACATCGTACTTTTTCATCCATGCCAATTCGAAGGCTTCTAATGCCAACCAAACATCGATTCCTTTTTCTTCTTTCCTACCGGCTCTGGTGCGCAATGGTAAATAATGAGTAACCACACCTTCAGACATTAACACATCATCAAAAAGCCTGTCATTATATAATTGATTTCCTCTCTGGCTTGCCTCATAAGCACTCATTCTTCCTCTAAAATAATGAGCGTCTACAACATGACATAATTTATATTCAGTATCTAATTCTTCCGAAACTTGTTGACGAATAAAACTATGCAGTCCAGCTATGCTGATTCTTCTTCTTTTTGCATGAAAATAATTGTAATAATTACTAACGTGTAAGAAATAATTCCCATCATAAAACACGCCTATTTTTACTATACCATCCTTTTTATCTCTCATAATAAATTTAATTAAAATGCATTTATTTTATTTAACAAACGAATTTTAGCAGATTAAAAGATTTAAGAAGATGATTAATAGTTTCAAATGAAATGAAACAAAAATCTAATAAATACTATCTAATTAATAAAGTATACCTTCTAATCTTACTAAGAAACAAATGTAAAAATATTTTTAAAAACTACATCACCCTGCTTAAAATATATAGAATGATGATTAAATCTTATTGATTTATTTTCTGGTATTTTGAAGAGTTTGTAGGATCTAACTCTCCCAAAATTTGGATTACCTGCGTTTTTTCAGCTGGAGAAGCCTGCTTAAAAATGTTTATCAGCTCATCTGTTTTTGCGTTAAACCAAACCTGAACATTAAAAGAGGAGGGCCTCTGTTTATTTACTTGTTGTATTTTTTGAAGGGCTTCAATAATTGCAGCTCTTCCTTGATCTGGCTTAGTGCTCATTACATCCATTCCCATTCTATGGTATTTATAGTTTGCTTCACGCAATGGTTTGAATATCGGATTTAGGTAATTTTCTGTTAGCCAAAACCTATTTCTTGGAGGAATGTCATTAGATTTCCAGCCTTTTGCAGCATCTTGATTCGCATTTATTACTGCTTGTTGTGATTTTTGCCAAAAATTAGAACCTCCTTCTAAGCTGTAACTATCATAATCAAAAGCAAGTATTACATATGCATAATAACTCAACAAACTACCCAAACCTGAAACATAAGCAGCATCAGCCCATTCAATTGGTTGGAATTCCAGGTACTTAAACTTCACATTTTCATCCATATAATTCATAAGGACAGAATTGTAATTTGTACCAAATACGGGTCTTCTTATTTGAATTTGAAGCGTACCTTCCATTTCGTCGGGTTGGGTATACTTTTGAATATTGAAAGTAAAAGTACACTCGATTCTTTCATCTCTCTTAAACTGATCATTCGTCCAACGAGTGCTATTCATGAACTCTCTAACAGCTGTTTCAAGGGTGGTAAATATTTTTTTATCACTCAACTGAACTGCTTGAGAAAGGACAGAAACACGACAATTAAACTCTTGCGCGTTCAATTGATTAAACGTAATAATACCTAAGAGAATAATAATTCTATACATTTTTAACAATATTGTTTATAAAATCAGCAATATCAGAAGCTACATCGAACTTGGATTTCTTTTCAAACGATTCCCAATGCAATTTCTTATTCAATATAGAAATTTTATTGAATTCATTTCCAAATACATCATTCTCATTTGACAATTCGTTAAGAACAATGAAATCAAGCTTTTTATTGGTAAGTTTTGTTTGTGCATTTTCTTTTGCATTTTCCATTTCTAAAGCAAATCCACCAACAATTTGATTATCTTTTTTGGTTGATGCTATTTCAGCAAGAATATCGTCAGTTTGGACAAGATCAAGTTGAAGATTTGCATCAGATTTTTTAATCTTGCCTGCAACTGATTGTAGAGGTTTATAATCTGCAACAGCAGCTACGAGCAAAGCTATGTTACAGTCTGAAAATCTAGCTTTCACTTCTTCCCTCATTTGAGCGGCTGAAATTACATTTACAACATGAATAGAAGTGTTTGAAGGTTTTATGTTAACTGGTCCTGAAACTATGGTAACTTTTGCGCCTCTATTAGCCAATTCATCAGCAATAGCATAGCCCATTTTTCCAGAAGAATGATTAGAAATATACCTTACATCATCTATCTTTTCTTGGGTTGGGCCTGCAGTAATTAGTATGTTAAGGTGTTTCAATTGCTTTTCGATGGCAAAGAAATGCTCTAGTTTTTTAACGATATCTTCAGGTTCAAGCATTCGCCCCTCGCCTACCAGGCCACTTGCAAGTTCTCCTGATTGTGGATGAAGAATATGATTACCATATTGTTCTAGGCGTTTAATATTGTTTTGAGTTGAAGGATGATGCCACATATCAACATCCATAGCAGGTGCGAAAAACACCGGACATCTTGCTGAAAGATAGACTGCTTGCAATAAGTTGTTACAAATACCATTTGCGCTATTTGCTAAGGTATTAGCACTAGTAGGAGCAATAACAAGGGCATCAGCCCATAAACCTAGTTCAACATGATTAATCCATTCGCCTTGACTTCCTGTAGTAAAATTACTGTAAACAGGATTTCGGGATAAAGTACTTAAGGTTAAAGGTGTAATAAATTCTTGCGCTGAATGTGTCATGATAACTTTTACTTCAGCACCGGCTTTTACTAAAAGACGAGCCAGCAAAGCACTTTTATAAGCGGCAATGCTGGCAGTAACTCCAAGAATAATTTTTTTACGGAATAACATTTCCGTAATTATTATTTCTCTGTTGTTTGATCTTTCGAAGGATTCCTGTGGTACACTTTTCCTTCTTGAAATTCGTGAATTGCAATAAGTGTAGCTTTTGGTTGACGTTCGTAATGTCTTGAGATTTCAATTTGTTCGCGATTCTCAAAAATTTCTTCTAAATTATCACCTGTTGAAGCAAATTCAGAAAGCTTTCCGTTAAGTTCTTCTTTAACATTTAATGCAATTTGATTTGCACGCTTAGAGATGATAGAAATCGCCTCATATACATTGTCCGTATCACCTTCAAGAAGACGAATGTCGCGTGTTACTGTTGTATTTTCTACTGCCATAATTTTTTTACTTTGTCCAAAGGACTTAAGATTTTGGTTTCAATATGTTAAACTGCTCATTTGCCTTAATAAAAATAGATTCGGCTTCACGGGCATATTTTCCGGTTGCAAATTTATCAATAAAACTGTAATAAGCATCAACTGTATTCTTATATCTTTCAAATTTTTTGGAATCGATGCTATTTTCAGCCAATAAATATGAAGCTTTCACCGTAAGAAACATCAATTCTTCTTTATGAACGGTATTAGGAAAATCTTTTATGGTATTTTTGAAAGTAACGATTGCTGCTTTATAATCCATTGTTTTATAAAATAACTTTCCTGCATCTACACTCTTATTTTCGAGTTTAAGGCGCAATTGATCAATCAAATCATTGCATTCAGCAATTCTGCTGCTATTGGGATATTGGTTAATAAACAGCTGCATTTCTTCGATTGCTCTTATACTATTTGTTTGGTCGAGGGTGTAGTTAGGGGAACCTAAGTAATAACAATATGCATTCATAAATGCAACTTCCTCTGCTCTTGTGCTTCCAGGATATGTTTTAACAAACTGCGAGAAATGATAACCAGCGCTTATTAAATCATCCATGTAATAATTGCAATAAGAATAGTAATAATAAATATCTTCTGCATTGACAGTTCCGCGGTAAACACTTACCAATTCTTCTAATAATGGGTAGGCTCTGTTATAATCTTTCTTATTGTAAAGCTGAAGTGCTAATTCATATTTTTTTGTGTAATCTGTTCCTTTAACGATTTTAGAGTAATTACTGCAAGCTGAAATGCTTATCGTAATTAACAAAATCAAACTCCATTTTTTGATATCAAACATTCTGCAAAAATAATATTTTATGTGAATAACGAATCCATCTTGAAATTTATGATAGACCTTATATTTTCTTACCTTTGCAAAAAAATTCAAAACCCGTAAGATGGATTTGTTCGAAAAACTAAAACTCAATCGTGGACCGCTTGGTTCTTATGCAAAAGAAGTGCATGGCTATTTTACTTTTCCTAAATTAGAAGGTGAAATTGGGCCAAGAATGAAATTTCAAGGTAAAGAAAGATTAAACTGGAGCCTTAACAATTATTTAGGTTTGGCTAACCACCCTGAAGTTAGAAAAGCTGATACAGAAGGTGCGCAGGCATTTGGAATGGCTTACCCAATGGGAGCAAGAATGATGTCTGGAAATTCTACTTTGCATGAACAACTTGAAAAAGAATTGGCTGCATTTGAAAGAAAAGAAGATGCGATTTTGCTAAACTTTGGATACCAAGGAATTATGTCATGCATTGATGCTTTGGTAGACAGACATGATGTAATTGTGTATGACTCAGAGTCGCATGCATGTATCATAGATGGTGTGAGATTGCATATGGGAAAAAGATATGTTTTTCCTCACAACGACATTAAAAATTTGGAAACTCAATTAGAAAGAGCTACTAAGTTGACAAACGAAACCAATGGTTCTATTTTGGTAATAACAGAAGGAGTATTTGGTATGAGCGGAGATCAAGGTAAGTTAGCCGACATCGTGGCTTTGAAAAATAAGTTTCAGTTTCGTTTATTAGTTGATGATGCGCATGGCTTCGGAACTATGGGAAAAACAGGAGCAGGTGTAGCTGAAGAGCAGAATTGCATGGATGGAATAGATGTGTATTTTGGAACTTTTGCAAAATCAATGGCAAGTATTGGAGGGTTTATTGCTTCTGATGCACAGGTTATTGAATATTTGCGATACAATATGCGTTCTCAAATATTCGCTAAAGCATTACCAATGCCATTAGTAGTTGGCGCCTTAAAAAGGTTAGAATTATTGAGAACTCAACCAGAATTAAAAGATAATCTTTGGAAAATTACCCATGCTTTACAAGATGGATTAAAAGCTGCTGGATTTGATATTGGAAAAACTCAATCTCCAGTAACACCAGTATTTTTAAATGGTTCTATACCAGAAGCTGCAAATTTGATTTACGATTTGCGTGAAAATTTCAATATTTTCTGTTCAATGGTAGTTTATCCTGTTGTACCAAAAGGAGTTATTATGTTAAGATTAATTCCGACCGCAGTGCACAGTTTAGAAGATGTTAAATATACAATTGAAGCATTTTCTAGCATTGTAGATAAGTTAAAAGCAGGTGCTTACGAAAGAGCAATGGAAAAAGTAATTTAATATTAATTAATTCATATTAAAAAAAGCCAGGCAATCATTACCTGGCTTTTTTATTTTAAGACTAAAATTAATTTTGAATTACGCTTTTGAAAAAATATTCATTTAAAGGAAAATACTATTCAATTCGCTTAAATGAATAACTAAATCCAAGACCAAAAGAAATGAATTTAATGTTGCCTTTTAAATCACCATCTTTTACTGAATAACTGATAACTCCGCCATCCAAGCCAACAGTTTCAGGTTTAAAAGGTGAATCTAAAAATGAGTAAGAAACAAATAAACTCATTGAAACATTTTCTTCAAAGAAATAGTTAAAATTAATGCTTGGAGTAAGTAAAAGCCCTTCGTAATTGTAAGCAGATGAAGGATATTTAGTTGTATTCTTTTCTACAGAGCTTCTCAATTTTGAATATCGGACAAGAGAATATCCAGCATTCAGCCCAAAATTAAAAAAGGAATATTCGCCAATCCATTTATCATATGAAATACCGATGCCAGGTGTATACATATTATGTATGGTTCTTACTTGATAAATCAATCCATCAATTACAGTATCTGCCACATTAGAAGCACCTTGCCTAATTTGAAAACCTGTATATCGCATGTTTAAACCAATGTTCCAACCTTTATAGATTCCAAAATTTACATCCAGTAAAATATCACCAACGCTGTAGAAGTTATTTCTCATAGCATTTGGTTTGATTAAATTCCCCAAACCACCTACAGCGCGCAGAGAAAATGGAATATTGCGTTGCTTAACAGGCCTAACTTCTTGTGCATTTAAAATACCCAAGTTAAAAATCAACAAGAGTAAAGTTATATTCTTCAAAAAGATAGGCTTAAGCATTTTATTCTCCTTTTATCATTGATGCATTAATTCCCATGTTTGAAAATCCTCCATCATGAAAAAGATTTTGCATAGTAACCATTTTGGTGTAATCAGAAAACATGGCCAAACAATAATTTGCACAATCTAGAGCACTTGCATTTCCAAGAGGAGCCATTGTATCTGCGTAGTTAAAAAATTCTTTAAACCCTGGTACGCCGCTTCCTGCGGTTGTCCATGTAGGAGATTGAGAAATAGTATTAACCCTTACATTTTTAGCTTTTCCGTAGTGATAACCAAAGCTTCTAGCTATTGATTCAAGCATTGCTTTTGCTTCAGCCATGTCGCTGTAATCGGGAAAGGTTCTTTGAGCAGCAATATAGGTTAATGCAACTACAGACCCCCATTCATTTATCGCATCTTGCTTTGAAGCTGCTTGTAAAACACGGTGAAGTGACATTGCTGACACATCTATAGTTTTATGGAAAAAATCATAATTTAAGTCAGCGTAAGGTCTAGATTTTCTAACATTGGGCGACATTCCAATTGAATGTAAAATGAAGTCAATTTTTCCGCCTAAAATTTCCTGAGATTTGGTAATGAGATTATTTAAATCTTCATCACTTGTAGCATCTGCTGGAACAATTTGTGCCTTGCATTTTTCTGCAAGTTTATTGATTTCTCCCATTCTCATAGCGATAGGAGCATTAGTTAAAACGAATTGAGCACCTTCTTCTGAAGCGCGCTCGGCTACTTTCCAAGCAATACTTTGCTCATCCAATGCTCCGAAAATAATTCCTTTTTTACCTGTCAATAAATTACTCATACTAATTAATTTGTTTTGATTAGGGCGTAAAGATATGTTTTATAATAATTCAACACCAAGCAATGATTTTGCATTACTGATTGCTGCCTCAGAAAGTGCTTTCCCGCTTAGCATTGCAGCTATTTCGTTAATTCTTTCAGTTCTTGACAATTGTTGAATTGAGGTGGTAGTAGTTTGACCAATACTTGATTTTAATACTTTAAAATGGTCATCGCCTTTACTTGCTATTTGAGGTAAATGAGTGATTGCAATTACTTGCATTTCAGTTCCCATTTCCTTTAATATTTCTCCCATGCTATCAGCTACAGCTCCTGAAATTCCAGTATCAATTTCATCAAAGACTATTGTAGGCAAAGCAACAGAGCCTGCAATTATCTTTTTAAGACTTAACATCAATCGAGACAATTCACCTCCAGAGCCCACTTTATTTATTTCTTTTAGTTCATTTCCTTTATTTGCTGAGAAAAATATCTTAGCAAAATCCCCACCTGTAGCATCAAAATTTTCTTTTGTAGTTAATTCTATTTTAATTCTTGCATCTGGTATTCCTAATTTCCTTAATAATTCAACAGATTTTTGTTCTAATTCTGGTAAAACCCTCTTCCTGTTTTCAGAGAGCTTAACTGCAATTTCTTTAACTTCATTGAATAACAATTCTTCCTTTTTAGCTAGTTCTATAATTTTATCAGATAAATCATTTGTATCTCTTAATTTTTCTTGAATACTATTTTTTAATAGTAAAAGTTCGTGAGCATTAGAAAGTCTGTGTTTATGCAGTAGATGATTTAATTGATTAAAACGTAAAGTTAGATTTTCCAGTTTTGAAGGATCGGGCTCAATTCTATCGCTTTTAATTTTAATGTCGTTTAAAATGTCTTTAATTTCGATATCTAAAATTTGAACCCTATTCTTCAGGTCTTCTGCAGTTGCATCAAATTTTGAAACATTTGACAGTAATTGCTGGAAATACTTTAATTGCGCTAATAGGCCTTCCTCCTGCTCTAACAAATTAATCGAACTTAAATAACTTTCTTTTATCTCTTCAATATTCGAAAGTATATCCATTTCATTTTCAATATTTTCGAATTCTTTCTCAGTAATGTTTGCAAGTTCTAATTCCTCTGATTGAAATTTCAAAAAATCTTCTTCATCTGCTAATTTCTTTTCTTGCAGTTCCAAAGCAATTCTTTCTTTTTGTGTTTTTCTCCAAGAATTAAATTTCTTGCTAAATTCTTTTAAATGTGAAGTATTGTTAGCTGGTGCGTCTAATAATTGCAGTAGAAATTGTTGATTGTGGATTAACAACGTATCATGCTGAGAATGAATATCAATTAATTTACTGCTTAACTCTTTTAATTGTTGAAGATTTGCAGGTGTATCATTTATAAAAGCCCTTGATTTATTTGCACCTGAAATTTCTCTTCTAATGATACAAACGGCATCATAATCCAAGTCATTATCAGCAAAAAAAGCTTGCAAATTATATTGTTGAATGTTCCAAACTGCTTCTATGATACATTTTTTTGAATTGTCTTTTACCATGGAAACATCTGCCCTATCACCTAATAATAAATGCATTGCGCCTAGCAGTATTGATTTTCCGGCCCCAGTTTCTCCTGTGATAATTGTTAAACCTTTTTGAAAATCAAGATTTACCTCTTGAATCAAAGCAAAATTTGAAATATAAAGCTTTTGTAACATGCTAATTAAATACCCGCTAAATGTACAAACAATTGAAATTTAGCTTTGTTAAAATTATACAATAATTTGAACAGCAATTGTTCATTTAAAAACCATTTATTTCTTAAAACTAATAAAGAAAGTACTTCCAATTTTAGGAATACTTTCCAGCCAAAGTTGCCCATTATGTTTTTCAGCAATTTTTTTCACAACGGCTAGTCCTATACCTGTACCAGAGTATTCGTTTGCTTTATGTAATCTTTTAAAAGGCATAAAAACCAAGTCAGTATATCTAGCATCTATGCCTATACCGTTGTCTTTAAATTTCAAAATAATATGAGTTGGGTTTTCATCATAACTAAT
>JAIXYK010000042.1 GCA_027490225.1 Bacteroidota bacterium | reverse complement strand
GCATTTCCTGCATGGCATTAGAAACTAAAACCGCTTGAAAGTTATCTCCATAATTCAAGCCTCTGGTAATTCCAACAGCAAGAGAAATAATGTTTTTCATTACAGTCGCGTATTCAATACCTTGGACATCATTTACAATAACATGTGTATGAATGTATCTGCAATCCAACAATTGCGACATTTTAAAACCAATTTCAGCATCTACAGCTGAAACTGTAAGATAGCTTTGACGCTCCAATGCAACCTCTTCTGAATGGCAAGGACCAGCAATAATGCCTATTTGATGAGGTTTTAATCCAAACACATTCACCAAATAATCAGATATGATTTCATTTCTTCCAGGAATCATTCCTTTGATTGCAGAAAACACAGTTTTACCTTCAAACCAAGAAGCATCTGCTTTTTCGAAAGTTTGATGTACAAATGCAGCTGGCAAAGCCAAAACCAATAAATCTGCCGATTGAATTACCTCCAATAAATTAGATGAGGGTTTTACCTTTTGCAGATTTACCTGAATATCACTTAAATATCTCGGATTGTGGGCAAATTGAGCAATATGCTGCACTTGTTCTTCTGACCTCATCCACCAATGCACATTGATGGGACCTTCATTTAAAATTTTCACAATTGCTGTTGCCCAACTACCTGCGCCAATTACAGCTACAGAAGGCATGTGAGAAGATGGAGACTCTTCCATTAAGCAACTGTTGCAGGTTGATACATTTCTTGCAGTTTCTGAATCGTATAATCGATTTCCTCTATTGTGTTGTATTTGCTGAATGAAAAACGAATATTAGCTCTTCTGCTATCTGTGTTTAAAGCCCTTAGCACATGAGAGCCTACATCAGTTCCTGAAGAACAGGCACTTCCGCCTGAAGCAGCAATGCCATTAATATCTAAACTGAATAATAACATCTCTCCAATTTGATTTTCCGGAAATGAAACATTTAAAACTGTATACAAAGAATCATCAGTAATATCACCATTAAATGCAACACCTGGAATAGTTTCAACCAATTTTTGAATCATGTACTGCTTTAAATTGCTCACATATGATTGATGCTCTTCTAAATCGCGGTATGCAATTTCCATTGCCTTAGCTAAACCAATGATTCCATATAAATTTTCTGTTCCTCCGCGCATGTTGCGTTCTTGAGCGCCTCCAAAAATAAAAGGTTGAATTTTGCTACCAGCCTTAATATAAATGAATCCAACTCCTTTGGGACCATGAAATTTGTGAGCAGCACAATTAATAAAATCTACGGGAACATCCTGTAAATCAAATCGGTAATGCCCCATTGTTTGAACTGTATCTGAATGAAATAGTCCATCATATTTTTTAACAATTTCTGCAACTTCTTTTAACGATAATTTGGTTCCAATCTCATTATTAGCATGCATCAAAGAAACAATAGAACGAGAATTTTTCTGTAAAAGCTCTTCTAGGTGATTCAAATCAACTCTTCCTTGTGCATCAATATTAACCAGACTCAGTTTTATTTTGCCGTCGTGAGCTAAAGCTTCTAATGTATGTAACACTGCGTGATGCTCTGTAGGAGAAGTTATTGCATGTTTTAAATCATAATCTTTTATAGAATTAATCAATGCCATATTATTGGCTTCAGTACCTCCTGAAGTGAAGAATATCTCTGCTGGAGAAACGTTGAGTAAACTGGAAATTGTTTTTCTTGCTTTTTCAATGGCTGCGCGTGTAACTCTTCCATAAGCATGGATAGAAGATGGATTTCCAAAATGCTCACGCATGTAGGGAATCATTGCTTCTATAACTTCATCATCTAAACGAGTGGTAGCGGCGTTGTCTAGGTAAATTGGCATATATTTATTTATGAATTAAGAATCATTTCTGAGGTAAATTCTTTGATGTCCATGATAATCTTATTGGCAAGATTATCTGCTGTTACTGATGAATCAGATTCCGAATAAATCCTGATAATAGGCTCAGTATTAGAGCGGCGTAAATGTACCCATGATTTATCAAACTCAATTTTAACACCATCAATTGTGTTGATCGGTTGTTTGATATATTTCTTTTGTATCCTTTCTAAAATTTGGTCTACGTTAATTTCCGGCGTTAATTCAACTTTATTCTTAGAAATATGATAGTTAGGATATGTTGAACGTAACATGGAAACGCTTTTTCCAAACTTAGCTAAATGCGTTAAAAATAATGCAATTCCAACTAAAGCATCTCTTCCATAATGCAACTCAGGATATATAATCCCTCCGTTTCCTTCTCCACCAATAATTGCATTTTGTGCTTTCATCATTTCTACAACATTCACTTCCCCAACGGCTGATGCGTGGTAAGTACCTTTTGCCTTTTCAGTAACTTCTCTCAATGCTCTTGTAGATGATAAATTAGAAACAGTATTTCCAGGCGTATTTTTCAAAACATAATCGGCAACTGCTACCAGTGTATACTCCTCACCGAACATTTCTCCATCTTCGCAAACCATTGCTAATCTATCTACATCAGGGTCTACAGAGATTCCTAAATGTGCATTTTTCTTTTTTACTTCTTCACTTAATTCCCTTAGATTTTCTGGTAATGGTTCGGGATTATGAGGAAACTTTCCATCGGGAGTACAAAACAATTCGGTAATTTGTTCTACTCCGAGGGCGTTCAACAATTGAGGAACAACAATTCCACCTGTAGAATTTACAGCATCCACTACAATTCTAAAATTTGCTTTTTTAATGGCATCAACATCTACCAAAGGCAATTGCAGGATTTTTTCAATGTGTTTAATCATGTAACCATCAACAACCAAATAGCTTCCTAAATGATTTACATCAACATAAGTAAAATCCTCTTTTTCTGCAATTTCTAATACCAATTCACCATCTTGAGCTGAAATAAATTCACCCTTTTCGTTCAACAATTTTAGTGCGTTCCATTGTTTTGGATTATGGCTGGCAGTGAGAATAATTCCAGCTTGTGCATTTTCCATTGTTACGGCCATTTCAACAGTGGGCGTGGTGCTCAATCCTAAATCAATCACATTAATGCCCATGCCTTGTAGGGTACCAACAACTAAATTTCGAAACATTTCACCTGAAATGCGCGCGTCACGACCAATTACAATGGTATGTCTTGGTAAATCGTGTCTTTTTTTAACCCAAGAAGCAAATGCTGAAGTGAACTTTACAATGTCAATTGGTGATAATCCTTCACCGGGAGCCCCACCTATTGTTCCGCGAATTCCTGAAATAGATTTTATTAATGCCATTATATATGTTGAAAAACTTGCACAAAGCTAAGTAAATTTAGATTTTTTGAAGGTGAATTGTTTAACACTTTTCATTTTTTTTGTTTTTTTATTTATAAAACTTACACATTAAGGAAATTGGCTTTGTTTGCTATTTTAACTTTAACTCGAATGCTAATATTTACGTAATGGATTCCATTATGAATTGGCACAAATTAAAACTGAGTTTTGCGTTAAAATTGAGCATCGTTTTTTTAACGATTATTCACCCCTTAAATGCTATGCAATATTCAGAACCTGAAAAAGCATTTAAAGAGGCAATTAAACAGTACAGGTTAGGTTTGGAAACAAATAACAAGTATAAAATTGCAAATGCCCAATTAGAAATCGGCACATTTTATTATTTCCAAGGTGAATATAATACTGCCGAAAATTATTGTTGGAAAGCAGGTATAAATTTTCAGGTTATTAGAATGCCTAAAGGATTAATTAAATCGCTTATCGTTTTAGGTGATGTAATGAGGAAAGAAAAGAATTTTGAAAAAGCCATGGAATTTTATATTGCTGCAAAATACTTATCGATCAATAAAACGGAAAATTCAGATATAAGTAGGATTTACAATAAAATTGGAGATATTTTTAGACATAAAAAAAATTATAAAAAAGCAGAATACTATTATGAAAAATCAATAGAAATTAATAAGCAAAGTCATTCAATTGTTGATTTAGCTAATGATTATGCCAACATTGGTGAAGTTTATAGAATGCAAGGTAAAATTGATTTTGCAAATGTTTATTATAATCAAGGAATGGACATTGCTAAAATTTATAATTTGCCATTTAATATTGCAGAAAATGGACATGGGCTTGCCTGTCTTGATACACTTAACAAAAATTACGATGTTGCGCTAGAAAGAATTAACTACATTCAAAAGATAGCAGAAGAAAATAAATTTAGAGAAGAGCTAAAAAATATATATCATTTAAAAGCAGCTATTTATGAAACCCAGCATAAATATTTTGAATCGATGAAAATTCAAAAGGAATACAATGCTTTAATTGACAGACTTTATGCTACTTCAACAGTACAAAATAGTGTTCAACAAAATGAACTATTTAATTTGGACTTAAAAAATGATGAACTTAAAAAAAAGAACCAAACCATAAGACAATTATCGCTTTTGCAAAGTTGGTTGTTTGTTGCATTGATTTTACTTTTAATGGCAGTTATATATTTCTTTTATATTTCAAAAATTAGAAAAAAAGAACATCAAAATTTGAAAATGCAAACCGATTTATTGCAAAAAGCAAATGAAGCATTAACGGAACAAGAAATTGAGTTAAACCAATCAAATGAAACCAGAAACAAAATGCTAGGAATGATCACACATGATGTAAGAAGTCCGCTGTATGATTGTTTGAGATTGATGGAAATGTTTCTTGAAAAAAATACTGATGTAAACCAAATGAAAAAAACAGGAATTCAAGTAATTTCAAGTTTAAGAGGCAGCACTCAGTTAATTGACAACTTAATGTTTTGGTCTCGAACTAACGCAAACAACCTAAGTGCTCAATTAGAAATTATTGATATTGCTTCTACACTTGAAAATGAAATAAAATTGTTGGAGATATTGGCAGAAAGTAAGCTTATAAAATTATCCATATCTATTCCTCAAAAAACGATGGTTTACGCCGATGCAAACATGTTAAGAATGATAGTAAGAAACTTAATTATGAATGCAATGAAATACACTCCTAAAGATGGGGAAATAAAATTAATCGCAAAACGCATCAATGGACACACAGAAATTCGTGTTATTGACAACGGAAAAGGAATTGACAATGAGCAAATTGCACACTTATTTGATTACAAAAAAAAAAAAAGTATTCAGGGTTTAAGTGGGGAAAATGGCTCAGGCTTAGGGCTCGTATTGGTGAAAGAATTTGTTGAGAAAAACAAAGGATTTATTAGCGTAAAAAGCGCTCCAAACGAAGGAAGCGAATTTAGATTTACGCTCAATTCGATTTGAAAATTCAATAATTGTGAATTAAAATCTATAAAAATGTAAAGTGGTTAGAATAAAACTATTTTTGTAATTAATCTATTCTAACTACTCTATAATGAAGTTATTATCTACAATTGCTTTTTTTGTAATTTTCATTCATTCATTATTCTCGCAAACTAACAATTGTAGTTTGGATGCATATCCTGTATCATATAAAAATTATATGATGAACACTGCCGATGTAGCAAATAATTATGATATAAGCGCCAATAGAAGCGAGGTAAGAGATGTAGCGCTAAACATTATTATTGCTCAATATTCAACAGGTTCCGTGGTTACACCTCAATCTGTTCAAATTGATATAGATCAAATGAATACTATTTTTGCTCCAATTAATTTACATTTCAGTATTTGTAATATTCAATTTGTTCCTTATCCATATAACTTGACAAATTCTCCTGGATTTGAAACTTGGGATAATAACATAGAAAATTACTTTACTAACGCTGCTTGGCAAAATGGTTACCTTAACATTTTTTATGCGAAAGGTGGTGTTGTTAATTCTGCTTTACCCTTTTTGGGCGCTCCTGATAGAATCTTGATGGGAAATAATCCTACTACTATTCTGGCACATGAAATTGCACATTATTTTTCACTATTACATACCCACGCTTTTAACGGATATTCTACTAATATCTACACACTTGAATTAGTGAATGGTTCTAATTGCCAAACTGAAGGAGATTTTATTTGCGACACGCCAGCTGACCCAGGATTATTTGGAAGAATTGCTCCATTCCCGCAATGTGAATACATTGATAGTGTAAGTGTTGATGCCAATGGAGACCTTTATGCTCCTGCTGTTGATAATTACATGTGTGCCACCTATCCAAATTGCATTACTCAATTTACTCCTCAGCAATTTAGCAGAATGGCTTATTGTTTAGACCATGAAAGGGCTTATTTAAAAAGTGGCAATTTAGGTGTATCAATGGATTCAATTCCCAGAAAACTCTGTATTACCAGCGATCCAATTGTTTTAAACAGTCCTTCATTAGGTGGTACTTTCTCTGGAAATGGTGTTGTAAATGGTACTTTTTTCCCGGAAATTGCCGGACCAGGTAACCATGTAATTACTTACACTGCAACTACTTCCGAATCTGCAATTGAAACTACTGATGCTTTTTACAACTATCGTGATACAACATATTTTCAAAATTCCTCCTGGCAATCATTTACTCTTACTGAAACGGGAACTTTTTCGGGTTTTGCTTTTTCGATGATTCACCCAATTGCTCAAGTAATTGACTATAAGATTTATAGTGGAAATGGTATCAGTGGTGCTTTATTAGCTCAAGGCACTGTTTCTGCAAGTATCAACAGCAATCTTGACTGGTTTAAAATAATTTTCACCAATCCACTTACTGTAAATCAAGGAAATATTTTTACGGTAAAAATCGATGCAGCTAATAACTACCAAATTGCAGGAATGCGCAGCAATCAATACCCTTTCGGAATTAGTAATATGAACAACGATTTATCGTTTATCTCTTACATTATTCCTTTAACACCCAATTGCGGAAACACAACCTACAGCAATATTACATTAGGAGTAGAAACTCCAACTTTTGCAGATATTTTATTCCCAAGCTATTGTTTGAGCGCTCCCGTTTCTGAAGTTTCATTTATACCTGTAGGCGGAACCATTCAAATTGATAATCAAAACAGCAACATAATTGACCCAGTTGCCCTCGGAAGTGGACTACACACTGCAAATTATACCTTTCAGAATAATTTTGGATGTATCACCAACAATAACAATACTTTCGAAATACCAGTTTCAGCTCAAATTAACCTTCCGGATGCAGCCGTGTTCTGCAGAAACGATAGTTTACTCGATTTTACATTAACTCCTGAAGAAGGAAATTTATATCTTGATAATCAACCTTTAAGCATTGTTCCAATTGACTTATCACAATTAGAATTTGGCACACATACCCTAACTTATGCTAAAACTGAAGAATATATTTGGTTAGACACCATTAATCAAAGTTGGGCTCCAGCTACTATTTTTTCTGTATTTGAAATTGGAAATAACGATACGCTATGGCAGTCGTTTATACCTTCCAGCAATGGTTATATTGATAAATTTAACTTAGGACTTTACTCAAATTATTTAGTTCCTGTTAGTTACAAATTGTTTAAAGGAACTGGAACTTCAGGGGAAGAACTTTACGCAGCTGTTGATACCTTCGGTACTTTATCAACATTTTTACAATATTTTGATTTTCCAGATTTCCAATTGCTTTTGAACAAAGATTCCGTTTACACTTTTGCCATTTATTTTGAGAATGCCTTGGAATCAACTGTAAATGCAGGTTTTGAAAATACATATCCTAGAGGCGTTTCCAGCTATGCCTATCCAGCACTTGATATTGATTTCAGTTTTGAATATGTAATGAACCCTTTTTATACTTGCGTGAGCGACAGCATCATTAAGGAATTTAGCATTGTGAATGATTTTAGCGTGGATCTTGGGCCAGATCAATTTATAACTTCTGGTCAATCAATAACTTTAAATGCAGGAAATGCCAATAACAGCTATTTATGGAGTACTGGCGACACAACGCAAACTTTAACAATCAATAATGAACCAGAAAATGGTCTTGTTTGGGTAACAGTTTTTAATGAATTTGGATGCGCAGCTTCTGATACCATTTCTATTATTCTTGTTACAGATTTTAACCAAATCAGCACCTCTAATTTTGAAATTCAGTTGTTTCCAAATCCTGTTGAAGATTATCTAACAGTTCAATCATCTCAACCAATAACAAGCTTAGAAATCATAAATATGGTTGGGCAAATTGTATACAAAACCGCGACATTTAATAAAAGTGAAAGTGAATTAACGTTTCCTACTTCATACCTTAGCAGCGGAATCTATAATTTAAGAGTAAACAACAAAATAGGTAATGCTAGCAAGAAGTTTGTAAAAGCAAACTAAGCTTTTAGTTGATTAATTTTGAGCCTTGTCATTTTCTTTTGCGACACGTTTAATATTATTTAAGCGTGCTTGAATTATTTCAGCGCTTGAGCTCACAGCATTTGGACTTCCAGAAGCTCCATTTAACTTTTTAGCTTGTTGGTTATTTGCCTTATCTTGATTTTTTAAATCCTGCTTATTATTTTCTCCCATTGCTTGTTTGTTTCTTAACCTAGCATCAGCGCTCATGTTAAGGTCCTCTGTCGCGCCTAAACTAAACAACGTCTTTGGAGCAATTTGATTGTAAAATTCGGTGGCCAACCATGATTGTGTGCGAGTGGCTGCGGTTATTTTTATCTCATCTAAAATCCCATTAAAATATGAATCTTCATCAAATTGATTTCTACCTATTTGCAAACTAGCAGATGTGTTTGCTGGCGCATCACTTAGCGATAATGATTTGTCGAAAATACCATCAACATAAGTTTGCAATTGATTTAATTTAGAATTATAAACTCCAGCAACAAAATACCATCGGTTCAATTCTAATTTCTCAGCTCCTTCCACACCACTGGTGCTTAATCTTTTTCCAGCTGTATTGATAAAATCAACAGCTAATTCGTTGTTTTTATTAATGAATAAACGATAACCTCCAGGGCGATCACCTTGGTTTGAAACAATCACTTGTTCACGTCCTTTTTCATTCAAATAAATCCAGGCAGAAAGGGTAAAATCTCCTTTAATATCTAATTCTTCGCTATAATCGAAACTTGCACAATTTTTTGCAGCCGATGAAAACAAGCGCCCTGCTCCTATTTTCCCTTTTGCTTCTGCTGTTCCTATCGTAGTCGCTTTTAACTTTCTATTATTTTTCGCATTTAAATCACCGTTACAATGCCAAACACCTTTTACATTATCGCTCCAAAGTACATTTGCTAATTCGTTCTTTATTATAGCATTGCTGTAGTACATGTAAAGCAAATTGTTTGATTTTGACGATAGAGTATCTAAAACAACCCAAACATTTATTTCTCCTGTATTAGCATTAAATGACTCAACTTGAGCAGGTAACACAGATTTACCATCAGCTTTTGTAAAACGAATATCATAACCTTTGGGATGAATTATTTTACCTCCTCTATTGGCAGCTCTTAAATCTGGATCTGTTAAATTTATTAAAACTGGAAAATTTAATAAAACCTCATTCCCTTTTACAATATCTTTTGCATAAGTTAATTTCTTACGATAATTAAAATCTGGCAACACATTTTCCTGATTTGCAAGGCTATCTTCAACATCACCAAACTGATAATATAAAATAAAACCAACCGCAACAACTATTGCAAAACTAGATACAATTATTACCAACCTTATACGGGTGGAAACGGTAACTTTAGTTTTAGGTTTTAATTGTAAACGTTTTCTCATTTTTTAAAAGTCTTAACTAATGAATGCTTTTTTACGGAACGCACGTATTTAGGTTTATAAGAAAATACCCGTTTACTGCAGCTATGCAAACGGGTATTTTCTATATTTCAATTTCCTTTATTTCGGTTCAGTTTCGTTACTGGCACTATTGCTTGGTGTATTTGTAGTTTGCATATCTGTTCTCACGCGCACTACATCGCTGTAGGAATATGTTTGATCTGTTCCTACACTCATAATTCTATAGTATGATTGTCCTTGTGTCGGAGCCTCATCTACATAAGAATAGAAAAGATTCACACACAAAGAAGAACCAACACGATCTTTAAATCCCAGGGCTTCATAAGCTATACCATCTGCTGAACGTTCCACAATAAAAATTCCGTCTTTCTCATCGTTTTGTACCAGCCACCTTACAAAAGTTTTCCCTGCATTATAAACTGGTGAAAATGATATAATAGGGCTTTGTTTTTCTTCTAATAACTGGGCACTACCTGTTAATCCAGCGCCCATTTTACTTTGTGCTTCTAATGTATTTGTATTTATGGCTGTAAGCACCATTGCGCTCATTAAAACTTGAACAAATTTCATTTTTTTGGGATGTTGCTGCGTTTCCATAATTTTCAGTATTAGGATTAGGTTAAGGTTAGTCCTAATTGATACGTAAAGATATTTTGCATGTTTGCCTTAGGTTCGTTAAAGTGGATGCGCACATTACAGAAGTAAGAAACTGACTGCTGAGGGTAATAAAAAAACGATTGAATACTTAAACCTTAAGTGAATAAAGGATAATATTAAACACACATCTTTTGAAATACTTATTTTCGGCATGTAAGAAAAAATCAAAGCTTTTATTTATAGCTCGATTTTATAGGTATCCATGGCATAAGCTATTTTTAATTAAGTAAATTTCATATGATGAAACAAAAAACCCTGCTCAAAATAAATTGAAACAGGGTCTTTTTGAAGTTAAGGGTTTAGGTAAATTCTTACATTCTTTTGATGAGTTTAACCATTTTTTTTTCGTCGTTTTGTGCAACGCTTAAAAAATAGACTCCCGGTTTCATTCCTTTTTCGTCTTTAAAGAAGAACTGTTGTGTTTTAGACTTCTCACATTTAACTTGATCTTCATAGAGCACTTCGCCTTGAACACTCATTAGTTTCAATTTAGCGTCTCCATCTTTAGGTACTGTATATTCTACGGAAAAATCTTTTATAAATGGATTTGGTTGCGCTGCAGAAATATGAATGTTATCTTCTCCAGCCGATTCCACATTTACAGGAGTAATCATTGAATACTCTTCATTTCCTCTTGAGTCGGTGAGTTTTACTCTGTAATAGTTTGTTCCAACATTAGGTTTAGAATCAATCCATTTATAAGTAAGCAAATCATTACTATTTCCAGCTCCTGGTTTAGTTCCTACTACTTCGTAAGTATTGCCATTTACTGATCTTTCTATGGTAAAAAGTTCATTGTCAATTTCCATCGCTGTAAGCCATTTCAATTCAACTGTATTTCTTTGAACTTCAGCATCGAATGTTAACAAGCTCATAGAAATTTGCTGCTGAATAGCTTCTGTTTTTTCAGCTTTAATAAAACTGTATGGTGGTTTTAAGCTGGCATACTCTGTCGCAATCCAATTTGAACTACGCACCATGTTGCTAATTCTAACTTCATCAATTTGTCCTCCGAAAAAATAGATTTTACGACTAGGTTCACGACCAATTTGTAATTGTTCTGTGCTGCCTGCCATGCTCAATTCTGTTTTAGCAGCTCTGTCGCGCATTCCATTTACATAAGTAACTATAGAATCTCCTCCATCAGAATATACTGCAGCTACATGATACCAAACATCTTTTTGAAGTTCAACTCCTCCTTCTTCACCAACAATACCGGCAGGTTTCGAATTTTCATCTCTTACTTCAAATTCTAACTTATGTTTCTTGTTAACTGCTAAACGATATCCACCGTTAAATCCATTTTGATTTGACAGAATCGTAACTTCTTTATTTCCATTTAGAATAATCCAAGCAGACACTGTGATTTCTCCTGTAATATCAACATCTTCAGGTGTATTTAAACATGGAAACTGACTTGAATTTTTCTCAGCTGCAACATAAATGTCTTTATCAGCAGATGTTCCAGAAGCTTGCGCAAATTGCGTTGCAAAAGGTATTTTACTGCTTAACGCGCCTTTTAAATGCCAAACTCCTTTGTATGTCTTGTTCCATGTACTTTGTGTAGTTTCTTCCAACGAATATTTATTGTTGAAATACATAAAGATTGAGCGCGGCTGTTTTTTACTCAAAGAGTCCATGCGCACCCAGGCAACTAATTCACCAGTAACTGGATTATAGTTTTCTATTTCATAATCTAATAAAGTAACACCATCAGATTTTGTAAAACGGATATCTGCCCCTTTATCACTTACTACTTTTCCTCCATTTGATGCTGATTTTAAGTCCTCATCTTTCAGAGAAACCATTACTGGGAAATCAATTAATGTTTCATTCCCTACAACTGCAGCTGCATCAATGTTTAACATTTTCCGGTGTTTAAACTCGGCCAATGTTTCCATTCCATTTACCCTGTTATTGGCAATTGATTTTTCCGAATCACCAAGTGTATTATAAAGTAAAGAAACTGTGAATACGCCAAGTGCAAATGCACCTGCAACAGCTACATATCTTAATCGGTTTTGAACCGATACTTTTGTTTTTACTTTGGGTGCGAGGCGAGTATATTTTCTTTTCATAATCTGGTATTTTGAAAGAGTTGGGGTTCTTAATTTATTTTGTTGGGCTTGTTTCTATTGCTGATGAAGTTCCTCTATTTGGATTCTTCTCGTTTTTAACTTTTACTACAGAACTATATTTGTAAGTATTGTCTGCTCCTACTTGCATTACTCTGTATAAACTTGTTCCTGCCAATGGCTCTTCATCTACAAAGGAGTAAAAAAGATTTACTGTTAATTCTGTTCCAACACGGTCGCGAAAACCAAGGGCTTCGAAATCAGTTCCATCTTCTGATCGCTCTACAACAAAAATTCCGTCCTTTTTATCATTCTTAACCAACCAGCGCACATACGTTTTTCCATCTAAATGAACTGGTGAAAAAGAAATAAATGTATTTAAGGAATCTTCGGTAAGATTACCTTTACCTGCAAAGCCTATATTATTGCTTCCTGTTTGAGCATTTGCATTGGTTGTAAATAAACAAGCAACTACAACTGAAGCGATGAATGTAAAAAAATTAGATTTCATAAGTTTACTATTTGAAGATTGATACGGAGAATTGATTTCCTCGTTATCAAAATTTAAAGCTGCTTTTTGATTTTCATTACAGCTGTAATTTTGGTAACCAATAGTCAAGTTATTATTTACAGAACTATCGATTTTATTAGGTTCCGAAACAAATTGCATTGTTAAAGGATTGAATTTAAGATGTAAGAAAGGTGTAGAAAGTTCCATGTGAATTGTATTTGTGATATGATTACAATCTTTTTATCAGTTTAATTGTCTTTTGCTCTTTTGCCTGCGATAGGCTTAGGAAATAAATTCCTGGCTGAAGCGATGCTGCATCAGCATATTCAAAATAATTCTCTTCTCCAGTTTTAGGTTCTACCGTTTCAGTGTGCATTAATTGCCCGCTAATACTTGTAAGCTTAACTTTAATAGATTCTTCTCTATCACATTTAAACACTACTGAGAAATTATCTTTAAACGGGTTAGGCTCAACTTTAGTAATACCAAGTGTTGCCTGTATGGCGTCTGAATGTACACTAATTACATTGCTTACATCACTTTCTCCCTTAAATGAAGTGTAACGTAATCTATAAAAAGCATTTCCTACAATTGGAGCCTGATCAATTAAAAAATAATTTTGTTGTTTTTCAGAATTACCATAAGCAAATTTGCTGGCCACTTTCTCGAATTTTAAACGATCACTGCTTCTTTCTAAAGTAAAGTAGTCTAAATTACTTTCTTTTGCAGTTTGCCAATTTACAGATACATGCCCTTCGGCTACTCTGGCATCAAACGATTCTATTTGTGTTACATTTTTTGAAGCTGTAAATACTTCTTGCTCATCAGCTTTTATAAAAGATTCAGGATCAGATTCTGAAGCATAAGCAGTAGCAATATAGCCTGGACTAAATGCAGCATTTGCTATTCTTACTTCATCAATAGTTCCATTAAAATAACCATGACATTTTTCGTTTACTGCTCCAATTACTACATTTCCACCTTTGGAATACGCCTTTTCTGCTTTAATTTCTCTGTCTAATAAACCGTTAATAAAAGTTGACAATCTTCCTTCTTTTTCGTTGTAAACTCCTGTAACGCTATACCATTCTCCTGCATCTAATTTTCTACCTTCTTTGATACGTTCTGTAGATACTGTTTTTCCGTTTTCATTTACAACTTCAAAAACCAGTTTATTTTCTTTATTTAAGAATAAGTTACAACCACCGTTTTTAAATGAATTGGTGAAAATGTATTGATTTTCAGCGCTTTCATTCGATTTTACCCATGCAGAAACTGAAACATTTCCACTAAAGTCTAACGCATCATTTTTCTCGAAACTCGCATAGGTCGCATCGTAAGCTAAAAACTCCTTTGCTCCTGCAAATCTTCCTTCCTCATCTTTTAATCCAACCGATTCTCCTGCAAATGTTGATTCGCTGCTAGCTTTAAAACCTCCATTTAAATGCCATACAGCGGCAAACGGAGAAGCAAACGTTAGAGGGCTTTGCGCATTAACATTATCTTTATTTCCATAATAAAGAAACATTTCATGAGCATTTATTCCCGGCAATAAACTATCTGGACGTACCCAGGCAAGTAATTTTCCAGCTGTTGGATCAAATCTTTCAATTTCAAATGGAACTACTGTGATGCCATCGGCTGCTGTAAAAACAAAATCGTGTCCTTCTTTACTAAAAACTGTTCCTCCATATTCTTGTTGACGCAATTCATCAAAACGAATATTAATTAATACAGGAAGTCCTCTTAATACAGTTGTACTTTTGATTTTTCCAGGATCAATACTAATTTTCTTACGCCCGGTAAAACCTTCTAATTGATTCGCTTTAGGATGTATCTTTTCTTCTAACTGCTGTGCTCTGCTATCGGCAACGTTGCCAATAAATTGATACAACATAAAAATACCTGCTAGTAATCCAGTAAACGTAAGCATCACAGCCACGTTTTTAATCCTGGTTTTGGTGCGAAGTGAAGTACGGTTTTTAAAATGTAAACGGTGTTTCATGAAATAGTATTAATCTTTTTATAAAAAAGCAAAAGCTTATTTTTCGTCAGTTTCAGTTTTTGCACTGCCTCCAGTGGCTTGTGTAACTGTTGTCTTAACGCGCACTACATCAGAGTAATTAAATGAATTATCCACTCCTACTTGCATAATACGGTAGTGAGCAAATCCTTTTGGAGGAGCATCATCAACCCATGAATAAAAAAGATTTACATTTTTATCTGTTCCAATTCTGTCTTTAAAACCTAAAGCTTCGAATTGATTTCCATCTTCACTGCGTTCAACAATAAAAACACCGTCTTTCTTGTCGTTTTGAACCAACCATCTTAAATAGGTTTTTCCTTCAGTGAAAACTGGAGAAAATGACATAAAATTATCAATAGAATCTTTTTGTAAAGGTTTCGCCTCCGATGGTGGTGCAACCTTAAAAGATTGTTGAGCGCTAAGCTCTGTTCCTAAAGTGAGCAATCCCATAAAAAAAGTCACACTTATTAGGCGTTTAAAGTTTAATGAAATACGATTAGAGTTGAAGTTTCCCATAACAATGTTTATTTGAATGTTCTCAACGACAAATGTCAAACAGGGGTTGCTTCTTATTTAAGTAGCTATTGTGAGCGTATTACATGTGTAAGTTTATAATAGAATAATTTGAAATATTATAACACTTAAACTATTGATTAAGTGGTAAATACCTATCAAAACAAATTAAATAACTGTAATAAAAACTTGTAAGAAATATTCAAATCTTGCAAAATCAAACCATCAAATTGATTTTTAAGCAATTCTATTCACTTGAATATTTAATTTATTGAGAATAATCTTATTAAAATCTATTGAATTTTGCTTTCAACAATTTTAAAACAACCTAGGAAAGTTTATTTAGCAGGTGGTTTACTAAAACAGAAAGTCCTTTATCATAGCTTTTATTATTGGTAATAATAATATCAGCATCATCTCTGTATGGTCTCAAAAACTGATGATATGATGGCATCACATGATTATGCCACTGGTAAAGCACCGTATCTTCAGCGTAGCCACGTTCATCTTTATCTCTTTTTAAACGTCGCTGAAGTTTAATTTCATCTTTAGCATCTATGTAAACTTTTAAATCTAAAGCATCTCTTATCTCTTTGTAATGAAAAATAAATAATCCTTCCATTACAATGATTGGTGCAGGTTTAAGCTCAATTAATTCAGCTTCTCTTGATAAGTTGTTAAATGTATACTCTTTAATTATCAATGATTTCCCTTCCGAAAGCTTTGTCATATCCTCATAAAACGCCTGCCTATTGATTGAAGTAGGAAGATCATAATTCACCTGGTTATTCACGTCTCTTAACTGCGATTCCTGAGGTAAGTAATAATTGTCTTGAGAAACAATACAAATACTTTGTTGAGGCAACGATTGTCGCAAATGTTTCAAAAAAGAGGTCTTTCCAGATGCACTTCCACCTGAAATTCCAACAATGTAGGGCTTTTCATTCATTGGGTGGCGAAAGTACTGCTTTTTCTGCAGCTTGCAACATTGCGTTTAAAACAACTAATGATGCCGCTTGATTTTTTGTTTTTAATGGTATGGCCAAAAAAGCAGGCTGAAGACTATCGTTCTTTATTGACAAAATTGGAACAGCAAATCCTTTTGTAGCAATACCTTCCGAAAATCTAAATGTATCAGATTTTGAAAATTCAGCTTTCGAATAGGGCATCAATTTATCGAATGCACCAAACAACAATTGCTCGTTTAAAGCATTCTCTAAATTCCTTCCAGTACACATTACCAAATCTTGGGTAGTTAGGTTTTTTAACGAATCGTTTATTTGACCTTGTTCCATTCCTTTAAATTCAACAGATATACTGAATTTTAAAGTTAAGGAGTCTTTAAATAAGGTATAAAAAGAATTCCATTGAGGAATACTTTTTTCTTCAACAAATACAGTTACTTTTTTATTTTTTGCATCCGCAGCAATTTCGTACCAGGACAACTTACGAATATCTCTTTGTTTTCTATTGGTGCACGATTGCAAAGAAATAAGCAAAACAAGTAATGATGTTATTATTTTCATTGTTAATTAATTACCGCAAATTAAGCGCATTTAATCGTCAAAAGCCAATTAGCGTACATTTGCACGATATGCCACAAACAAGCACAAATCAAATAAGTTTAAACATTGCTAACGAATCTTTTTTATTGCTTCCTCAAAAAGCATTGATAAGAACAAATGATAAAACTTTGATAATTGCAGATTTACATTTGGGCAAAGCAACACATTTTAGAAAAGCCGGAATTCCCGTTCCAGATGAGGTTTTTAAAACAGATTTGAATAAAATTGATTTGCTGGTAAATCAGCACCAAATTGAAAATGTATGGGTGCTGGGCGATTTTTTTCACAGTAACAGCAATTCTGAATGGGCCCGCTTTCAACAATGGCTCGAAACTTCTTCAATTAAAAAGTGGACTATCATTCCCGGAAACCATGATAAATCAACTTTATCTGAATCCATCTCAAATAAAATGGAAATCGCAGAATCTCACATCATATTAAATGGTATCATTTACTGTCACGAGTTTCAGGAAAATGAAATGCCAGTAATCAGTGGGCACATTCACCCGGGAATTTCTTTGAAAGGAAATGGAAAACAAAATTTACAAATTCCTTGTTTTTTTATGCATGGTTTAAACCTATTGCTCCCAGCTTTTGGTTCTTTTACTGGCCTCGCAAAGATAGAGCCCCAAAAAGGCGACAGGGTTTTCGGGATTGCCAATGAATCAATCCTTGAAATTCAATTAACAAAGAAATAGAAGGAACAAAGCATTTATATATGTTTTAAATTTTAGTTCTTTGCACAAAATTTACCAGAATGAAAATTGCAACAAAGCTTATCCACGCAGGACAATCACCTGATCCTTCTACAGGTGCTATTATGACTCCAATTTATCAAACCTCTACTTATGTTCAGGAAGCTCCGGGCGTAAATAAAGGTTATGAATATGCACGTTCTCAAAACCCAACAAGAAAAGCACTTGAAGATTGCTTAGCTGCAGTAGAAAATGGTAAACATGGTTTATGTTTCGGAAGCGGTGTAGCAGCAACAGATGCTGTAATGAAATTGCTTTCTCCTGGTGATGAGGTAATTGCTTCTGATGATATGTATGGTGGAACGTACAGACTTTTTACTAAAATTTTCCAAAAACTCGGTATCAAGTTCCATTTTATAAACATGCAAAATGCTGCAGATATTTCTGCATACATTAATCAAAATACAAAGCTCATTTGGATAGAAACTCCAACAAATCCATTAATGAATATTACTGATATTAAAGCCGTTGCTGACATTAGTAAATCAAACAACACCATTTTAGTTGTCGATAATACATTCGCATCTCCATACCTTCAAAATCCTTTAGATTTAGGAGCAGACATCGTGTTGCATTCTGCCACAAAATATATTGGCGGACACAGTGATGTAATTCATGGTTGTTTAGTGATGAATAGCGAAAGTTTAAGAGAACAACTTTATTTTATTCAAAAAAGCTGTGGTGCGGTTCCGGGACCAATGGATTGCTTTTTAGTGTTAAGAGGCTTAAAAACATTGCATGTTCGCATGAAAGCCCATTGTGAAAATGGAAAAGAAATAGCGAATTACCTGGCGAGTCATCCAAAAGTAGATAAGGTATTTTGGCCTGGATTCGAAAATCATCCGAATCACCACATTGCAAAATCTCAAATGAGAGATTTTGGTGGCATGATGAGTTTTACACTGAAAGATAGCAGCCTCGAAGCTGCAAAAAAAGTATTAACAAACACACATTTATTCTCACTAGCAGAAAGTTTAGGTGGCGTGGAATCACTTGTTAATCACCCAGCAAGCATGACACACGCTTCAATTCCTAAAGAGGAACGTGAAAAAGTCGGCGTAACTGATGGATTAATAAGATTGTCTGTTGGTATTGAAGATATTGAAGATTTAATTCAAGACCTCGACCACGCTTTGAGTGTCTAAAAGATTTTATTTGTTAATAAAATTCTTCAGACAGAGTAATTATTTCTTATTTTTGCAGTTAACCAGCTTAAATCGTTTTAGTATGAAGGAATTTTCACAAAATGAAGGCGAATTCAATGAGTCAGTAAGTAGATTTGAGCAAATGTTGAAACGAAAGGAACGATATTATTTCGATCGCGATGACTTAGAAGACATTGTTGAGTTCTATATCAATGTAAATCATCATCAAAAAGCGCTCAAAGCAATTCATTTTGCTGAAGGTCAATATCCAGATACAGCTTTCTTTACATTAAGGAAGTCTCAATTGCTTTCTGCAAATGGTCAGTATGACGAAGCGCTAAGTCTGTTAAACGATTTAGAGATTTTTGAACCTGGAAATCCAGAAGTATTTGTTACCAGAGGAAGTATTTATGCGATGCAAAGTCGTCCTGCTGAAGCCATAGAATCATATAAATCAGCATTAAGAATTGATAAACGTTTAGAAGAAGTCTACTTGTTTATTGCTTTCGAATTTCAAAACATGCTGAAATATGGACAAGCAGCGCGTTACTTGCGCAAATGTCTCAAAATGAATCCTGACAATGAATCAGCTTTATATGAAATGTCGTTTTGTTTTGATGTAACACTTAAATTCGAAGCGGGAATCAAGTATTTCAATGAATTTATAGATGATCAGCCTTACAACAAAACTGCCTGGTACACTTTAGGGCACTTATATAGCAAAAGCCAAAATTTTGAAAAAGCTGTTGAAGCCTTTGATTTTGCTATTGTTATTGATGAAAAATTTGCAGCTGCTTGGTTTAACAAAGCAAACTGTTTATCGGCATCTGAAAAGTATTTAGAAGCAATAGAATGTTATAAAGAAACCTTCAAGTTAGAAGAACCAGATGCTAATACATTCCTTTACATTGCCGAATGTTATGAAAATTTAGATAATTACAATGAAGCGCTAAAATATTTTAAACGCGCTGCAGAAATGGATGAATTCCTTTCTGATGCCTGGATTGGAATTGGTGTGGTGTTAGATTATTTAGACAGAACACACGAAGCATTACCTTATATAAAAAACGCAATTAATATTGATCCTACAAGAGGAACGTATTGGTTTATTTTAGGTGATTTACAACTTAAAATGGGATTCATCGAAGAAGGTGAAGAATCGTATAGAAAAGTTGTGGAATTTGAACCTGAGAATACTGAAATCTGGGTCTTTTTAACGAATGTTTTACTGGAAAAAGGAAACATCAATGAAGCAAACGAAATTATTTCAGAAGCTGTTGAAGTACATCCTATAAATGCCAGAATAAAATATCAACAAGCAGAAATTGACTTACATCTTGGCAATCAGCAAGAAGCGCTGATTCATGCTGCTGAAGCTTTTGCATACGACTATGATTTGTATGAAAAAATTGCAGATGAGTTGCCAAAGTTCGCTATGAATAACGTAATTCGCGGACTTTTAGAAAAATTTAAAAACTAATATGAATAACATTAATATTCCCTTTTTACCTGCACGTGAAGCGAAACCGAGAAAGTCGGGAGTAACCATGATGATGGACAAAGGATTAAGTATAAGACAAGCAGAAGATTTTCTTTCGGCTTCAGCGGATTTCACAGATATAATTAAACTTGGATTCGGAACATCTGTAATTACTCCAAATTTAAAACAAAAAATAAAGCTCTATAAAGACGCAGGAATGCGCGTTTATGTTGGTGGAACTTTGTTTGAAGCTTTTGTTGCACGCAATATGTTCAAAGAATATATTGATTATATAGAAGATTTAGGACTCGACATGGCAGAAGTGTCTGATGGTTCTATCATTCTCGACCATAAAAAGAAATGTGAGTATATATCAAAATTGGCAAAGAAATTCCACGTTGTTTCTGAAGTTGGTTCGAAAGAAGCAGGTATTTTGATTTCTCCTTCTAAATGGATTTCCATGATGAAAGCAGAATTAGACGCAGGTTCGCAAATGGTAATTGCAGAAGCAAGAGAAAGCGGAAATGTTGGTATTTACAGACCAAATGGAACTGCACACGTGCTATTAGTAAATCGCATCATGGCAAAAATTCCATCTGAAAAAATCTTATGGGAAGCACCTATCAAATCTCAACAAGCTTGGTTTATCAAATTGATTGGTGCAAATGTTAACCTTGGAAACATTGCTCACGATGATGTAATTCCATTGGAAACACTAAGATTGGGTTTAAGAGGTGATACTTTTTTCCAGCATCTTCCTGAAGATTTAAAAAAATTAAAACAAGTAGTGTAAGCATGAAAGAAGTTTCTGTAACAGAATTAAATGAATTAAGAATAGCCGGAACTCCTCACCAGCTTATCGATATTAGAGAAGATTACGAAGTAGAAAATGTAAATATTGGTGGTTTGTGGATTCCAATGGGAAATATTCCAATGGAAATAGCACAAATTAGGAAAGATGTTCCCGTAATTATCCATTGTAAAAGTGGAATGCGTTCTGCGAATATTACAAAGTATTTAGAAAGCCAGGGGTTTGACAATGTTTCAAATCTTAAAGGTGGCATATTTGCTTGGATAGACCAGATAGAACCTTCTCTTCCTAAATATTAAATAGGTGTTACAATACGGTTTAATTGGTAAAAGCTTAATTCATAGCTTTTCGCCATCTTTTTTTCAATCTCATTTTCAAGAGAATAAAATTGAAAATGTAAGTTACACTGCTTTTGAAATAGAAAATATTGGCTTACTCCCGCAATTGTTACTAGATAACCCCAACATCGTTGGACTCAACGTAACTATTCCATATAAAGTAGAGGTTTGTGCTTACATTGATGAATTGTTTGGTCCAGCGGCAGGATTAAATGTTGTGAATACCTTGGTAATTGAACGCAATGTTCCAGATTTTGAAGGACAAAAAATAAAAGGAATCAAGGTAAAAGGTTTCAATACAGATATTTATGGTTTTAAAGAAAGCATAAAGCCTTTGTTAAGGCCTAATTTTGAAAGGGCTTTAATTCTTGGAACAGGCGCCAGTGCCACAAGTATAGCTTACGTTTTGTTTAAACTTGGAATTGATACCTTATTTGTGAGTAGAAATCCGCAAGGTGAACAGGAAATTGCATGGGAAGATGTAAATGAATTTGTAATTAAATTTCATCCATTCATTATCAACACTACGCCAATTGGACAATTCCCAAATATTGAAAATAAGCCACTTCTACCCTATTCCAGTCTAACCGACAAACATTTATTGTACGATTTAGTATACAACCCCGAAGAAACGGCATTTTTAAAAGCTGGAAAAGAATATGGAGCCAACATCTTTAATGGGAGCGCCATGTTAACCATGCAAGCTTTACAAAGCTGGAAAATTTGGCAAAATGCTATGGCTAATTTCCAAGACCTGCAGTAACAGCTACATTAAACTTTATTCTTAAATCAACTGGAGAAGGAAGAATTGATAAATCATTAATTCCATATAAAGTAAACTGAATAGTAGCCAATTTAAAAAACTCTTTTAAATCTGTTGTTTCTGGAACAAAACTCACTGTTTTTTGAACTGTTTCGTCTGGCAATACTGCATTTGCGAAAATTAACTGGGCTCCTGCATCATTCGTCATTCTCAAGGATAAATTTTTAAAATAGTTTAAATCCTGATTTGCATTCACCGTCGATAATTCTACAGAAATAACCTTCGCTTCTTTTATGTTATTTATTGTAAAATCATTCAATGCTAAATAGGATTCAATATTCGTATTCATCTCAAAAGTTACAAATTCTCTTTCTCCAACATAAGAAATGGTATCAACTTTAAAATCCTGTTGAAATGCATAATTGATGTTTTTATTTCCACCCACTTTTTTACAGGAATAAAATATAGTCGGTAGTGAAAAAATAAGTACAAGAAAATAATTTGAAATCTTCATTTTATGCGATGTTTGTTGCGAAGATAGTAATTCAATTAAGATTGAAAAATAATTTCATTCTTATGATTTAAGCAACAAAGAAAAATTAATTTTACTCATTATTTGTAGCAAGTTATTTATTAAAAAGATTTTAAATGGAAAAGGAATGGAAATGCAGTAGTTGCAGCAATTGGAATGAAGCTTCAAACAGTGGATTATTTTGCTCAATCTGCGGAACTCCTCACTATTTAGAAACTGAAGAAGAAAAGAAAAGCATCAAAAAAAGGCTGGAGATTAACAATTTAAATATTCCTATTTATCCTGGAGATAATGTATTTATTAAAGTATTAAAAAACGTATTTAATTTTATTCAGTTTATTTTTTTAGCCATTGTGAGTTTCTTTTTTTGGCTAATTGCAATTGGACCTGGTTAAAATTATTTGGTTAATAAATCATGATAATTCAAGGCCCTATCACGGTCTATAAATCGAATCAATTCTGGTAAAAACTCATTGAAAATATTATGATAAAATAAATAATGCCTGTCTAATTCTTTGTGGGCATTTTCCATTCCTGAAGGAAAAACAGAACGCCTCGCCAAACCAGACAAAGCCCGCTTTACACCTTCTATGTGCTGGTAATTAAATAACCAATCTTGCATACTCATATAGTGTAAAGTATAGCGGCATTTTTCCGGAAACTTATCCTTGTATTGATGCAATAATTCGTAAGTCGATTCTGAAAAATCTTTTAAACTTACTTTTGAATAAGTTTCCCAGTTGGTCGCCAAAAAATGATCACCAAAAACATCCATTACTACCCCTGAAAATTTTCTGAACTTAGGCCTTAACGCCTCTTTTCCCCTTTCAATTATTGGATGAGCATCGGTAAACATATCTATTTGCCTATGTTGTACAATGCCATTTCGAATGCCTTCAGAAAAATTCTCTATCTGCTTCCCTTTTACTGCATCTGCAATAAAATTACCAATTATCAACTCATGGTCTTCGCCAGCAAGATATAAATGAGCTAAATAATTCATGTTAAAATATTGACTCAAATATACGTTTTCATTTATACTTTACGATGTTTTGAAAATTTGAATTGTTTATCAATAACCATCGCAACTTTGAAACAAAAAAGTTACCCAACTTTTAATAAAATAGTAATAACTCATCATACAAGTTTTCTATTTCATTTTACTTTTAACCTAAATTTACCTCATTAATAGAAAGAATGAAACAATATCACGAACTGTTAGAACACGTGCTTCAAAATGGCACGCAAAAACATGATAGAACTGGTACAGGAACAATTAGTTGTTTTGGTTACCAAATGAGATTTAATTTGCAGGAAGGCTTTCCAATGGTTACTACAAAAAAGCTGCATGTAAAATCTATCATACATGAATTGTTATGGTTTCTAAAAGGTGATACCAACATTGCTTATCTTAAAGAGAACGGCGTTCGTATTTGGGACGAATGGGCAGACAAAGATGGGAATTTAGGTCCAGTTTACGGGCACCAATGGCGTTCATGGACTACCAAAAACGGTGAAACCATCGATCAAATTAAACAGCTTTTGGATACGATTCATAAAAATCCAGATTCCAGAAGACTCATTGTAAGTGCATGGAATGTGGCTGATGTCGAAAATATGGCTTTGCCGCCATGCCATTGCTTATTTCAATTTTATGTGGCCGATGGAAAACTATCTTGTCAGCTTTACCAAAGAAGTGCCGATACATTCTTAGGTGTTCCTTTCAACATAGCTTCTTATGCACTTTTAACACTCATGATAGCGCAAGTATGTGGTTTAGAACCCGGAGAATTTGTGCACACTTTTGGTGATGTACACATCTATAATAATCACTTAGAACAAGTTAAACTGCAACTTTCAAGACCTTTCTTTCCTTTGCCTCAAATGAAATTAAATCCTGAAATAAAAGATTTATTCGATTTTAAATTTGAAGATTTTGAATTAGTTGATTATCAATTTCACCCAGCAATTAAAGGAGAAGTATCTGTATAATGATAGCATTAGTAGTAGCAACAGGAAAAAATAATGCCATTGGTAAAGACAATAAATTGCTTTGGCATTTACCTGTCGATTTAAAATTTTTCAAATCAATCACACTTGGGCATCCAATAATTATGGGGCGTACCACATTTGATTCTGTTGGAAAACCTCTTCCCGGCAGAAGAAACATTGTTGTTAGTAGAAATAAAAACCTAAAAATTGAAGGTTGCGAAGTTTGTAATTCCATAAACGAAGCAATTGATTTATGTAAGAATGTTGATACAATAATGATAGTAGGTGGTGAAGAAATTTACCGACAATCTATGCCTATTGCAGATAGAATTTATAGAACCCTCATAGATGTTTCACCTGAGGCTGATCGCTTTTTTCCTGAAATAAATTTGAATGAATGGAAATTAGTTGCATCAGATTTTAGAGCTGCTAATGAAAAAAACTTAATTGATTGCACATTCGAAACCTACGATAAAATCAAAAAATGAATAGTTCAGTTACCATTTTTGGATGTGGTTGGCTTGGCAAAGATTTAGGAATTTTTTTAAAAAATAAAGGCTGCACAGTTGCAGGAAGTACAACAAAACAAGAAAATTTAAAGGAATTAAATGAAGCTGGAATTGACGCTTTTATTTATCATTCTGAAATTAAAAATATTCCTGATAAATATATTTCCGAAAACATTGTTATAGCTTTTCCTCCTGGAAAAAATGGTGATTATTCCAATTATGAAAATCAACTTGTAGGTTTATTAAATTTGATTGGTAATAAACCCAAAAGAATCATATTAATTAGCAGCACTTCTGCTTATCCCAAATCAAGTGGAAACTGGTCAGAAAAATCAGAATATCAACCCGATACTGAAAATGCAACATGCATTTTAAAAGGTGAAAATGCCATATTTAATTCTTTTATTGTATATAAAATCGTATTAAGATTTGCAGGTTTAATTGATAAAAATAGAAATCCAGCAAATTGGATAAAAAATGGAAAATCAACTTTACCTGGCGACGAACCAGTTAATTTAATTCATAAAACTGATTGTATTCAAATAATAGAAAAACTACTAACTACTAATTTTCAAAAAGAAATATTCAATGCTTGTGCCGATGAACACCCAACTAGAGGAGATTTCTATAAAGCAATTACGCTAAATTCAAATATTGAATTTGGACAAGATTCTGGAATTAAAAGAATAATAAATAATGCTAAATTAAAAGAAGCATTAAATTACGAGTACGCATTTAAAAACCCTATTTCTTTTTTTGCTTTCTAAATAAATATCCACTTTTAATTGCCCCCCAAACTTGTTTATCATTAGCATCGTAGCCTCTGTCCCAACTTGCTAGCAATCTCGAAGTAAGTGTTACTTCAGAAGTAGCATAGGTTGCATTTCTTAAATCAGAAGAACATTTTCTATATTCAGTTGCGCCTAAGTATTTCTTTCTCCCTACTTTTTTCAGTAATACAGCACAACCTTCCCGAAGTACAAGAGAATCTGGAGTTAATTTATTTACCATTTCAAGATTTCCTACAAATCTTAGTGGAGATTTTAAAGTATACACTGCACTTTCGAAGTTTCCTTTACTGGTTTCTGTAAGACGGTAAACTCTTTGACGGTAGGGTTTATCTTCTTTCCCGCTCATAGCTTGCTCAACATACATCCATATTGCGTCTTTTCGTTCTGACCATATTGGAAGAATTTTTAATCTGATATCAAAGAAAGTAGTGTCTGTTTTACTCTGTAATTCACTGCTATAATGTCCTTGCATTATTTTCGATAATTTCACTAAATCTTTAGAAAACTGAGCTTTTGCCATTGTTGGCAATAACATGATAATAAAGAAAAGTTTTCTCATAATTATAAATTGGATTCCCAAAATTATTCTATTAAATTTAATTAGCTAAATTTCCTTCCATAATATTAACACTTGCAAAATAAATGTGAAAATTAAATTACATCTGCTATTTTGGATATTCCATTCTTACATGGTAAATATTCATCAACATTTTTTTGAAAATCTTTTTAATGATTGTAATGTCTTTAAAAGTAATACTAGCATTAATAAACTGATTGTCGGCAATTTGTTTGTTAATGATTGACTCCACCATCAAATCTATCTTCTCGCTATTTACATCTTTTAAACTTCTTGAAGTAGCTTCTACTGCATCTGCCATCATTACAATTGCAGTTTCTCTGCTATATGGTATTGGCCCAGGATATCTAAATGCTGTTTCGTCTACTTCAGTACCTGGATAATTCTTTAGAAATGAATGATAAAAATACTGCACCCGAGAAGTACCATGATGTGTACGAATAAAGTCAATTACATTTTCTGGTAATTTATGTTTTCTGGCTAATTGAATTCCGTTTTTAACATGCGATATGATAATTCTTGCACTTTCATCAAACCCCAATTCATCATGTGGATTAACGCCAGTTAACTGATTTTCAATAAAATAACGCGCAGTCTCCATCTTCCCAATATCATGATACAAAGCACCTGTTCTTGTTAATAAACTATTACCTCCAACCTTAGCAACTGCAGCCTCTGCCAGATTTGCAACTTGTAAAGAATGCTGAAAAGTTCCAGGTGCTTTTAATGCCATTTGACGCAACAACGGATTATTGGAATCTGAAAGTTCCAATAAGGAAACATCACTTGTAAATCCAAAGACTTTCTCTATAATATAAATAATTGGATAAGAGAATAAAGACAAAGAGGCACTTGCACCTAACCAACCAATTTGCGATAACTTAACTGCCGAAAATTGCCCTTCGGCAACCAAAGTAATACTTACATAACAAGAAACGTAAACTATAAACAGTAGCGTAATGGTAATAAATAATTGAGATCGTTTCCTTAAATTAACAATGCTAAAGATACTGGACATACCACCAAGTAACTGAATGATAAAAAAGTCAAATGGATTTGGAACTATAAATCCAATTATTATCATGGTAACTAAATGGGCTATTAAAGCAAAAAAAAAAAAAAAAAAAGCCCTAATAAT
>JAIXYK010000024.1 GCA_027490225.1 Bacteroidota bacterium | reverse complement strand
GTGGGATGTAACTGGAACAATGCCAGCGCAACCAGCAACAGCTTGTTACCAATCAGCATCTTTCAACACTGAGTCTTGCGAGTGGGAAGTAACTGGAACTCAAAATCCTGCAATTGTTACAACAGGAGATGCTTGTGGTAGTTATGTTTGGGCTGTGAATGGTGTATCTTACAATGAAACAGGCACATATAACTTCAGTGAGAATTGCCAAGATTATATATTAAACTTGACAATTAACATCAATAGTACATTCAGTTTTTCAGTAACATTAAACGAGGGAGAAACCTACAACTTCAATGGAACTTCAATTTCAGCTGCAGGTACATATACTTCAACTATTGATAATGCTGCAGGATGTGATTCAATCATTACATTGCTAGTAAATGTAAATGTAATTGAAAGTGGATGCTACGGTGTAGAGGTTTACAACTTCGATCAAAGGTTAACTAAACTTGGAACAGCTGTTAATCCTGAACGTTCATTCCCTGCTAATGCGCTTGGTGCTCCAAACGGACAAAATCCAGCTATTAATGCTCCAATACAAAATTTCTTCTCACTTGGATTCGGAGGCTCTATTGAGATTCGTTTTGCTGACCCAATAGCTAACGGTGCTGGTGCAGATTTGAAAATCTGGGAATCATCAGCTTCTGCTAATGCAGAAAGAGCTCAGATTCTTGTTTCTCAAGATGGACTTGGTTATATTCCAGTAGGAACTGTAAGTATGGGCGGAGAAGTTGATTTCGGTGTAGCATTTAGCGACTACATCCAATATGTGAAAATCTTGGACATTTCAAATCCGGCTCAGTTTTCTAATTCTCAAGTTGCTGATGGATATGATGTAGATGCGGTTGAATGTATGCATGGCCGTTACATTGCTCCGAATTGCAACGCTGTAAGTGTTGTAAGCTATAGTCAAGGAAAATGTGCTAATGGGGCAGATGTACTTGAAAGTCGCAGTAATACTGATAAGGTTTTGGGGACTCCAGAAGTAACTGTAAATGGTGTTGTGGATTTCTTTGCTCTTGGTTTTGGAGGTCAAATCACGGTTGATTTTGGTGGTCCAGTTGCTAACGGAGACGGTGATGATATTTTAGTAACTGAAACAACTTGGGGATATACTTGTGCAAATTATCCGGAAACTGCTGATGTTTTCGCATCTCAAGACGGAGTGAACTTCGTATTCCTTGGTCGTACTTGTTTGACTAAAAGTTTTGACCTTGGTACATTGTCATGGGCAAGATATATAAAGGTTGTTGACGCTTCTGATGCTTCTCTTTTCCCTGCGAATGCAGATGGATATGATGTAAACGGAATCGAATGTTTACACCCTGGAGTTACTGTGGTTCCTATTCCTGAAGATTTAACACCTTGTGTTGCAACAAGCGTTGTAAAATATGAGCCAAAGAAAACTAAGAACGGAAATAATATTCAAGAAATCCGCTCTCATGCAAGCAATGCTCTTGGGGCGCCTCAAGGCAATGATACACACAATTTCGTATCACTTGGTTTCGGTGGTTCATTAACTATCAAGTATGATTTCGTAATCTTTAACCTTGCAGGAGATGATATCCGTGTAATTGAAACCAGCTTTGGTAATCCAAATTGTCCAAACTATCCTGAACATGCAACCGTTTCAGTATCAATGGATGGTGTGAATTTTACCAATCTTGATGAGATTTGTTTAGATGGAACAGTTGATCTTGGCGCGGTACCTTATGCACAGTATGTAAAAATTACTGATATTTCTAACACAGCGAATTTTGGTGGAAGTGCTGATGGATTTGATGTTGATGCGGTAGTTGTTTTGAATGGACCTTGCAGCGTTTCTGGCGCTAAAATGGCTGAATTTGATAACACTACAACAGCAGATGAAAGCTTAGAAATGAGTTTATACCCAAATCCTGCGATAGATTTCTCTGTAGTATCTTTAGAAGGTACAATGCATGGTGAAATGTTTACAATTGAAGTAATGGATGCAGCTGGTCGTTTGATTAGCAAAGACGCATTCACTGCTAATGGCGCAACTGCTCAGTATTTCTTAAAAGTGAATGACTTAGCTAGCGGTGTATATACAGTGAGAGTAAGCAATGCAAACGAACAATTTGTTCAACGTTTGGTAAAGTAATCTTCATTTAATTAGCTTACAATTTTAAAAGAGGCCTCGGATTATTTTCCGGGGCCTCTTTATTTTGCAATAAATATTTGGGTACTAAATGGAAGATTATTTAGAAATTTATTTTTTTATTCAAACAGCGAATTAGTTTAATGAACAACTGAATTGCATGGTTTTATAAGTATTAATAAATGAAAACGCTTATGTATATGGAAAATAATTAACTTAATTTTTTTATCTTCAATAAGGAATTAAGAACTTTATTTTCCTTAATTCCTTATTGGTTTGGTATCTTAAACTAAAGCAAATATATGTTACCTATGTTGTACCTGCCAAAACAAAAAGCCTCTCAGAAACGTCTGAAAGGCTTGTCAATGTTGAGTGATCCCGTTTGGATTCGAACCAAAGACCCACAGCTTAGAAGGCTGTTGCTCTATCCAACTGAGCTACGAGACCTGAAATCGGCCGCGAAGATAGTTATTTTTCTAATGTAACAAATTTCAAAAATGCAACTAATGTACAATTGGACTTAATCTTTTTCTTGAGCTAAAGGATATGTAATGTTAACTGATTGTTTAGCAATTGCATGGCACTGAGAAAAAGAAGCTTTTAATGTTACTATGTAGTTCCCTTCTTTTGAATAAGTATGATTTGCTTTTGTTTCCCCCGAAGCTGTTGTTCCATCACCAAAATCCCAAGTAAATTCTGTTGCACCAGCGCAAGTACCAATAAATTCTTGTGATGTTCCAACAGAACCTGAATTTGTTAATGATTCTATTTGTGCTTTTAATTCTTTTCCTTCTAAAATTTCAAATTCATCTATTGCAGAAGTACCATCGGCCATAGTAAAATGAATTAAGTATCCACCTTGTTTAATGCCTTGCAATCTTCTGTCGTATCCAACATCGCCTTCGCCTAATACAGTTCCAGACTTCTCCATTACTCGGTATTTCCAAGCTTCGCCTGATGTGTTAACCAAACTTATTGCTCCTAATTGGCCAAAACAAGTAGGCTGTTCTAAACGTAATTGAACACCTTTTAAACCAGGAGACATTCCAAATCTTATGGATTCCATTGTTTTGAAAATTCCGTAGTTAGCATCTTGGTTGTCAATTTTTTCAATTACACTGCTTACTAAAGCAACCTGTTTAGCAGTTAAAGCTTGCGATTTTATTTGCGGATTGTTTATTAATAAAATAGTGACAAATGCTGCAAGTTTGAGAAATGTTAGTTTCATATGTGTGTTTTTTTTAATGCATCAAATTTAGATTGATTGCATTTTTTCTTTTTTTTCATTCTTCCATAACTATTACCTATGTAAGATTTCATTCTATTCATTCAAAATCACTTTTTGTTATCTTGCCAAAAATTTCCATCACATGTTTTACACCCTGCAACAAGTAAAATCATTAGAAACTCAACAATTTGCGCATGTTTTATATCAGCAAAATGAGCATATTTTTACCATTACCTTAAATCGTCCAGAAAAAAAGAACGCTTTGAATCCTTTGCTAATGAATGAGATAGCTTTTCTTGTGGCGCATGCGAAATATAATAACACAATAAGAGTGGTTGTTTTAAAAGCAAATGGCACTATTTTCTGTGCCGGAGCAGATTTAAAGGCGTTTGCTGGCCACGATTCTGAAAATACTTCCACGGTTCCGGAACCTTCTGTTCCTGTAAAATTAGGTGATGTTTTTGCGCAATTGTATAAACCTTGCATCGCTCAGGTGCACGCTTCCGTTTATGCAGGGGGATTTTTGTTGTTAGGTGGATGCACACATGTTGTAGCAGTAGAGCATGCAGAATTTGGATTACCTGAAGTAAAACGTGGATTATGGCCTTTTCAAGTAATGGCGAGCTTAATGCCATTTATGTCGGCCAGAACATTGTTAGATTGGTGCATGAGAGGCAAGGTTTTAAAGGCAAATGAGGCATTAAAAACAGGAATTGTAACACAAGTTGTGGAAGCTGTAAATTTAGAATCTAATGTTGATGAACTTGCACAAGAACTCGCATTAGTTGCTCCATTGGCAGTGAGAAAGGGTTTAGAAGCATACCATGAAATGCAGAAAATATCAGCAGCAGAACAACATGCTTATTTGCACGGAATGCTACAAGACTTACTCGTTTCTGAAGATGCAAAAGAAGGATTAGCTGCTTTTGCAGAAAAAAGGTCACCTAACTGGAAAGGACAATGAAAAATGTAGAACGCTATGAGTTATTGGTAAAACAGCTTTTGAAAGATTGGAATCGTTATTCTTTGGCACAAAAGAATTTTCAAGCTTCTCCAAATGAGTGGTCAATTGCTATGGTGTATGAACATTTATTTAAAATTGAAGGAAATGTGAAACTTGCCATGGAAAAACACCTTCAAACTGGTGTTATCAAAAAGGTGAAGTTCAAAAATAAGAAGAATTACTTCTTTTTGATTGCAGCTTTGATTCTGCCAAGGAAATATAAAGTGCCTAAAAGCGCTCCAGCACTTACAGGGCAATTTGATAGTAATTTGTGGCAACCTCAATTAGAGTCTTGGAAGCAATTTTTTAATCAAATTCCTAAGGAGCATAACAAATCACTAATTTTTAAACATCCATTAGCTGGTCCTTTAACCGCTCAAATGACAGCAGGATTTATTTATTATCATGCATTTCACCATCTTCGGCAATTATATCGCATCAAAAGAAATCCTACTTTTCCTTAAAAATTAGGCTTGCCTAATTAAATTATTTGGTATTCGAAATATTTGCTAAATTTGCATTTCAATTATGCAGAAACTTAGCTATTATTTATGTGCAATTATTGCTGTTTCATTTGCAATTTCATGCACACCAAGCAAACAAGCCGAAATCTCCGAAAGACCAAAAATTGTCGCAACCACAGGCATGGTTGCCGATGCCATTGAAAATCTTTTAGGAGACCAAGTTGAATTAAAAACTTTAATGGGCCCAGGAGTAGATCCTCACCTTTACAAAGCTTCTCAAGGCGATATGAATTTGCTCGCTAATGCAGACATTATAGTTTACAGCGGTCATCATTTAGAAGGTAAAATGATAGAAGTTTTGCACAAAATCGGAAAAACCAAACCTGTTATTCCTTTAGCAGAATACATCTGGGAAAACAGATTGCAACGTTCTGATGATGGCAAAGGAGCGATTGACCCACACCTTTGGATGGACATAGAATCATGGAAACTAGGTGTAAACGGACTGTCGGATACTTTACAGAAATTACTTCCCAATAAAGCAGCTTTTATAGCTGGAAATTTTAAAACTTACAAAGACACACTCGAAAAAGTAAGTTTTGAAATTGAATTGGCCATTGGAAGCATACCAAAGTCACAACGCGTGTTAATCACCTCACATGATGCTTTCAGGTATTATGGTTTAGCCTACGGTATTGAAGTTAAAGGTTTGCAAGGAATCAGTACAGTTTCTGAATATGGTTTACAAGATGTGAGCAACATGGTTAATTTTATCATTAGTCGTAAAATAAAATCGGTTTTTATTGAAAGTTCCATTTCTTCAAAATCATTGCAGGCGGTTATTGAAGGTTGCAAATCAAAAGGCTATAACATAAATATTGGTGGAAGTTTATATTCTGATGCAATGGGTCCCAAAAGCTCTCCTGTAGGCACATACAAAGGAATGTTGCGCCACAATACGCAAACAATTGTTAATGCACTTAAATAAGAGCAAATGATTATTCAAACTGAGAATCCTTCTATAGAAGCGCATAACCTCACTGTTATTTATCATAGAAAACCAGTCCTGTGGAATATTGATTTTACGCTACCTAAAGGGCAAATTATTGGAATAATGGGTCCAAATGGAGCGGGGAAATCATCGCTCATTAAAGCCATTTTAGGGTTGGTTCCTGTAAATAGCGGATATGCTAAAATCTTCGGAAAATCTTTTGATGAAGTAAGGCAAAAGGTAAGTTACATACCACAACGACAAACGGTTGATTGGGATTTTCCTGCTACTGTTCAGGATGTTGTTTTGATGGGCCGCTACCAGCAAAGAGGACTTTTTGGAAAAATTACACAAGAAGACAAGGTATTAGCAGCAAGTGCATTAGAAAAGGTAAATTTAGGTGGCTTTGTAAATCGTCAAATTTCTCAACTTTCAGGAGGGCAGCAACAACGTGTTTTTATTGCAAGAGCATTGGCTCAACAAGCAGAATTATACCTATTAGATGAACCTTTTGTGGGTGTTGATGCGGCAACTGAACAAGCCATAATTGCTTTGTTACAACAAATGAAAAGCGAAGGCAAAACAATTGTGGTTGTACACCACGATTTACATACTGCCAAAGAGTATTTCGACTGGCTAGTTTTATTGAATGCTTCTTTAATTGCAAGCGGACCAACCTCTGAAGTGTTTACAGAAGAATTGCTAAAATCAACTTATAGCGGAAAGCTTACCGTTTTGAGTCAGGTTGGAGACCAATTAAGAGAAAGAAATTTTCCTGTGAGAGAAGCATAAAATGAATAACCTGCGTGAGTTTATATTTTTAACAGAACCCAATATCATCTTAGTGGTAATGGGAACGTTAATTTTATGTGGAATGGCTGCTTTGGTTGGCTGTTTTACATTCTTACGCAAAAGAGCATTAGTTGGAGATGCCGTTTCTCACAGTGTGCTTCCAGGTGTCTGCTTGGCATTTATATTAACTGGTGAGAAAAATCCATTGTATTTTCTTATTGGTGCTATTATTACTGGCTTAGCTAGTCTTGTTATTATGGAATGGTTAGGAAGAAACAACAAAACCCGGCCTGATACAGCTATTGCTTTATTACTTTCCGTTTTTTTTGGTTTGGGCATCGTTTTATTAACATCTATTCAGCATAGTGGCAATGCAGGACAAGCAGGTTTAGATAAATTTCTTTTCGGAAAAGCTGCTTCCATTACCAAAGATGATGTGCTACTTTTTGCCATATCATCCATTTTTATTGTTGGAGGTATTATTGTTTTTTTAAGAGGTTTCACCGTTTTGTCTTTTGATGAAAATTATGCTCAATCAATTGGCTTTCCAGTAAAACGATTAAGATTTATATTAGCATTTATTACGGTTTGGTCAGTGGCAATCGGAATTCAGGCCGTTGGTGTTGTTTTGATGGCTGCATTGCTCATTACTCCAGCATTGGCTGCACGGATGTGGACAGATTCCATTATAAAAATGCTAATTATAGCAGTTTTTATTGGTTTACTTTCTGGGTATACTGGCGCTTTTATTTCTTACACCGCACCAGCCATGCCTACAGGGCCTTGGATTGTTGTAATGGCCACTTTTATGGCTATTATTTCAATGGTTTTTGCTCCCAAAAGAGGATATTTAAATAGATGGCGAGAAACCCGAAATAATAACAGAATTACTTTAGAAGAAAACATTTTGAAATTGTTTTATGGGTTGGGCGAGAAGACAGGAAATCCAAATGGGGCAATTATTAAGGAAGATTTAAACAATGCCCGTTCTTTCGATCCTTCTCAACTATCAAAAGGCTTGAAAATTCTCCAAAAGAAAGGTTATGTTAATGACGTGCTGCAAACTTGGCAACTCACTCCCGAAGGGCTTATTGCAGCCCAACGTGTAGTGAGGCTGCATAGATTATGGGAATTGTATCTGCAGAAGTACCTTCACCTTAATCCCGACCATGTGCACGACGATGCCGAAGCAATGGAACACGTTATTACACCTGAAATAGAAGCGCAATTGGATGCGCTTTTAGGAAATCCTCAAACTGATCCTCACAATACTAAAATTCCTCCAGCAATATGAGCATCAACGATTTCTGGATAATACTCACTGCGAGTTTGGTGGCATTATGTTGTGCCATTCCAGGTTGTTTTTTAGTATTAAGAAGAATGGCCATGTTTGGTGATGCCATTTCACATGCCGTTTTACCTGGATTAGTGGTTGCTTATCTAATTAGTGGTTCAAGGGCCAGCAGTGTTTTGCTATTGGGTGCAGCAATAACAGGGTTGCTTGTAACATTCATCATTGAGTTTATCCAAAAAAAAATGCGGGTGCAAAACGATGCTGCCATTGGAATTACTTACACGTTTCTTTTTGCAGTAGGTGTTATTTTGATTTCGCTTTTTGCCGGACAAACAGATTTAGACCAGGAATGTGTCTTGTATGGAGAAATTGCATTCGTTCCATTTGATACCATAACCTTAGATTCTGGTTTATTGCTTGGCCCTCGTCAGGTTTGGATAGCTGGTGGAATGTTATTGATTTTGTTGGTGATTCTTCGAATTGGTTACAGAGGTTTGTACCTCACCACTTTTGATGCAGGTTATGCCTCAACCTTGGGAGTTTCCGTTATGCTCTGGCACTATGTATTAATGGGAATGGTTTCTTTGGCCACGGTGGTTTCTTTTGAATCTGTTGGTGCCATTATGGTGATTGCTTTTCTTGTTGGCCCAGCAGCCACTGCCGCACTTTTTGCAAAACGTTTACCTTGGATGATTGCTATTGCAGCATCAATTGGAGTGCTATCGAGCATTTTTGGATACTTTTTAGCTGTTGTTTTAAATGCATCTGTATCTGGAAGTATAGCTGTAATGATAGGTGTTATCTTCGCTTTAGCATTGCTATTAAAGCGTTTCTTCCCTTCATAAATTTTGCTAATTTTACGGCAAAATATACTACCCGATGCTTCGAATTATTGCTGTTGTTACAGCATTCTTATTTGCAATTACTGCAAACTCCCAAGAAAATTATAACCTTACTGTTGTTGGTCAGCTTTCATTTCCCGGAAAAACCTGCGCAAATATTGGCGGTTATGTAGATAGTTTAGGAAACGAATATGCCTTAGTTGGAACGAGTACCGGCTTATCTATAGTTGATGTTACCGATCCAACTGCACCTACTGAAAGGTTCGCTGTGGCATCTGTTTCTAATTTTTGGCGTGAAGTTAAAACATGGGAAGGGTATGCTTTTGTAACCACAGAAGGTGCAAATGCAGGTCTTACAATTGTAGATTTAAGAAGCTTGCCAGACACTATATTTACTAAAGTTTACAAAGGAGATGGAGCTATCTTTAATCAATTATTAACCATTCACGCCTTACACATAGACAATAGTTATTGTTATTTATATGGTCATAACATACCAAATGAAGGAGTAATTATTCTTGACTTGGAAGACCCTTGGAATCCTGTTTACACAGGCGCTTGGAACGAAAACTATATTCATGATGGATTTGTCGCCAACGATACCCTTTGGGCTTGTCATATTTTCGAAGGGCACTTTTCTGCCATAGATGTAACAGACAAAACCAATCCTGTACAATTGGTTCAACAAGAAACTCCAGGCAATTTTACCCATAATTCCTGGCTCACCGATGACCATTCAACGTTATTAACTACCGACGAAAATACAGGTTCATTTTTAACATCTTACGACATAAGAAATGTAAATAACATCACAGAACTAGACCGTTATCAAACCGCTCCTGGCAGCGGAACAATTGGGCATAATACGCATGTTTTAAATGACTTTGCTGTTACATCATGGTATACAGAAGGCGTTGTAATTGTTGATGCCGACAGACCAGATAACTTGATTCCAGTTGCAAAAAACGATTTTACTGCGTTCGAGGGAGATGGTTTTAATGGATGTTGGGGCGTTTATCCATTTTTACCAAGTGGTAATTTGGTTGCTTCCGATATCGAAAATGGCTTGTATGTGTTAACGCCAGTTTACAAAAGAGCATGTTATTTAGAAGGAGTTGTTAGAGACAGTAGCTGTGGAGATCCTTTACAAAACGTAATTGTTACTATTGTTAGTCAAGATGAAGCTACTACAACTACCAATTTACAAGGAGTGTTTAAAACTGGAACCGTAAATGCAGGTTTGTATACCATTACATTCGAAAAAGCTGGCTATCAAACAACCACTTTGACCAATGTTGATTTACAAAATGGCGTTTTAACTTATTTCGAAATTAACTTATTTAGCGACGCAATTGTTGGTATTTCTGGTAATATTACTGATAATAACGGAGCTCCAATAGAAGATGCTTTAATTGATATTTCTGACCCTGCTAACAGTTTTCTTTTGAATTCTGATGTTACGGGCGAATATGGGAAATGCGACTTATTGCCAAATACTTATCAAATTTCTTTTGGAAAATGGGGGAACGTTACTTCTTGTATTCCAGCAATTAACATAAGTGGAGCAAGTACAATTGTCGATGCGGAACTTCCAATTGGTTATTACGACGATTTTCAATTTAACTTTGGCTGGACCGCAACTGGCACAGCATCTTCAGGTTTTTGGGAAAGAGAAATTCCTGCCGGAACAAATTTAAGTGGAGTTCTTGCAGCACCGGGTGTAGATGTAAATGAAGATTGCAACGGAATTGCCTTTGTTACTGGAAATACAATTGGTGCAGCGGTTGGCGAAGATGATGTAGATGGAGGAAGTGTAATTCTAACTTCGCCAATTATGGATTTAACTTCAGCCGGAGATCCATATATTCATTTATACAGATGGTTTTTTAACGGAGGTGGCGCCGGTAATACTCCTCCACCTGCCAATGATGCTTTGAAATTACAGTTGAAAAAAGATGGCATTGTAATCAATGTAAAGAACATTACCATAGCAGATGCAATGTCAGCATGGATTCCAGAAACAATCAGAGTGCGCGACTATTTTCCTAACCTAGGTTTAATTCAATTAGTTGTGAGTACCGAAGATGTAGATCCAGGAAACGTCTTAGAAGCAGGAATAGACCAGTTTCAAGTGGTTGATTCAGGTATTATAAACGGCAACGGAATTAGCTTTGAACAACAATTTACCGTTTTCCCAAACCCATCATCAAACGGTGGCTACGTTAAATTTTCTGAAAGTCAAAACAACTATAATTTGCTGGAAGTTTATGATTTAAGCGGTCGTTTGGTAGAGAAATTAAACATCGTAGGCAAAGATAATATTCAATTCGGACAAGCACTTCAGCCTGGCGCTTACCTTCTACAATTAGCAGGAAACGGCAAGCATTCATCAATAAAAAAATGGATAAAAAATTAGAAGCCTTTTTTTAATTGAATTGAAACTGATTTTTTGCCAACAACATCATTAATGCGCTTCCATTGAAATTATCTAATAGCAACGCAATTGAGGCTCCTGAGTCAGATTATTTGTATGTGAGTCAATCGCAAATTCCTGAAGCCGGAAATGGACTGTTTACTGCCATTGATTTGTATAAAGACGAAACAGTTTCCATTTTTAACGGTGAAATACTTAGTGATTCTCAAGCTACGAAGCGTGTAAAAAATGGCACTGATCAATATTTTATTAATCTGCTCGATGGAAGAATATTGGATTCAATGAATGTTGAATGTTTTGCAAAATATGCCAACGATGCGAATGGGACTTCTAACTCACATTTCAAAAATAACTGCAGAATTGCTTTAGATGAGGAAGGCAATGTTTGCATTCAAGCAATTAAAAATATAAAAGCCAATCAGGAACTATTTTGCAGTTACGGTAAACGATATTGGAAGAAACATGGCTGAGGTAAATGTAACTATCAAGTTAGCAATCAAAATAATTATAATTTAATGCAAGTTACATCCAACATTTTATTAATTAAACCAGCAAATTTTAACTTTAATACTCAAACAGAAAGTTCCAATGTTTTTCAAAATAATGTAAACGAAGAACAAGAATTACTCGAAGAAAAGGTGTTAGCTGAATTTAACCAATTTGCCGAAATCCTGATAAAAAATGGTGTAAATGTTTTTGTATTTAATGATACTCCTTTTCCAATTAAACCAGATGCCATTTTCCCAAACAATTGGGTAACATTTCATGCCGATGGAAGGGTTGTTTTGTATCCAATGTTTGCCCCAAACAGACAATTGGAGCGGAGAATGGATATCTTGGAAGAATTAAAAAGGAATTTCCTTATTTCAGAAATTATCGACCTTTCCGGAAATGAAAATAAAAATAAATTCTTAGAAGGAACCGGTAGCATTGTTTTTGACCACATAAATAGAAAAGCTTATGCTTGTATTTCCCCCAGAACTGATAAAGATTTGTTTGAAGAGCTATGCGCTAAATTAAATTACGAACCCATTTCATTTTATTCATTCGATGAAAATGGAAAAGAAATTTATCATACCAATGTTATCTTGTGTATTGGAGAAAAATTCGCAGTAATTTGTTTGGAAAGTATTACATCATTTGAAGAAAGGAGATATGTAGAAAATTCGCTCATCCATTCTGGTCACCAGATTATTGATATCAATTATAATCAAATGAAACTATTCGCTGGAAATATGCTCGAACTTAAATCTAATCACAATAAAAATATTTTAGCCGTTTCTCAAACGGCATTCGATGGTTTAAATTATTTTCAGCAAAACGAACTAAGTAAACATTGCGAATTGTTGCCCTTAAATATTAAAACAATCGAAACTATTGGTGGAGGCAGCGCTAGGTGCATGATAGCCGAAATATTTTTACCTTTAATTTAAATTAGTTTACTATTGCTACATACCTCAAAAAAATGAAATCCAATAAAGTACTTTCTACCGAGCAACAATCTGAAATTCTAAATATTCTGCAAGAGCGCTTTCATAAAAATATGCAACGCCATGCAGGTCTTGATTGGGCAAAAATTCAAGCTAAATTGGAAGCAAATCCAGCTAAACTCTGGTCGCTCGACCAAATGGAGAGCACCGATGGGGAGCCTGATGTTATTGGATTGGACAAGGAAACTAACGAATATATTTTCGTGGATTGTGCCCCAGAAAGTCCAAAAGCACGCCGTAGTTTTTGTTACGACAATGAAGCATTAGCTTCCAGAAAAGAAAACAAACCCAAGAATAGCGCGGTTGGTTTGGCCACAGAAATGGGCGTCGAAATTCTAACAGAACAACAATACCATGATTTACAAAAACTTGGTAAATTCGATACCAAAACATCCAGCTGGTTAAAAGCACCATCAGAAATTAGAAAGCTCGGAGGAGCCATTTTTGGTGATTTCCGATTTGGTCGCGTTTTTATTTACCACAATGGTGCTGAATCTTATTATGGAAGTCGCGGTTTTAGAGGTTTAATAAAAGTGTAGTTTTGTTGTTTAATTAGAAAGAAATAATATCCATTTTTTAATAAGTACAATTGTAAACATGAATAACACAATAAATTATAGTTGGATAATGATATTAGGCCTTTTAGTTTTTCAGTCTTGCGGAGAAGCAAGTCAGCAATTAGAAGATAAACTAAATCAATTGAATAGTAAAGCCAATCAATTAGACTCACTTGTAAACAAAGAAATAAATAAGGTTAATTCCCTAGATTCTCTTATTTTAAAAGAAAACGAGAAGTTGCAAAAACTGGATTCGGTAGTCAATAAGTCGTCTTCTAAAATCGATTCTTTGGTAAATAACAAAATTAAATCATTCATAAAATAGTTAAACGCAAGAAGTTATGAAATGTCCTACCTGCGATGTAAATTTAGTAATGACCGAAAGAAGTGGAGTGGAAATCGATTATTGTCCAGATTGCCGTGGAATTTGGCTAGACCGAGGAGAGTTAGATAAAATTATTGAACGTTCAAATCAATCTTTCTCTAAACCTCAATCAAGCAAAGAGTATGAAAATAAACAACAATACAAAGACGACAAATATTACGGAAATAAACCCAAAAAGAAAGAATCCTTTTTAAGCGATTTGTTTGACTTCTGAGTCTATCTTGTGTAGATTATTAGCGAGCTTAATATTAAGTAATAGCTTTTTATTACTTATTACATTTTCACAATTTTCGAAACTTGCCTTTTACTTCCATCTGTAATTTTTAGGAAATAAAATCCGTTTGCAATGTTTGAAAAATCATGTTCCGAAATATTTTTCCCTGTATAGATTATTTCTCCTAAGGAATTTATTAACTGAAAATATTCAGTTCCTTTTCCATTTGTAATTTTTATGTTATTCGAAAAAGGGTTAGGCGAAACTATATGATAATTTGGGCTGAAAACTTCCTCAATTCCTTCACAAAATTCTACTGTAATATTTATCTCATTTGACACTAATGTATCTACTCCATCTTCTGCCACAACAGTATAGATTCCTGTTTCAGAAACTATCAAAGTAGAATCATTTAAAAACCCAATTTCAATTCCATCTTTTTTCCATTTATAGTTATAACATGAACTTAGATTTTCTAATGCCAAAGAAGTTTGCTCAAATTCGCAAATAGTATCTAATCCCGCATTTTGAATAGTAATTACTTCATCTATTAATTTTAGTTTAATTAAGCTCAGCGTATTTTGCGTATTAGTGCCAATTACAATTTCATTGTCGCTTTCAAAGTAAGCGCACCTGTAGGTTGTTCCACTAGTTTGTAAAAAAGCCCTATAGCCAATGCCTTCAAAAGAAGTATCGTACGTACCAGCCTCATCGAATCTATATACTAAACCTTTAGGTTCTCCAAAAGCAAAAGAACCAGAACCCATTGCCCAAATTCTATTCTGGCTGTCTTTATGAATTACAAACCCTTTTTCATCCATGTTTGTGCCTGGGTAATCAACCATATCTTTAAATCCATCTTCAGAAAAAGTTGAATCTAAATCACCATTTGCTTTGAACTTTGCAATTCTAATATCTTGGTTGGCATTAGTAATTTGAGTTTGCGTAAACATACTTTCATCTGCATTCATAAAATATCTAACTATTTCATTACTAGCATCAAGAATAGATTCGTTTAACCCATTCAATCCAAAATTTGTATCTAATTCTCCATTTGCAGTAAATTTTACTGTGCTAATCTTATTGTTATTCACATTTCTGAATACAAACTTAATAGAACCATCTGCCGCTACAATACCTGGTGAATTATAATTAGCATTCGAAACTGTTAATGTTGGATAAGTTACAGAAGGATGAAAAGTAACATCCACACTTCCATCTGCCAAGTATCGTCTAGCAATTACAACAGTATTACCACCATTTATATTTCCAGCCTCATTACCAAATGCTATTACTTTACCATCTTCTTGAACTGAAACATGCGTATAAACAGAACTCGAAACGGGATTTGTACTAGTTAGCTCAACAACTCTTCCTGTATTGTTAAAAGTTAAATCAGGTGTACCATCGGTATTAAATCTTGCTAAGTAAGCCCTATATGTACTACCTGCATTATCAGGGGCTTCACTTCCCACTACATAAATTTTATTGTTTTTAAAAACTGCAGACCTTACACCATTTCTTTGACTAAAAGTTTGTGTCACAATTCCATTGTTTCCAAAAGAGCTGTCAATTTTACCATCTTCTGTATAACTTGCCATTATAATATAAAATGCATTTACAGCGTTCGAATAATACTCTCCAATTAAAATATATCTTCCTTCTTGGGTTTTAAAAATCTCATAAATCTGCGCATCAGCTGGTATAGACGAAATACCGCAAGTCTCTCCAAAAGTTTTGTCTAATACATAATGCTGTTGGCAATTTGCATTCTTAAAACTTGCAATAATTAAGAAAATTAACACCAAAAGGGTAGAAGTAGGTTTCATATTATTAGAATTCTACTAGCAAAGTTAAAAAGTTAAAGTAAACAAGCGCTAGAACGATAGTTATATTAAGTCTAAGCTTGCCTGTAAGTTTATTTAAACTTTTATTTTATGCGCCTTTTCGCGCTATCCGCATTAGTCCCATTTTGTGAAAAACAAAATGGGAGCTAATTTGCTCCTATCGCGGGCGTGGCTTCCCCGGTAAAATGTGCAATATTTTTTACCTTTTACTTATTTACTTAGATTCAACTCAGCAATGCTTTTTAGCCTGTTACGCTCTAAAAATTCATCTATTGTTTCTAAATGCTCTATCACTCTTTTTTCCTTAAACTCGAATACCTTTTGCGCCAAACCCATCAAGAAAGCCCTGTCGTGAGAAACTAAAATGAGTGTGCCTTCAAAATCAAGCAGCGCTTCTTTTAATACATCTTTTGATTTCAAATCCAGGTGATTGGTAGGCTCATCAAGGATAAGCAAATTCACAGGTTCTAAAAGCAGCTTTACCATTGCCAAACGGGTGCGTTCACCACCAGAAAGTACACTTACTTTTTTATTAATATCGTCGCCGCTAAACATAAACCTGCCCAGCATATTTTTAATTTGCGTACGAATGTCGCCAACTGCCACCTGGTCAACCGTTTCAAAAACTGTTAAATCAGCATCCAGCAACGCTGCCTGATTTTGTGCAAAATAGCCTACCTTAACATTGTGCCCAAGTGCAACGCTTCCCTCCACGTCAGTCTCTCCTAAAATCGCTTTTATCATGGTCGATTTTCCTTCACCGTTTCGGCCAACAAAAGCTACCTTCTCGCCCCTAACAATTGACATGTTTGCTTGGTGAAAAACAACATGTTCACCATATTTTTTAGAAACCTCACGCACAGTAATAGGATGCTCTCCAGAACGAGGAGCTGGCGGGAAGCGCAGACGCAAAGCTGATGTATCTATTTCATCAATTTCTATAGGAACTATTTTCTCCAACATACGTTCCCTCGAATTCACCTGATTAGTTTTAGAATATGTTCCTCTGAAACGTTCTATGAAACCAACTAAATCGGCTATTTCTCTCTGCTGTTCTTGCCATGCTTTCAACTGGTGAGAACGGCGTTCTTCACGCAATTGCAGGTAATGCGAATAATTGGCTTTGTAATCATACATTTTACCCATTGTAATTTCTATGGTTCGGTTGGTAATGTTATCGATAAACGCCTTATCGTGAGAAATTACCAACACCGCATTGGCTTTATTCACTAAGAAATCTTCCAGCCACATTACAGATTCTATATCAATATGGTTGGTGGGCTCATCCAGTAAAATTAAATCAGGCTTTTGAAGTAGAATTTTTGCCAATTCAATGCGCATGCGCCAACCACCGCTGAATTCACTTGTTGGTCTGTACAAATCTTCTTGGTTGAATCCTAAGCCTTTCAGCGCTTTCTCTACTTCTGCATCATAATTTACTTCTTCGAGCGCATAGTATTTTTCAGATAAATCAGAAACCCGCTCAATAATGTTCATGTATTCTTTACTATCGTAATCGGTGCGCGTTTCAAGCTCTTTATTAAGGCTTTCCATTTCATTCCGCATATCAAAGACTTGCTTAAATGCTTTGGCTGCTTCTTCAAACACGGTAGCATTGTCTTCGGTCAACAAATGTTGCGGCAAATAAGCAATTACAGCTTCTTTGGGCGCACGCACAGAACCATGACTTGCTTTTTCTTCACCCGCAATTATTTTCATGATGGTAGACTTTCCAGCCCCATTTTTTCCCATCAATGCAATTTTGTCGGTTGGGTTAATGGCAAAGGATATTCCGCTAAATAAGGTTTTACCGCTATATTCTACGGCAAGGTTGTCTACTGTAATCATAATTGTGCAATTGGGCGGCAAAAGTAGGAATTATAACTTAAGCATTTATCAAAAGCATTAGTTAAAGAATTCAAGAATGTTGTTTCTTTTTTGAATTGAATGCTGATTGCTTTTATTGGGTGAAGTTTGTAATCAGCTCGCTCTTTCTCAGTTTAATTTTTATAATCTGTGTTGCAAAATCCTATGCTTGCTAAATTTTAAATTTATTTAGCACTAGCGGTTGAGCCAAATACCGCCTGAGGAACGAAGGCAGTATGGGCGAAAACGCGACCCGCCCAAAATGTATATTTTGAAAATGAATGTAAACGCGGGGAGTGCCCAAAAACTAAAATAAAAAATGTATTTATTTGTCGGGATTTTCTTGTTCGAAATATTCTAAAGTAATTTTTCCATCGCATAGTTTTGCGTACGAACACCAGTTAAACCAATCGCCTAAATTGATATAGTTTGCCTTGTTATTTACCGGTAAATTCAATGGTAAATGTCTATGACCAAAGATGAAATAATCGAGTTCGGGATGCAATATAATTTGTTCGCGGGAGTAGGTGAGGAGCCATTCGTTTTGTTCGCTGGTGAAAACCTCTTTTTCGGGATTTTGTGCCCGGCTTTTTCGTGACCAAAAATTAGCCATGCCGATACCGAAATTTGGGTGAATGCGCGCAAATAACCATTGGCAGAATTTATTGGCGAATACTTTTTTAATGAATTTGTAGCCATAGTCACCGGGGCCTAAACCATCGCCATGCCCAATCATGAGTTGTTTACCTTGATGTGCGCGAATAATGGGTGCGCGATGCACGGGAATATTCAACTCTTTGGTAAGGTAATCGAAGGCCCACATATCGTGATTTCCGGTGAAAAATTCTACCTGAATGCCTTTGTCTGTAAGTGCTGCAAGTTTGCCCAAAAGGCGAACATAATTTTTGGGAACTACATGCTTGTATTCGAACCAAAAATCGAACACATCGCCCACCAAGTAAATAATTGCTGCATCGTTTTCTATGCTTTCTAACCAGCGAATAATCTTCTTTTCACGGGCAAGGCTTTTTTCATAACTGGGAATGCCTAAATGGAAATCGCTGGCGAAATAAATGTTTTTTCCGGTACTCATTAAATAGAAAATGTTCTGATTAATTTCACGGGATTCAGCAATTTAATGTTTAATGTAAAACGAAAGCGTTCTCCAAAATTAACATTATTTAATTCTAGCGTTTTCTTTATTTGTTTTGAAATAATAAATGGCAAATAAACTTCTAGAAAGTTATTAGCAACAGATACTACAGCGCCCGCATTGTAATTGAGTTTGTCGTTATCTGTTTCTGCATTTTTATAATAACCTAAATCTGCATACAATTTAACTGGTATTTTACCAGGCAAAGATGATTTTAAATTGAGCGTAGTAAGGTAATTGGTGGTTTGCCCTCGGTTGGTGAATACTTTAAATGCACCATCTGTTTCTGTAAATTGACGGGCAAATACGCCCGAAAATTCATTTCTTCCTAGAAATATATCTTCGAAAATATAATCTTGTGTACCGTTTTGGCCACTTAAACGGAAACGAACATCTTGGCTGAAATTGGCATTAGGAGCTTGCAAAAATGTTCCTGCAAAAAGTCTAACATCTAGCCCTTTGTTTCTTCCTTTATAGGTAAGTCGATAATTAAAGGTGAAACTTAACTTAGAAAATTGTGCTGCATTGCTCGCATCAAAACCTTGCTGTAAGTTTAATTTGGCGCTGAAAGGATTTATTGCACGCAGGTTACTGTAAATATAAGCAGTTTCTAAATATTGAGTATTTACTGTTTTGTTTACTTCTGAAAATACACTGTTATTCAAGTGAATATAACGTAAAATAAAATCAGACTTTCTTTTTTCACTCGTTTCATCGTGCATTATTTGGTATTTATTTCCAATAACGATGCGTTGTTGTTTAGATAAAAAAGCGGTAGCAAATTGCTCTCCCGACACCCAAAATTCTACACTTCTAAAAATGCTTTTTACTGGTCTTATGAAATAATCTATTTGGAAATTCCCTGCTAATTCCTTGTTTTTGGTGCCGTACAAAGGCGTAATAGTATATTCTATTTTCTTTCTTAGGGGTGAAATATTATGCAAGACTAAACCTGGCATCCAGCAATTGTAAACGTTATAACCAATGGCAGGAACAACAAATAATTGATTGGTTCTTCCATTTTCAAAACCTGTAAATAACTTAACTACGGGCTTTCTAAACTTTCCTAAAAATCCAGTTTTTTGAATATCGTTTTTTGAATTAATGTCTAAAATATTACCGGTGTAATTCACCGAATATTTATCAAAATAACCTACAGGGAAACTCAGTTTTTGGGTTCCTTTAAAACCATCGTACCAAATGGTGAGCGTAGAATCTTTTTTTATGCCTGTAACACTTACAGGGCTTTCTACTCCTCCGCGGTTGTGCACTTTTACAAAAGAAGCAACTCCAGGTTTAGATACATTTTTTATGGTATAATCAATTCTATTTCTACTTGCCAGTAAATCATTGAACAACCAAGGTAATTTTCGACCATTAAAATCTTCTACATGTTTTTGAAAATCTTCGGGTTGAGGATGTTTAAATTTCCAGTTTTGATAATATGCCTGCATCATTTTATCAAACTTTTCTCTGCCCATCCAGGCTTCTAAATACTGGTAAATATTTGAAGTTTTGGTGTAAACTCCTACACCATAATTAAAGTCAGAATATTTAGAAGATGTTAAATTTAAAGGCTGATCGGTATTTCGTCGCGCCGTAAATGAATAAGCAATATTATTTAAATCGTTGGGTGCGGCATCTTTTAAGTGCACCATGCGGGCTAAAAATTTCGGTAAATTAGAACCGATTAAATTAAAGCCTACATATTTTTCTTTCATATATCTGCTCTCGTAAAACGAGTTGGAGCCTTCGTCCATCCAAGCATAATCGCGCTCGTTGCTGGCTAAAATGCCGTAGAACCAATTATGCCCTACTTCATGCGCAATTACTTCGTCTAAACCTGTTGTGTCCCTAGATGCTGCAACAACAGTAATTGTCGGATATTCCATTCCGGCGCCAGCAGAAAGTGCTCCATCAACAGCTGTACAAACCCCATAAGGATAATCGCCCAACCATTTAGAATAGCCAAATACAGCATCATTCACATAATTCGTAGCATTTTTCCAGTACTTAGCGTCTTTCTTATTAAAGTATGCAAAGGTTTTAACAATTCTACCGTTTGGTATTTTAACTTCACTTTGTTTAATTAGGTATCTTTTATCGGCAAACCAGGCAAAATCGTGCACATTATCTAGTTTGTATCTTACTGTTTTAAATGCTGAACTACTTTCTGGAAATGTATCTTTTTGCTCGGGAGTTCCTTTAAGGTATTGTTCGGTATATGCAATTCGTTCTTTGATAAATGCTTGTTCAATATCATCAGTATTTAGGTCACCTTTTGAGGAAACCAAATCACCTGAAGCAGCAACTGCATAGTTTTTAGGAACAGTAATGCTCACATCAAATGAGCCAAATTCAGAATAGAATTCGCCCATATTTAAGTAAGGAATTGGGTGCCAGCCTTTTTGGTCAAAAACTGCAGGTTTCGGATACCATTGACAAACTTGGTATTGTTGTTTTGTGTGGCCTAATCTGGAAAAATCGCTGGATGGAATTTTTACTCGGAATGGAGTTTCAATTTCAATTGATTTTCCTGGTAACAAAGGCTCATTTAACTTTAATAAACCAATGTCAATGAAGGTATCATTTATTGTAAAAAGTGCTTTTTTTCCATCTATTGAAAAGTCAATGCTATCAATGTAACCACGTTCTACTTCACTGGCCCAATAAAACTTTTTATTACCATGTTTTAACTCAGCTTTGGCAAATGCTGTTTCATTATTTTTGTATGCATTGGGCCACAAATGAAAGTAAATTTCTGTAAGTGTTACGGGCGAATTATTGTGGTAAATTAATTTTTCTTGCCCATGTAAAAAATGATTTTCATCATCGAGTTTTACAGCAATCGTATAGTTAACTTCTTGCTGAAAATACTGTTGCGCATGAGTGTTCAGTTGAATGAAAATACAAAAAGCGAGAATACAAATTCTAACCATTTTAATTCAATAATTTTTCAACTGCAGCTTCTAACTCAGGTCCGCGAAGGCCTTTGGCAACAATTTTTCCTTCTCTGTCTAATAAAACGGTAAAAGGAATTCCAGAGAAGCCGTATTGTTTTACAACAGAAGAACTCCAATATCCTAAATCGCTCACATGACTAGGCCAAATAAGTCCGTCTTTTAAAATTGCTTGTTCCCATCCCTTTTTATCTTTATCTAATGATACACTGTAAATTTCAAATCCTTTGTCTTTGTTGGCATTGTACATTTTTACCACATTAGGATTCTCTTTTCTGCATGGACCACACCATGAAGCCCAAAAGTCTATAACCACTATTTTGCCTTTTAAAGAAGAAAGTGCAATGTTTTTACCCTCTGGATTTGGTAAATTAATTTCGGGAGCAACTTGCCCTATTGCAGTAGCTTTAGCTTGATCTACGCGTGCAATAAAAGATTTCGCAAAACCAGAATTTGGATTATTTTTTTTCAATCCATTTGCCATGAACTCGTGTGCTTTAAAATCCTGGTCAGGGTCTAACATTTCGGCTGCAGTTATTGCAGCAAGAGTATTGCTTTTCTCTTTTATAATTATTCTAAATTTGTTTAAAACACCTTGAACATAATTGTTATAAGAAACCTCAAGTTCTTTTTGTAAAGCCTCTTTTTTGTCATTGGGAGTGCTATTCATGATAGCCATTAAAGAATCACGATGCGTATCAATACTTTTTTTAATAGCTTTAATTTCAAGCACAAGTTTGCCTTCTTCACTGCCATCCAAAGTGTAATCTTGTTGGAGATAAATGTTTGGATTATTATAAGTAACCTGTTCTAATGGATCCAAAACAATAAAAACTACATTGTTTTCTGTAACGCGAAGGCGGTAAAAATCTTTAACAGACACCTTTTTGTCAAATGAAAACGAGCCATCATCTCCTGTTTTAACTGAATCAACAGGAACAATTGCATTGCCTTGAATTTGTTCTAAGTATAACCAAGCTTTTGTGTGTTTGTCTACTTTTCCTTTTAACTGGAATGAGCCATTGTTTTCTCCACATGCAGCAATTGTTAGTAATACGCATGTAAAAGCGAAAAATAATCTTTTCATAATTTTAATTGTTGAGTGCTTTATTGAGTAGTTCATTTGAAATTTTAGGGTCGGCTTTACCTTGGGAAATTTTCATCACTTCGCCCATAAATAAACCAATTAAGCCCTTTTTACCTTTTTTATATTCTATTACTTTATCAGGACATTGTTGAATTGCTAAAGTAACCCAATTTTCCATTTGTGAAGTATCATTTTCTTGTAATAAATCATTTTTTTGTGCCAATTCAAAAACTAACGCCGAAGGGTTTTCGATTAAAATTGGGAAGATTTTTTGAGTCGCAATTGTATTACTTATGTGACCATTATCTACGCTGGCAATTAGTTCTGCAATTTTAAACGATGAAATAGGGAATTGAAGTATGTCAATTCCTGTTTCATTTAAATAGTTTTTAATACTTCCCATCATCCAGTTAGCTGCAGATTTAAAATTGCTGCAATGCAAACAAATTGTTTCAAAATAATCTGCAATTGCTTTTTCCTCTGAAAGCACTTGAGCATCATATTTTGATATTCCATATTGAGTTTGGTACCTTTCAAGTTTTTCCCAAGGTAATTCAGGCATTTTGCCTTTTATTGTTTCAATAAATTCTGAACTTATTTCAAATGGTGCCAAATCTGGTTCTGGGAAATAACGGTAATCATTGGCTAATTCCTTTTTTCTCAAAGAAAAGGTACGGTCAGTTTGTACATCAAAACCACGCGTTTCTTGGGTTATTACTTGGTTATTTTCAAGCAATTCTGCTTGCCGTGTTGTTTCAAATTCTATTGCCTTTTGAATGTTTCGCAATGAATTCATGTTTTTTATTTCTACTTTTTTACCCAATACTGAGGCGCCAGATTTATTCATAGAAATATTTACATCACAACGAAATGCGCCTTCTTCCATGTTTGCATCACAAATATCAAGATACCGCACCAATTTTCTTAATTCAGATAAAAAAGCAACTGTTTCTTCGGCCGACTGCAAAGTTGGTTCAGTTACCAATTCTAATAAAGGCACTCCAGCACGATTCAAATCAACCAAGGAAAAATTTTCATCTTGGTCGTGAATACTTTTTCCTGCATCTTCTTCAATATGGATTCTATTTAGAAGAACTTCTTTATGAATACCATTTTTTAATACGATTTTTATTTTTCCTCCTACACAAACCGGCGTTCTATCTTGTGTTATTTGATAACCTTTTGGAAGGTCAGCATAGAAATAGTTTTTACGGTCAAAATAATTTAGAAATGTAATTTTTGAATGGCAAGCTAATCCAAGTTTTACAGCATGATACACTACATTTTTATTCAGTTTTGGCAGTGTGCCAGGCAGTCCTGCACTAACAATTCCAACTTGTGTATTAGGAGCCTCACCAAACTTTGTAGACTCGCTGCTAAAAATTTTACTTTCGGTTTTTAATTGAATGTGGACTTCTAAACCAATAGTAATTTGATAATTGTTTTGAAACATTTTTGGAATTAAAACAGGGCAAATGTAGCGTATTAACATGAAATCTAACTGTTTATAAGCTACTTAAAATACCGTTAATATTCACAAATGCATTGTTACTAAGTAAATTGTAATCGCTTACTATGAAATTCATCTTCGCTTAACTTAGATGTAAGAATTAATTAACAATGTACGCAACAATCACTAAGCTAAGTCGTTAATTAAACTGTAACATCACAATCAATAAATCGGGAAATTAAAATATGAAAACCATTTTAAACAGACTGACTGATTTTAAGAAAAGGGCAGTCTTTACTTTAAGGTACATACGCCTCTTTTTTTGAAAAGAGTAAATTTGTTTTGCATCACTGAAAAGCGCAGTTTTTTATTAAGCTGCGCTTTTTTACGTTTTAATAAATGTATAGCATTGGTTTTATAGAATGTTTCTTAAGCAGTTAGAAAAAACAGAATCTATATTTAATAAAAAAAGCCGCCTTATGCAGACAGCTTTATGATAATTGAGTTTTTTATTTTTTATTTCAATACCAATTTCTTCAAAATGGATTTTCTATTGTTATCTACTTTTAAGTAGTAAATTCCTCTAGGAAATTGTTCCACATCTAATGTGAATTTTGGAGCGTTAATACTTTTCTTTAACACCACAGCGCCTAACATATTTATAAGCTCTAATTGTGCGCCTTCTGCTGATTGAATAGTAACTAAATCGTTGGCAGGATTTGGGTAAAACGAAAAGTCAATTTCACTTTTGCTTTGTTGAATTATTGTAGAATTATCTGCTGATGATACTTTTAGGTTATCTAAATCCATCCAGTAATCGCGTGTTGAAGGATTGTTACTTCTGATTTTTATTTTAATATTTTGACCAACAAAAGCTGATAAATTTATTGAACGGGAACGAAATGGAATTGCAGCAGTGTCGTTAGCAGCGTTAATTGTAAGTAAAGCAGCGCCCCAGTCAGTTGCATTTTCTTCAGCTACAAAAAACTGAACACTTTCGTTTATTAATGGAAAATCGAATGTTGGATTTGTTCCAGTGTAAGTAGCGAATCTATAGTCAAATGTAAAGAATGAATTGGCTAATACATTGTTTATAACAGGAGTAACACTTGAATCCTTTGTATTGAACGTAGAATGTTGGGCGCATAGCCCTTTTCCTGTTGGATTACCATGACCTAAATATACTTTAAGGTCACCAGTAAATCCTACTGGACTATCACCAAAACCTTGATATGATTCAAAACCTTCTTCCCAAAGAATGGTTTGAGCAACTGAAGTAATTTGTAAGCTTAGTGCTAAAAGTAATGAAAAGAAAATGTGTTTCATGCTGAGAAGTTAACTTTAATAAAAAGAGTTTTGAATTTAAAAACCGAAGTGGCTTTACAATAATTGGACCATAAAAGAAGGTCACTGTTTCTTTTAGTTTTAAAAGCTAAAAAAAGGTTATTAAACGTTTATAAACGTCTATAAACGGTTAGATTAAAATGGATTATAGAAATTTGAGGAATTATTAAATATATACTTATTATGATACCTAAAAAACCTTTAAAGTCTGCTCCTATTTGGCGAAAATCGCTCGATTTGGCAATAGCTGTAAACCATGTAATAAGGAATTTTCCTGAACAAGAAAAACAATACCAAGGATTGAAAAATCAATTGATGCAAGCTGCTATCAGCATACCTGCGCGAATTGCAGAAAGTCAATTACCACTTAACGAAGAGCAAATTCATTTAATGAAAAATGCTCGTTTCAATATTACAGAACTTGATTTTTTATTAGATGTATCCTTGTATCTTGGTTATATGAATGAGACAGAGCGAAGCAGATTAAATGAAAATTGTGAGGAGCTTAGAGACTTAATTAACAGACTTTTAAAATCAGATTTTCAATTGATAAATTAATGCTTGTTTAATTTTAGTTTTGTGGCGCATTCGCATCATTAAGATTGGAGTTTAAAAAACCTTTTATAGCATTTAAAAAGTATTGGGAAAAGAGATATTTCCGATGGGGCTTTTTTTTCTTAGTTTTTTTTATCCCGTTTTATTTTTGCTTGCCAGAAAAACTATTCAGTGATAATTTTTCTACTGTTTTATTGAGTAAAGAAGGTGAAGTGCTTTCTGCGCGGTTAGCTGATGATGGGCAATGGAGAATTGCTCAAACAGACTCCATTCCGGAGAGATTTATTACAGCTTTGCTTGCTTTCGAAGACCGGTATTTTTATTATCATTTAGGAGTAAATCCTGTTGCAATTTCAAAAGCAGCCTGGAGTAATTCAAGCGGAGGTAAGTTGAAGCGAGGAGGCAGCACCATTACCATGCAAGTAATTCGATTGGCAAGAAAAGGCAAAAAAAGAAACGTTTTTGAAAAACTAATTGAAGCCATTTGGGCAACTAGATTAGAATTGAAATACAGTAAAAAAGAAATATTGCGCTTATATGCACAAAATGCTCCTTTTGGAAGCAATATCGTTGGTTTAGAAGCAGCAGCAATGCGGTATTTCGGTCGCAACGCTGCAGAACTTTCTTGGGCCGAGGCTGCTACATTGGCTGTTTTACCCAATAGTCCAAGATTGATTTTCCCAGGCAAAAATCAAATCAAACTAATGGAAAAAAGAAACAGGTTGTTAACTGTTTTATATAATAATGGTGAACTGAGTCAGCAAGATTATTCGCTGGCTATATCAGAACCTCTTCCTGAAAAGCAATTTAGTTCTCCAAATTGGACGCCGCAATTGCTAGATCAGGTTATAAAAGAGAATAATGGAAATTCAACTGTTGCAACTTCAATTGAGTTTGAGCTGCAACAGCAGGTAATGCGTATTTTACAAAACTATCAGGTAAATTGGGAAGTTAACGGGATTCATAATGCCGGTGTGCTTATTTTGGAAACAAGCACAGGAAACGCATTAGCTTATGCAGGTAATTTACAAAGCGGGAAAAATAACCAGGAATCTGTGAATATGATAACCGCAAACAGGAGCACAGGTTCGGTCTTGAAACCTCTTTTGTTTGCTGCCATGTTAAACGAAGGTATGTTACTTCCCGGCACTTTACAAGCAGATATTCCCACTCAAATTGCAGGCTATACGCCCAAAAATTACAATTTGACGTATGAAGGTGCAGTTCCAGCCAGAATGGCTATAGCACGCTCATTAAATGTTCCGGCCGTAAGAATGTTGCACCAGTATGGAATTGAAAAGTTCAGCAATAAACTCAGGAAATTAGGAATGAAATCCTTAAAGAAATCAGCTGCCCATTATGGATTATCGCTAATTTTAGGTGGTGCAGAAGGTAACTTATGGGAAATGTGTGGTATGTATGCTTCTTTGTCAAGAGATTTACAGGATTTTGGAACGTTAAATGGAAAGTATGCAGCCAATAATGTTCACCCTGCAAATTATCTTTTAGTTGAAAAGAATAAAAATTCAAAAAAGGAGCAACTAAGTCTAAGGGACAATTCTGTTTTAAATGCAGCTGCAATTTACTCCATGTTCGAAGCCATGAGCGAGGTAAACAGGCCCGATGAAGAAGCAGGTTGGAGCGAATTTTTATCTGCTAATAAAGTTGCTTGGAAAACAGGCACCAGTTTTGGAAACCGCGATGCCTGGTCAATAGGCATTACGTCAAGATATGTAGTTGGCGTTTGGGTTGGAAATGCTGATGGAGAAGGGAAGCCATTGCTCACAGGCATTGGAAGTGCTGCACCTGTTATGTTTGATGTTTTAAGAAGCTTGCCCGAAAGTGACTGGTTCGATGTTCCTTATGATGATATGATGCGGATTGCTGTTTGTAAAATTTCAGGTGCAAAAGCAAGCAAATATTGCGACAAGATTGACACTTTATGGGTTCCAAAAACAGGTGAAAAAACGGTACCCTGCAATTATCATCAGCTTATTTATTTGCATCCCTCTGGAAATGGACGAGTTACAGCAGATTGCATTGATTTAGAATCTACAATGCAGCGAAGTTGGTTTGTTTTACCGCCTGCTATGGAGCATTTTTACAAAACAAAACATGCTGATTATACGGTGTTGCCTGATTTTCTGCCAGGGTGTTCAAGTAATAGCACTAACCAAATGATGGATTTCATTTATCCACGACCAGGTACTGAAATTTTTATCCCAAGAAGTTATGATGGGAATAAAAGTAATGTCGTATTTGAAATTGCTCACAGGAAACCTAGTACAATTGTTTATTGGATGTTAGATGGAATTCCAATTGGTCAAACAAAAGAAATACACCAGCTTGCCATTCAAACAAAAGCTGGCAAACATACCATTGAAGCAATTGATGAAAACGGGGAAAAAATCAGACGAAATTTTGTTGTTTTAAATAAATAATTAGCAAGCTTAGAACGACATTATAATACATTTGCAAAAAAATAAAAACTATAATTTATGTATACAGCCCTTCTGCATTCTCACAATTTGATTCGTTGGATTTTATTGATTTTATTAATTTTCGTTTTGTTTCGAGCATGGACAGGTTGGTTAGGAAAAGGTTCATACCAAAAAATTGATAAAATTACTGGAGGAATTTTAGTTGGTTTTACCCACCTGCAATTAATAGTTGGACTTTTATTGTATTTTGTTTACAGTCAAGTTACTAAAGCTGCATTCCAAGATATGGGAGCTGCTATGAAAGACCCAAATCTTAGATTTTATGCTGTTGAGCATATTTTAACGATGATTATTGCAGTAGTTTTGATTCAATTGGGAAGAACATTTTCCAAGAAAGCTGCAACAGATATAGAGAAGCATAAGAAAGTGGCAATTTATACAACCATTGCTTTATTATTGATTTTAAGCAGAATGCCGAACTGGAATTTGATGTAGGCTGGCTTCGACAAGCTGGCTTCGAGAGCCTCAGCCAGCGGTGCTTCGAGTGCCTCAGCCAGCATTGTTTGGTGGCTGAGGTACTCGAAGCTACCGATTCCCAAAAAATCAATTTATTTTCTGATATTGATTAAAAAATAGGGGGTGTTCACAAATATTTATAGATTATTTGTGAATTTACCCCCTAAAAATTACCTTTGTGCCCGAAAAAAACGTAAAAATTTAAAAAATTACTATGTCAACAATTCGATTTAAGGCACTTGAATCTTTAATCAACAGAGCTTATGAGCCAGTTGGTCCGGCCATTGAAAAGATTTCTGATTATTATGGGAAACATGTATTTGGCGATATAGCCATGCGCGAATACATGAGCAAAGAAGCATTTGAGAAAGTTCAAGGCGCAATTGTTCACGGAACCCAAATAGAGCGCGAGATTGCCGACCAGGTTGCTAGTAGTATGAAAGCATGGGCAATGAATCATGGTTGCACGCATTATACACATTGGTTTCAGCCGTTAAATGGAGCTACTGCCGAAAAGCATGATGCTTTTTTTGAGCCTTTACCTGATGGTCGTGCCATTGAAAATTTCAGCGGTTCAAATTTGATCCAGCAGGAACCAGATGCCTCATCTTTTCCAAGTGGAGGCATTCGTAATACATTTGAAGCCAGAGGCTATACCGCTTGGGACCCAACTTCTCCAGCATTTATAATTAGTGGAACTCTTTGCATTCCAACAATTTTTGTTTCATACACTGGTGAAGCATTAGATTTTAAAACACCTTTGTTAAAAGCTTTGCATGCTTTGGATAAAGCAGCTGTTGATGTATGCCAGTATTTCGATAAGAATGTTACAAAAGTATCAGCTACTTTAGGCTGGGAACAAGAATACTTCTTAATAGACGAAGCATTATACCATGCTCGTCCGGATTTGGCTTTAACTGGAAGAACATTATTTGGTCATTCTCCTGCAAAAGGCCAGCAATTAGAGGATCATTATTTTGGTTCTATTCCAGAAAGAGCAAACGGTTACATGAGAGATTTTGAATCGGAATGTTTAAGATTAGGTATTCCTATCAAAACAAGACATAACGAAGTTGCTCCAAATCAATTTGAATGTGCGCCGATTTTCGAAGAAGCAAATCTTGCAGTAGACCATAACCAGTTATTGATGGATATGATGCATAAAGTTGCTAGACGTCATAAATTTAGAGTGCTTTTACATGAAAAGCCATTTGCAGGAATTAATGGTTCAGGGAAACACAATAATTGGTCAATGAGCACCAATACTGGTAAAAACTTATTAAGTCCAGGTAAAACACCTAAGAATAACCTTCAATTTTTAACATTCTTTATATCAACTGTTAAAGCGGTGCATGAACATGCAGATTTATTGCGCTCAGCAATTGCTTCAGCGGGTAACGATCACAGATTAGGTGCTAATGAAGCTCCTCCTGCAATAATTTCAGCTTTTATTGGTTCTCAATTAACATCTGTATTAGACGAATTGGAAGCAAAAGTGAAATCAGGAACCAAAATGACACCTGATGAGAAAACGGAGTTGAAATTAAACATTGGAAAAATTCCTCAAATTTTATTAGATAATACAGATAGAAATCGTACTTCTCCATTTGCTTTTACTGGTAATAAATTTGAATTCAGAGCCGTAGGTTCATCTGCTAATTGTAGCTTAGCGATGACAGTTTTAAATACCATAATGGCACAACAGTTAAAAGAATTTAAAGTTGAAGTAGACGGACTCATCAATAAGAAAAAACTAGATAAGGACGAAGCTATTTTTCAAGTACTTAGAAGATATATTACCGAATCTAAGAATATACGTTTCGAAGGAAATGGTTATGGAGATGAGTGGGTAAAAGAAGCAGCTAAAAGAGGCTTAAATAATTTTGCTAAAACTCCGGAAGCATTAGATGCAATGATTTCCAAGAAAACAATCGAACTTTACACTTCTAACGATGTAATGTCTCACAGAGAAATTGAAGCTAGGCATGAAATTCAACTGGAAATGTATACCAAGAAAATACAAATTGAAAGTCGAGTTATGGGAGAATTAGCTTCAAATCATATAATACCAACTGCACTTAAATACCAAAACCAGGTTATTAGCAATGTTAAAGGTTTAAAGGATATTTTGGATGCAGCAGGATTTAAAAAAGCAGCTTCATCACAATTAGAAATAATTAATGAAATTTCTGAACATGTAACAAGTATTAAAAAAGCTGTTGATGCTATGATTGAAGCACGCAAGTCGGCGAATAAAATTACCGATGCCCGAAAATTGGCAGTTGCTTATTGTACCAAAGTTCAACCTTATTTTGAAGAAATACGATATCATTCAGACAAATTGGAGTTAATTGTAGATGATGAGATGTGGAGTTTGCCAAAGTATCGTGAAATGTTGTTTATCAATTAATAAGTTTAAATAATTGATAAATAGGGGCTTGGTGTTTAATATCAAGCCCCTATTTTATTTTTGCTGAATTATTTGGTACTTCAAATTGAATATTTGCAAACACAGACATTTTTTTTAATTTAGCGCACCTCAAATGCAAAATAGAAACACATGGTAAAGTCGTTAAAACAGGTTATTTACATTATTTTAGTAACAATAATCACTGCAACAGCTGCTATTGCTCAGCCTAAAGCTGTAAAAGAAGCAGATAGATTGTATAAAAACCGTGATTATTACGAAGCATTAAACTCGTATAAGAAAGCACTTGAAAAAGTAAGAGGAAACAAAGCATTAAAAGCTGAACTCACATTTAAACAAGGCCTATGTTATAAAATGTTTAACGACACTAAAAAAGCAGAAGTTTGGTTTGCTAAAGCCATTAAAGCAAAATATGCTAATCCTGAAGCAACATTGTTTCTAGCAGATATGCTACGTTACAATGGAAAGTACGATGAGGCTTTGGCTGAATATCAAAAATATGTGAAGCTAAAACCAGATGATGTGCGCGGTTCAAGAGGAGTGGAAAGTTGCAAATTGTCTGTACAATGGAAAGCTACTCCTACAAAGCATCTTATCAGTAATGTTCAACCTTTGAATACTAAGTTTGAAGATTTTTCTCCAAGTTATAGCCGTAAAAACTTCAAAGAATTATATTTTACTTCAACAAGAGAAGGTTCTACAGGAAATGGAATTGATGGATGGACAGGTCAGAGTTATTCAGATATCTACGAAGCAAAACTTGATAAAAACGGTAAATGGAGCACTCCTGCTGCTTTAAAAGAACCTGTAAATGGCAAATTCAATGAAGGTAGTGTTACTTTTAATGATAAATTCAGTAAAATATTCTTTACACGTTGTGAAGAAGATAAAAACAAATTGAAAGGATGTCAGATTTTTACCACTCTAAAAAAAGGTAATAATTGGGATGAACCTGTTTTAGTTCCATTTACTGCTGATAGCTTTACAGTTGGCCACCCTTGGTTAAGCGATTCTGAAGATATTTTACTTTTTGCTTCAAATATGCCAGGTGGTTTAGGTGGAAGAGATATTTGGATGGCAAAATTTGATAAAAAAGCAAAAACTTGGGGTAGCCCGATTAATTTAGGTCCACAAGTAAATACTGAAGGTGATGAAATGTATCCTTCACTAAGAAACGATTCAACTTTATATTTTGCTTCTAATGGTCATGTTGGTATGGGTGGTCTCGATATTTTTGAAGCTAAACTAAAAGGTGGAAAATGGGGCGGAACAGCTAACTTAAAGTATCCAATCAATACAGAGGCGGATGACTTTCAAATCATTTTTCAAGGGAAAAACGAGAGAGGTTATTTTTCATCTTCTCGTGAAGGTGGTAAAGGAGCTTCTGATATTTACGAATTTAGTGTTCCTCCAATCTTGTTTACTATTGGCGGATACGTGATAGATTTTGATACCAAACAACCAATAACTGGAGCTAAAGTTACCATGAAAGACAAAGATGGTATGATTTACGAAACGGTTACAGACCAAACTGGTTCGTATACTTTTGACAATACCAAATTCAAAGAAGATAATACTTACGACTTTATTGCAAACAGCACAGATTATTTGAATGATATTGGTAAAGAATCTACAGTTGGAGAGTTAGCAAGCCGCGATTACAAGAAAGATTTCTTTTTGAAAACAACCAAAAAAGGACCAATTAAATTACCTAAAATTGAGTATGACTTAGGTAAATGGGACTTACGTCCAGAATCTAATGACTCTTTAAATGGATTGATTCAAACATTGAAAGACAATCCACAAATTACAATTGAGTTGATGTCTCATACAGATTCGAGAGATGCTGCTAAAGCTAATATTGCTTTATCTCAAAAAAGAGCTCAATCTGTTGTTGATTATTTGGTTCAGCAAAAAATTGATCCTGCACGTCTTACTGCAAAAGGATATGGTGAAACTAAATTATTGAATAAGTGTAAAGACGGTGTTAAATGTTCTGAAGAAGAGCACCAAATGAATCGCCGTACTGAATTCCGTATTACAAGCACTAACTTTGTGCCTGCTGAAGGTTCAATAGAATACAAGGCTCCTGTAATTCAAACTGTTGGAGAGGATGATGAAGTTGAAACTGATGTTCAGGAGCAACCGAAATCAAATATTCAGTTAGAAGAACCAAAATCTGCTGTACCAACACCAACTCCTGCAGCTGTTGAACCTGCAAAGCCTGTTGCACCAGCAACTCCTGTTAAACCAAAGAAATAGTTAACAAAAACATAAATTTGCATCCCGCCCAAAAAGCGGGATGTTTTTTTTTATATCATGTCAAACATCGATAAGTATAAAGAGAGAGGTGTATCTTCTGAAAAAGAAGATGTACATGCAGCAATTAAACACTTAGATAAAGGATTATTTCCCAAAGCATTTTGTAAAATAGTTCCTGACTATTTGAGTGGAGACGAAGATTATGCTTTGGTGATGCATGCTGATGGTGCAGGAACAAAATCATCATTAGCATACATGTACTGGAAAGAAACTGGTGATTTATCGGTTTGGAAAGGAATTGCACAAGATGCAATTGTTATGAATACCGATGATTTGTTGTGTGTTGGCGCAACAGATAAAATGATATTGTCGAGCACCATCGGAAGAAACAAAAACCTGATTCCAGCAGAGGTAATTGCAGAAATTATAAACGGAACGCAAGAAATTTGCGATTGGTTTAGCAGTTTCGGAATGGATGTAATCGTTACTGGCGGAGAAACTGCTGATGTAGGCGATTTGGTAAGAACTATCATTGTTGATTCAACTGTCACAGCTCGAATTAAAAGGAGTGATGTAATTGATAATGCTAACATCCAACCTGGAAATGTAATTGTTGGTTTGGCTTCATTTGGCCAGGCAACCTACGAGAAAGAATACAATGGCGGAATGGGCAGCAACGGACTTACTTCTGCACGCCATGATGTTTTCGAAAATAGCTTAGCTGTAAAGTTCCCCGAATCTTATGACCATTTGGTACCAGCCGATTTGGTTTATGCTGGAAAATATAAATTAACTGACAAAGTTCCAGGTTTGGAAATTGATTACGGTAAACTGGTTCTTTCTCCTACAAGAACGTATGCTCCAATTATTAAAGAAGTGTTGCAAAAACATAGCAATGAAATAAATGGAATGGTGCATTGCAGCGGTGGTGGGCAAACGAAAGTGCTACATTTTGTAGACAATGTGCATATTGTAAAAGATAATCTTTTTGATACACCTCCATTGTTTCAAATTATTCAAGCATCTTCAGGTACTGATTGGAAAGAAATGTACCGTGTTTTCAACATGGGTCACAGAATGGAGCTTTATGTAAATGAAGATGTAGCTGCACAAATTATTGCAATTTCTCAAAGTTACGGTGTGGATGCAAAAATTGTTGGCAGAGTTGAAGCTGCAGCTGGTAAAAAATTGACCATAAATTCTCAACACGGGAGTTTTACTTACTAAGATATCTTTTAAAATTCACTAATTTCGCGGCTCAATGGAAGACAATACATTATTACCTAGATTAGAAGCCATAGTTGGTCGTTTTGAAGAAGTAGAACTTTCTCTTTCTGACCCAGCTGTTGTGAGTGATATGAGCCGTTTTAAAAAGCTCAATAAGGAATACAAAGATTTACAAGCTTTAGTTAATGCTTATCATACTTATAGAAGTGTGTTAACAAATATTGAATCTGCAAAAGAGGTGCTTTACAGCGAAGAAGACGACGATTTTAAACAAATGGCGCGTCAGGAACTCGATGAAATGCTTGCCAAGAAAGAGACATTAGAAGAGGAAGTTCGCATCATGTTGATTCCTAAAGACCCAGAAGACGAAAGAAATGCAGTGTTGGAGATTAGAGCAGGAACAGGAGGCGATGAAGCTAGCATTTTTGCTGGAGATTTGGCGCGCATGTACCAAAGATTTTGTGAGGGAAAAGGTTGGAAAGTTGATATTGTTGACCAGAATGAGGGAACAATGGGTGGATTCAAAGAAATTGTAATGGAAGTAAGTGGTGAGAATGTATATGGCGTTTTGAAATATGAATCGGGCGTGCACCGAGTACAACGCGTGCCTGAAACTGAAACTGCAGGTCGCGTGCATACATCGGCGGCAACTGTAGTTGTATTGCCAGAAGCAGACGAAGTAGATGTGCAGATTAATCCTGCTGATGTAGATATGCAAACTTCTCGCTCAGGAGGTGCTGGAGGACAGAATGTAAATAAGGTTGAAACAAAAGTGCAATTAACACATAGGCCATCAGGAATTGTAGTGGTTTGCCAGATTGAACGCTCTCAGCTTGGAAACAAAGAAAGAGCGATGGTTATGCTTCGTACTAAGTTGTATGAAAGAGAATTGGCCAAGCATTTAGATGGTATTTCTAAACGGAGAAAAACAATGGTTTCTACTGGCGACCGTTCAGCTAAAATCCGGACATATAATTATGCGCAAAGTCGTGTAACGGACCACAGAATTGGCATGTCTATGTACAATTTACCACATTTTATGGATGGTAATATTGAAGATATGATAAATGGATTGCAGGTAGCAGAAAATGCAGAGCGCTTAAAAGAAGGAGCCGAAACAGTATGACAAGAGCTGAACTGCTAGCACAAATACGCGCAAAGCATTCTTGTTTGTGTGTAGGTTTAGATACAGATATTCAGAAAATTCCTAAGCATTTATTAAAAGAGAAAAATCCAATCCTGGCATTTAATAAAGCCATTATTGATGCTACAAAGGATTATTGCGTTGCTTACAAACCTAATTTAGCTTTCTATGAGGTTTTAGGAGCCCGTGGTTGGGAGATATTGGAAGAAACACTCGCTTATATTCCAGCCACACATTTTACCATAGCAGACGCCAAAAGAGGTGATATTGGAAATACCTCGAAAATGTATGCGAAAACATTTTTTGAAACATACAATTTTGACTCAGTAACCATTGCTCCATACATGGGGAGCGATTCTGTACAGCCTTTTTTAGAATTTGAAGGTAAATGGGCCATTTTATTAGCACTTACAAGCAATACCGGAGCGCTGGATTTTGAAAGATTAAAGCTGGAAAATGATAGTTTTCTGTATCAAGAAGTGGTGGAAAAAGCCCAGCAATGGGGAACACCAGAAAATTTGATGTATGTAGTAGGAGCGACAGCCCCAGATGCATTAAAAGACATCAGAAAACTAGCTCCAGAGCACTTCTTTTTGATTCCCGGTGTTGGTGCACAAGGAGGAGATTTAGAAGAAGTAATGGAAGCAGCTACCAATAAAGACGTGGGAGTTTTGGTAAATGCATCACGCAGTATTTTGTATGCGAGCAATGGAGCAGATTTTCAGGAAAAAGCTGCGGAAGAAGCGAAAGTTATGGTAGAGGTGATGAAGAGGTGGTGTTAGTTAGAATCGAAATGCCAAGCGTTAGCGATTGAGCAAAGTAGCGCCCGGAGGGACTACTTGCGAAAGCGCGACCTGTGTGATGGGTTTAGCGGGTGGGAGAGGGAACGCCCAAAAAAATTAAATATTGAAATACACTTCGTTAAAAGGAATCCTCATGCGGTCGCCCCAGACTCCGTTTTTATTTCTGATGCCACAGGAAACTACCATGTTGATTTCGGCGCCATAGGGCAATTTTAAGAGACGTTTTAAGCGTCTACTATCAAAACCTTCCATGGGGCAGGTGTCGTAGTTTATATTGGCCATTGATAGCATGAATGTTTGGGCTGCCAGGGCACAGGTTTTATGGACGACTACGCTCATATCGTTTTCGGAGACTTGATAAACAATTGGCCGGAATATGCCAATAATATTGACAAATATTTTTCTGATAAAACCAAAAATCCCTAAAAAACGGAAATATAAAAATGGCATTACTGTACCGTAATAGATTTTCCATGTTTTAATTCTTTTTTCCTGTTTATTTATTGGGCTATTTTTTAAGGTATTTTGAGTTTCTAATTCCATCATTTTTTTTGCCCTTTTTCTAAATAAATCCTGCCGCGTTACAAAAACAACCATTTGTTGCGCTGTTGCAGCTGCTTCTTGACCTAAACAAGCAACGGCAATTTGTTTTAATGTTTCAGGATTTGTAATGTGATAAAATTCCCACAACTGCATATTGGAGCTATTGGGAGCTAAAGTGGCTAATTCTATGCAATGTTTGACTTTTGCTGTATCTATGGCATCGCTCGTGTAATTTCTTACCGAACGCCTGTAATGAATGGTTTCTTCAAAAGTCATTTTATGTTGTAAATTATTATTAGGGAAATTGATTAAATGCCACAAATTTTAATTTAATCTCCCATTTATTTATTATATAATGATTGATTAAAGTTGTATAATTAACGTAAACTATTTTCTGATTTATTTTTTGTGGTTTTAAAATGGTAATTAAAATTTCTCTGGAATATTATATGCTATTTTTTCCATTTTAAATTTAGCATAACTAAAATCACCTTTTTCTAATCTCCATAAAACTTCAAAATCAGTGGGTACAATCATGTTATATTTTTCTTTGTAATCAGCTACTTTAATTACCCAAGTTTCCAGCTTATTTTCATCCATGTAGCGTTTGGTTTGCATTTGAGTAATTTCTCCAAGCGCATTGAATGTTACTATAAAGAATAAGGATAATCCATTATAATTGAAGGTGAGTTTAGAAGTTTCTGCATCAATCGCAAACCATTTTAATTTTTCGCTTGGTAAAAAATTAGTTGGATATAAAACACTTTCGCCCAACCAGCGAAGTAATTCTCCCTGGTTGTAATTATTGCCTTTCGCATTTACAACATTGTATATATTCCAAAGTGAAACGGCTAAATGGCCTTCATTTTCGATATAACTATCATAAGCAGTAAACATAGAAGTTGTGCCTTTCCAAATGAAACCTGGTTTTTCTGTGGATGCATATTGTTCGCCTTTAATGTTTATCCAGTCTTTGTCAAAACCTGTTTTAAATTGCCCACTGTGGGTCATTCTTACTGAACTAATATAAGGTTGACCATCTTTCAAAACATATTTGAAATAACGTTGCACAGGTTCAGGTAAACTATCTAGTTGTGCATAATTGAAATTTTTATTGGAGATATTTTTTGAATTTGAGAAAAGTGTTTTTACGTTTCTATTAAATTGAATGATAGAATTAATTTTTCCGATTAATAATATTAGCAAAATACCACCTAAAATTGAGCATGTAATTATCATTAGTTTTTTATATTTCATTATTAATTAAATTACTAATGCGAATTAATTTGGTTTTTAATTTTACTGATAATATTTTATAGAATATTTTGATTTTAATGAATCTGAAGCACAACAGGTTCTTTGAAAATAGGATAATCTGTATAGCCATGTTCTTCTGCAGAATAGAATAAATCGGCATTTAAACTTTGTGATAATGGATGATTATTTTCTAATCTTTCTACTAAATCTGGATTATTGATGAATGGTCGCCCGAAGCCAATTAACTGGCACAAACCACTTTCAATATCGGCTTCAGCGCCATCTTTGTCGTAACCGCCGCACATAATTATCGTATTTTTAAAATTTTTACGAATTATTTTTTTTATTTCTAAAGGAACTGTAGGCGCTCCCATAGCGGAATGGTCAACAAGGTGAATATAGGCAATGTCTAATTTGTTGAGTTCTATGGTAAGATAATTATAGGTGGCATCAATTTCAGGATAGTTAGGCATATCACCCCCAACGCCATAAGGTGATAAGCGAATGCCTGTTTTATCTTTTCCGATTGCAGCTGCAACTTCTTGGGCAACTTCAATTACAAAACGACAACGATTCTGAACGCTCCCTTGATATTTATCATGACGAATATTGGTAATTGGCGAAAGGAATTCTTCCAGCAAATAGCCATTTGCTCCATGCAATTCTACACCATCGAAACCTGCAAGCATTGCATTTTTTGCAGCAGTAACATATTCGGCTTTTGTTAACACAATATCTTCAAGTGTCATTTCTTTAGGTGTTGGATAGTCTTGCAAACCTTTGGCATCGGTCCACATTTGCCCGGCAGCTTTTACAGCTGATGGTGCCATAATTTCTGTTCCTTTTTGCATATTTAAAATATGGCTGATCCTGCCTGTATGCATTAATTGAATGATAATTTTTCCACCACTTTTATGAACAGCCGCTGTTGTTTTTTTCCAGCCTTCAATTTGTGCTTCATTAAATATTCCTGGAATACGTGCATAACCTAAACCATTTGGCGAAGGTGAGGTGCCTTCAGTAATAATTAAACCAGCAGATGCACGTTGCTTGTAATATGTTGCCATTAAATCATTTGGAATGTTATCAATAGCTCTGCAGCGTGTCATGGGTGCCATTACGATACGGTTGTTTAAAGTAATAGAGCCAAGGGTAATTGGAGAAAATAATTTATAGGTTTTCATTTTAATTAATATTGAAGGATTAAATTATAGTTTTTTATTATTTCACGTTATCTTTAAATACATCTTTAATTGAATTTCCAAGCGCATTCATATCGTGGTTAAATTCACGTTTAAAGGATTGATTTTTTTGAGAAATATTGTCATCAAAATCTTTTATATCATTTTCAAATTCGATATTTCTTTTTTGCAATTTTTCTCTCATAACCGATAAATCACTTTTCGCTTTTTCATATTGTACCTTCATTTTTTGCTTATCTTTTTTGCTAGCTTTTTCCACTTTAATTTCCATTTTTTTCAAATCATTTTCTGCAACGGCAATGGTGCTATCTGATTGGTTTTTAAAACTGTTCCACTCGGCAGTTTCTCTAGCTTTTGCAGCTTCTTTTTCGCTTATTTTGGCATCTTTTAATTCTGATTCTGCCTCAGTCAATTTTTCTTTTGCTTCTGTTACTTCTTTAGAAGAATTTTGATTACAAGCGAAAATAAAAGCGGTAATTACTATGGATAATACTGTTAATTTTTTCATAATTATATAATAAGTTGAAAGTTAAAAGTTGAAAGTTAAAAGTTGAAAGTTAAAAGTTGAAAGTTAAAAGTGTTGAGTTATTAGTAATGTTCTGTTAAAGAATTGCACTTTCAATTTTTACATGTTTATCTCCTTTAAGTGTTTTTAATAGTAATTCAGCTACACCTTTGGAAGAAGCAGGATTTTGTCCGGTAATTAATAATCCATCTTGTTTTACAAAAGATGCCCAATCGTTGCCTTTTGAATAATGTGCGCCATTTTTTTTGAGTTCATCTTCTAATAAAAACGGAACTATATTGGTAAGTTTTGCGCCTTCTTCTTCTGTATTTGAAAAACCGGTTAATTGCTTCCCTTTTACAAGAGGTTCTCCATTTTCGGCTTTTACATTCACCAAAGCAGCTGGTGCATGGCATACAAAGGAAATTGGTTTTTGGTGATTGTAAAATTCTTCGATTAATTTTATAGAGGTTTTATCGTTAGCTAAATCCCATAAAGGACCATGACCGCCTGGATAAAAAACTGCATCATAATCTTCTTGTTTAATTGCTTGTAATTTAAAAGAATGCGCCACTTTATCAATGAGCAAATTGTCTTTGTAAAATCTTTGAGTAGCGTCAGTTTGTGCATCTGTTAACTCGCTTTTAGGGTCAACAGGTGGTTGTCCACCTTTGGGAGACGCGATAGTTATTTCTGCACCGGCATCGGCCAAAACGTAATAAGGTGTTGCAAATTCTTCAATCCAGAATCCAGTTTTTTCTCCAGAATCTCCAAGGTCGCTGTGTGATGTTAATACAAATAATATTTTCATGTTTAAATTGTTTTAATGAGTGATTATTTTTATTTAAATTTTTCTAATTATTTTAATGTCCTATTAATTGCCACAATTACCTCATTTCTTCTTCCGAATAATTGGTAAGGTGGATTGTATCCTAAATATCGAAAATGTCCATAGTAAGAAATAGATTTTGCTTTTAAGGCATTTTCTAGTTTCTCTTTGTTTTCTTTGATGTCTTTATCTGATGCAAAACCTCCAAACCGAATGGCGGCAACGTATTCATCTCTTGTAGTTTCAATTTTCACCTCTGAATTATTGGGTAAAGGCAAATTATTTTTATCGTAATTGGATGGCATAACAAAACTCATTGTAGACATAGAATCATTGATATTCATGTGCACAGGAGAAGTCATTGCAATTTGTTTTTTCTCTTTATTCCCTCCAAAAATATAACCCGCTAATTTGTTAAAACCGGAACTTCCTAATTCTTTGTATGTTTTTGCGGAAGATGCAATGGTTGCCATGGTTGTAGATGGATAAAAACGGATTTCAAATTCCTTTTCAATTCGAACAACTTTATATGGTTGCGTTTCTGATTTTTCTGAAGCCATAGTGGTGTATGTTTGAAATACAATCAATATTACTATTACTATGATTGCTATAATGATTGCTATTTTCATTTTTTCATCTTTAGAATGGGTCGCTTAATTCGCTGATGCGGATAAGCTTTTTGTTTACAAATTCCTCTAAACCAAGTTCGGCCATTTCTCGTCCATAACCAGAACCTTTTGTGCCTCCAAAGGGAAGGTCAGCTTGTGTCCAAGTAGGGTGATTAATGAATACCATTCCTGTATCAATTTGGTTGGCTACGCGTTTGCCTCTTTCAATGTCTTGGGTAAATACAGAGCCTCCTAAACCAAATGGAGAATCATTGGCCAATGCAATGGCTTCGGCTTCGTTTTTAACTTTAAAGAAAAGTGCAACAGGGCCGAAAAACTCTTCGTAAAAAACTGGATTTTCTGGTTTTATATCAGTTAGAATCGTAGCTTCCATAAAAGCGCCTTCTCTATTTACTCTTTTACCACCTAATAAAATTTTAGCACCACCATTTACCGCTCTTTTTACCTGGTCGACAATTTTAACAGCAGCAGCTTCAGTGCAAAGAGGACCCAATTGCGTATTTACTTCCATTGGATCGCCTACCACTAAATCAGACATTTTAGTTTTAAATTTTTGGAGAAATTCATCCGCAATGCTTTCTAAAGCTATAAAACGTTTAGAAGCCACACAACATTGACCATTGTTATTGATTCTTCCAACAACTGCCCATTCTACGGCTTTATCAATATCTGCATCTTCTAAAATGATAAATGCATCGCTGCCGCCCAATTCTAATACCGACCTTTTGATGTGTTTACCAGCTTCTGTAGCAACGCTTGCGCCTGCAGATTCACTTCCTGTAAGCGATACACCTCTGATTCTTTTATCAGCAATCAAAGGATTTATTTGCTGGTGTGAAATCAATAAATTAGTGTAAAGCCCTTTAGGTGCTCCTGCCTCAGTAAAAATTTCCTCAATGGCAATGGCACATTGAGGAACATTTGCAGCATGTTTAATTAAAACTGTATTGCCAATCATGATATTTGGAGCTGCAAAACGTGCTACCTGATAAAACGGAAAGTTCCAGGGTTGAATGCCCAGCAACAAGCCAACTGGACTATGTCTTATCAATGCTTTTCCGTGCACAGGATTTAATATTTTATCGGCCAAGAAGTTTTCAGCATTTTTGGCGTAATAGTCAAAAATTTCGGCGCTTAATTTAATTTCACCTTCGGCATGGTTAAATAGTTTGCCCATTTCTAAAGTTATCATTTGAGCCAGGGTTCTCTTTTTTGCCCTTAGCAAACCAGCTACTGTATAAAGCAGTTGCGCTCTTTCTTTGTAATCTGTTTTTTTCCATTCTTCAAAAGCATTTGCGGCGCTTGTAACTGCATTTTCTACCGTTTCATTTGACATTTCGTTAAATGATTTTACAAGTTTATTATTAGTTGGGTTGGTGGTTTGAAAGTTCATAGTTTGTAAGTTAAATTGAAAAAATATAATACAGTGGAAAAGAAATTTCTCCACTGTATTTTAAATAGATGATTAACTAAAGGCATATTCATAATCAACAGCCAATTCATTTTTTACGTGCCATATTCCAGGAGTATTCCAAGCAATGCGGCCTGCTTCATCTTTTTGGTACCAAGAATTAACCGTTCCAGTTAAGGTAACTGTGGTTCCTGAAACAGCAACATTAATATCAAAATCATCAATTGACCAGCTTCTGGCAATTGCATCTTCCACATCTTTTTGTTCGATGGCATCATGAGATTCTGATTTAATCTTGATGTTATTTGAAACGCCTTTAACTCCACCTAGATAATTTATAGCATTTTTGGCAGCATTTTTTTGATAATTCCAATACAATTCTCCATCTAAAGTAACCCAGCCATCTTCCACTTTAACTGTTACTTTATCATTAGGAACAGACCAATTAGCTTTCAAAGCTACTAAAACCTCGTTGGCAATTTCTACGTCTGTTTTAGACCAAGAACTTGGGAATTTTACCTCAATTTTTTCTACAAGGGCTTTCACACCAATTACTTTTTTGGTTGCATTTTCAGCTTCCAATTTTTTAGCATAACTGTCTACTACACCTGTTAAAGAAACAACCCCGTCTTTTGCAGTTACGCCAATTTCAGCTGCATTTAATAATGGCTCCCATTTAATGGCATTTTGAACGTCTGTCTGTAATTCTTGATTCGTTTTCATTGTGTTTTTTTCTAAGTTGGGAATGAATTTTCTCAACTGCACAAAGTTGCTTTCGAATTCTGATTTAAGACTTGTACAATGCTTTGATTGAATTGCATGATTCACAGATTTCGACATCTGGTTTATGGAGTGATTTATCTGTTTAGATTTTTATAGTATTGATTAAATTTGCTAATCAAAATCAAAATATCTTATTAGCCGAAAAGCTATTAGTATTAAACGATGGTTAGTTTTTAACTTTTTTATTTCTCTTCACCCATTTTACAATTTCAAACCAAATAACCGAAACAAAACTTATTGCAATACAGGTGGAAAGTTGCAACAGATTCAATGTTTCGAATTTGAAGAAAGTAGTTAAAGGTTTAACATAAAGGATAAGTCCAACAAGGGTTATAGTGATAGAAATGATGATTAAAACCAAGCTGTTTTTGTATTTTAATGTAGTAAGTATAGAATAGTAAAATGACCGATTAATTAATGTTAGAAAAACGTTTGCACCAACCAGAACTATAAAAGTCATGGTTCTGGTGAGTTCTTCGCTATAACTATTCATAACAGCATATTGATAAATGAATAATGTTCCTGCAGTAATAACCAAGCCTTGAATGATGCTGATGGATAATTCTTTCCAGTTAAAAAACGTAGCAGTTAAAGCTTTTGGTTTTTGCGACATGGTATTCTTTTCTATCGGTTCATTTTCATAGATAATAGAACAAGTTGGTCCCATTATTATTTCTAAAAAAATGATATGGATAGGTGAAAAAATATTGGGATAAATCCAGCCCAATGCCAAGGGAATAAACACTGTTAGAATAATCGGAATATGAATGGAAATGATGTATTGAATGGCCTTTTTTAAATTCGTATAAATCTTTCTCCCCATGGCAACAGCATCTACCATTTTAGATAAATCATCTTCCAGCAAAATTAATGAAGCGGCTTGTTTGGCTATTTCTGTTCCTTTTTTACCCATTGCAATTCCAATATGAGCTGCTTTTAATGCTGGTCCATCATTCACGCCATCACCAGTCATTGCAACTATTTGATTGTTAGATTTGAGGGCGTTAATTATTTTTAATTTCGCTTCCGGAAACATGCGTGTAAATATGGAAGTCTCCATTACACATTTTTCTAATTCATTATCTTTCAATTTCATTAACTCATCGCCAGTAATATTTTTTTCGAACCCTTTGAATCCAATTTGTTTTGCAATTGCTGTGGTTGTTTCTGCATTATCACCGGTAATAATTTTTACTGAAATTCCAGCAGTATAAAAATCTGCTAATACTTTTTGAATGTTCTTTTTTGGAGGGTCATAAAAGGCAACAATACCTTTGAATTGAAAGGATAATTCTTGTTGAGTTGAGGGATAATCTTCGCCAGTAAAATCTGAAACGCCAATACCTAAAACTCTGAATCCTTCTATTGCAAGCGAGTTAATGGCTGCATTTATTTGTTGCTTTTCGGAATCTGTTAGTTTTGAAACATTCATTAATGCCTCAGGAGCTCCTTTTGCAGCGATAATTTTATTGCCTTTAGTATCTTCAAATACATGCGTCATCATTGGCGGTTTGCCAGCTAATGGATATTCATGTACTAGTTTATAATTTGGTCTTTCATCTTTTTGATGCTGGTCAATGTAAGTTTGATGCAATGCTACTTCCATTGGGTCAAAAGGAATAGGTTCGCTTGCAAACATTGCCAATTTTAGCAGTTCTTTTTCATCTTCGTTTAATTCCTCTTTTGGGTCAAATACTTTATTGCTTTTCAATACAAACATTTTGGCCAGACTCATCTTGTTCTCTGTAATTGTGCCTGTTTTATCAGTGCAAATGACAGTAGCGCTGCCAAGTGTCTCAACGGTTTTCATTTGTTTCACCACAATACCCATTTTCATTAAACGCCAGGCGCCCAAGGCCATAAATGTGGTAAACGCAACAGGAATTTCTTCGGGTAAAATGCTCATGGCCAATGTGAGCGATTGCAGCAAACTGTTTAAAAGATTTTGAGAATGCCAATAATTAATTATCCAAACAATTATAAAAACTCCAGCCCCTGCAAAAGCCATTTTCTTTACAAAATTTGCAATTTGAATTTCAAGGGGTGTTTTTTCTTCCTTAATACTCTCTAAGCTACTTCCAATTTTACCTAATTTAGTTTCGTTGCCAATAGCTGTAATTGTAGCTACGGCTAAACCGCTAGCAACGGTTGTACCGCTATAGATAAATTTATCTTCTTTGGTTGCGTCTTTAAAAACTGAAAGCGATTCTCCAGTGAGTATGGATTCGTTTACAGAAAAATCGTTGGAATGAACAATGCTTCCGTCGGCTGTAATAGCAGAGCCTTCTTCAACCATTAGGCTATCGCCAACAACTAAATCATCGCTATTAATTTCGACTACATTTCCATTGCGTATCACCTTGCATTTTGGTTGTGATAAATCTTTCAGCTTTTCGAGTGCATTTTTGCTTCTTGAAAATTGAAATAGTGAAATAGAAGTTTGGAAGATGATTGCCGCAGCAAGAAAAATTCCATCTCCAATTTTACCGCTTATAAAGTAAATAGACGATGCCACCAACAACAGAATTATCATTGGGTCTTTTGCAACTCTTGTTAATGTATCAAGAAAGGTGTTTTCCTTTTTATAGTTTAATGTGTTTAGCCCAAAATTTTTCCTTGCGAGTGCAACCTGGCTGTTGTTTAGGCCTTTTATGTTAAAATTGTTTTTAGGCATTTTCAAAGATAGCTTTTATGGAACGAGTATTATATGAGCCATCTTATGGAAAGAAAAGACTTTAGTCATCATCTCCATTGTAAAAGAACTAGTCCACCTAATATTGACCCGAAGATTGGGAGGTGAGTTATCAGTAAGTGAATGTGGGTTTGGTTCATTTATCTCACAAAATTACTCCAATGAAAATCTAAGCACTTATATAAAAAATACTAGAAATTGTAAGATTCCCACATTTGTATTTAAACATTTATAAAAAAATGATGCAGCTACAGCAAAGATTTTTTATAAATGGATTGTGGCAAGCAGCAGAATGTTTAGCGTTGCTATTATAAGATACGAGACTTTAATTTTTAGTGATTTAATATCAATTATATTTTAATAAAAATTCATTTAAATATTTCTATTTCTGAATTAATGCTTCTTTTATTTAGTAATTGAAAAATGAAATTCAGCGCCTTGGCCTTCTTCTGATTCCACATAGATTTTACCTCCGAGTTTTTCAATAGTTTTCTTAACTGTAGCTAGTCCAATGCCATTTCCTTTATTTCCAAATTGATCTTTAAGGGAAGCAGTCTGAAATAAATTAAAGATTTTATCTTGATATTTTTTATCGATTCCTGGGCCATTGTCTTTTACGGTAAATAAATAATGGTTTTGACTTTCGGAAACCAAAAGTTCGATTTCTGCGATTTTTTTATTGCTATATTTTAATGAATTTGTAAATAAATTGATAAGTATTTGATCGAGTAAAATTGGATATGTTTCAATACTTTTTAATTCTGAATTTAATGAAATTGAAACATTGTCATTGCTGCCAATTAACGCTGTTAAATCGGTTGTTGTCTCTTTTAAATTTACAGTAGATTTTGTTAGCGAGCTTACATCTTCAATTTTTGAAAACTGCAATAATCCATCAATCAGCGATCTAAGTCGCTGCCCCGACTTTTCAATAGAACCTAAAAGAAGATTTCCATCAGGGTCTATTTGTGATGAGTATATTTGAGAAAATAGATTAGCAGCATTCATCATGTTTGTTAACGGAGATTTTAAATCGTGGGCAGCAATAGAAGCAAAACTTTCTAATTCTCGATTTTTTTGCATCAATTGCAACCTCAATTCCTCTTGAATGTGCAAACTTTTTTTATAATTCAGTAAGTTCATTATCTGAGTAGAAAGCGATTTAAGCGCTCTGATTTGCTTGTCGCTTAACTTTCGTGGTTTGTTGTCAATAACGCAGAGTGTTCCTAAGGGAAGATCTTGGTCGCTTTTCAAAACAAATCCAGCATAAAATATTACTAAAGGTGCATCGGTAACCAAAGGGTTATCAAAAAAGCGATTATCTTCTCTTGCATCTTCAACAATAAAAAAGTCGTCGGTTCCATTAATGGCATGTGCGCAAAATGCTAAATCACGGCTGGTCTCATTTACTTCTAGTCCAACTTTAGATTTAAACCATTGTCTGTCGCTGTCAACCAAACTAACCAAAGAAATTGGAGTTTCGCAAATATCTGATGCAAGTTGGGTTAGATTGTCTATTTCTTCTTCTGAATCGCTATCCAAAACTAAATAAGAATTTAAACTCTCTATTCGTTCTGATTCTCTGAAATGAAAACTCGGTTTTTGCATTTTATACTTACTAGATATACAAGTGTAGCAATAATATTTGAATTAAGAATATGCGATAGCAGTTATGCTTAAGATTATTCATTATTTGATTGCGTTTTTTGTAACATTTTGCTTCTGAATGCCTGCGTTAGCGATTGAGCAAAGTAGCGCCCGTAGGGACTACTAGCGAAAGCGCGACCTGTGTGCGGCATTTGTGTGCAGGAAAAGGTAACGCCCAAATAAAAAAAAGCCCCTTGCAAATTCAAGAGGCTTTTTCTAATCTATTTGTGGTGAATTACTATCTATTTACAACAAATTTACTTGTGCTGATTTTTCCGTCAGTTGCAAAGCGAACAAAATAAACGCCATTTGCATAAGCAGAAACATCAAGTTTCACCAACATAGATTGGTTGTTGATGTTGTTGAGCAATCGGCCTGCTGCATCGTAAATGCTAATTAAAGTGTTGTTTGGTAATTCATCTATGAACAAATAAGTTGATGTAGGATTTGGGTATAACCTGATTGGCAACTCTTCTATTTGGCTAATTCCCACACTTGTAACTTGTATGATGATTGAACCGACTTCACAATTAAAAGCGGTGTTGGTTACAAAAACACGGTAGAAACCGTTTGCTGTTGGTGTAAATGTTGAGCTTGTTGCACCAGGAATTTCCGTATCTGTTGCCCAATTTACCCATTGGTAAGTGTAGCCCAATTCATTTGGAACAGAAATAGTATTGCCAGAAATGGTGAATTCGGTATCAATTATTTTGTTTAACAAGTCAAGGTCATCGCAATTGACAATACCGTCTCCATTGGCGTCGTTTAGTATTTCTGAAGGTTCAATGGTGCCATTTCCGCTGGCATCACCTGGGATTTCATTTCCTGCAATTTCGCCATCGCCATTAACATCTCCTACGATTTCGCCTCCAGAAATTTCTCCGTCGCCATTATTGTCTCCAGCGATTTCATTGCCGTTAATTATACCATCTAAGTCGGCATCACCTGCAATTTCGTCACCGTTGATTTGTCCATTGCCATCAGCATCACCCGCCAAATAAGTAATGGTAATGTTATAGGTAATAATGCTGTCGCAACCACCAGCGCCTGAGAAAGTTTGCTGGTAAATTGCATTCTGGGTAAACGTTTCGTTATTGATTGTGTAAGTTAAGAAAGCTACAATTTCGAAAGTTGTAGTAGAACCAGCTTGGAATGTAAGTGCCAAAGTAACTGTTGAATCACAACCATTTACAGATTGGAACTCGAAAGTATAAGTACCTGAAGTTGTTGTGGTGGAACCATCGGGTAGGGTGTAGGTTATTCCTTGACAAACAGTTACTGCGTTGTTGATGTTAAATACAGGATTTACCTCAAGCGTTGTAACAATTACAGAATCGCAACCTGAATCAGTTTGTAAATTACTGGTGTATGTTCCAGCAATTGTAACCTCTTGTCCATTTGGTAAAGTGTAGGATTCTCCTTGGCAAATATTTGCAGTAGTGTTTTGGTTGAATGATGGATTTACAATTAACACTGTAACAATACTGCTATCGCAACCTGCTTCTGTTTGAAATTCAGACGTAAATGTTCCTGCAGTTGTTGCTGGTTGTCCGTTTGGTAAGGTGTATGTTTCTCCTTGGCAGATTGTAGCATTCACTGTTGTGTTGAAGGTTGGATTTACAGTTAATACTGTAGTTATGATACTATCGCAACCAGCAGTAGTTTGCAAGTTACTGGTGAATGTTCCTGAAGTTGTTACCGTTTGTCCGCTTGGTAAAACATAATTTTCACCTTGACAAATCGCCACAGTTTCGGTAGAAGCGAATGGTGCTCCAACGTTTAGTGTTGTAACAATTACAGAATCGCAGCCTGCTTCAGTTTGTAAATTACTGGTGTATGTTCCAGCAGTTGTAACCTCTTGTCCATTTGGTAAAGTGTAGGTTTCACCCTGGCAAATACTTGCAGTAATGTTTTGGTTGAATGATGGATTTACGATTAACACTGTAACAATACTGCTATCGCAACCAGCTGTAGTTTGGAATGTAGATGTGAATGTTCCAGAAGTTGTAGCAGGTTGTCCGTTTGGTAAAGTATATGTCTCACCTTGGCAGATTGTAGCATTCTCTGTTGTATTGAAAGTAGGATTTACAGTTAATACTGTAGTTATGATACTATCGCAACCAGTGGTAGTTTGCAAGTTACTGGTGAATGTTCCTGAAGTTGTTACCGTTTGTCCGCTTGGTAAAACATAATTTTCTCCTTGACAAATTGCTACAGTTTCGGTTGAAGCGAATGGTGCTCCAATGTATAGTGTTGTAGTAATTATAGAATCGCAACCTGCAGCAGTTTGTAAATTACTTGTGTATGTTCCTGGAGTTGTAACCTCTTGACCATTTGGCAAATTGTAGGTTTCACCCTGGCAAATACTTGCAGTAATGTTTTGGTTGAATGATGGATTTACGATTAACACTGTAACAATACTGCTATCGCAACCAGCTGTAG
>JAIXYK010000059.1 GCA_027490225.1 Bacteroidota bacterium | reverse complement strand
TTCCAAATTTTCCTGTATGATTGATTTTAACAATAAACTAATCTTATTGGTAGTTGCACATCCAGATGACGAACTACTCGGCTGCGGAGCTACTATGAATAGACTTATTACAGAGTTTATTAAAATGAATAGAAACAAATGATTCTTTAAACTTCCGTTTAGATTAAAAGAATCCGCAGGGTTTTAGGTAAAATAGTTCTAACAAATCATAAAAACAGAAGGTTTCAAAAAACTGAAACCCTCTGTTAATCAAACTAACGCTACATCGGATAAACAACAATTTCAAGAATATTGTTTAAAAAAATAAATTACATATCACTTGACAGTTTTAAATATAAAATCCGAAAAGCAGAATTTGTGTTAAAAATTAAAAGTTTACTTTTGATGCAACTTATTCGACTTTCGTTGGTGTATTGAAATAAGTTAACATTCACAAATTAAAGCTGTAAAATATTTCAATTGTAGCAAGACATTATTCAATACTTAATTTAAACAATTATAAAGACAGTGAATGGAAACTCCTTTTTTCTCAATTTGCATTCCTACATATAAACAACCAGAATTACTAAAGAATCTTTTAAAGTCTATTGAAAGTCAAACCTTCAAAAACTTTGAAGTGATTATTTCTGATGATACACATGATAACTCAGTTGAACTTATAGCAAATGCTAATTGGCCTTTCAAAGTAAAATTTTACAAAAATAATCTTCCATTGGGTTCTCCTGAAAACTGGAATAATTCAATAGAAAAAGCGACAGGTGAATGGGTAAAAATTATGCATCATGATGACTATTTTGCAAATGATGAATCATTAGAAGTAATGCACAATTCTATTTCAAAAAATAGTGAATTCGATTTCTTTTTTTGCTCAACAATAATTTACAAAACTAAAACGAAGGAAATAATTCATTATGAGCCCAATGAAAAATATATTGACTCATTATTGACACATCCAATTAATCTTTTTTCTGCTAACGTTATAGGTGCTCCATCTGCAACAATTTTCAGAAGAAACCTTAATGTAAAATTTGATAAGTCTTTAATATGGCTTGTTGATATTGAATTCTATGCCCAAGTAATTTTGAAATATAAAATATTCAGAATTTTAGATAGATTGATTGTTACTTGTGTAGATTTAGAGACGCAATTAACTACATCATTAAAGGATAATAGAAAAATTGAAATATTCGAATTTTTCTATTGTTTTAAAAAACTTAAATCATCGCTTAATAAAGAAAACATTAAACTATTTCGAACTGTGTTAATTGACATACTTGATAAGCATGAAGTAAAATCAATTAACGAAATAAAAATGTATTATAAAAATGTAGAATCTGATCCAATAATTTACATGTATATATTAGCGAAATCGAAATTCATCAAGAAAGTAATAAAAAAATTAAATAATTACATCTGAAAATAAAATGATTTTAAATTTACAAATGTTATTTCTTTAAAAAACAATAATTGAATATCTTTCGATATGTTACCCTTTTTACAATTAAAAAATGAGTTTCTTTTAATTTACATATTTCTTTGGTAATTTACTTTTGTTAGTAAAAGAGCTAAATCTTAAGGCATTACTCAAAAGTTATTTCAATATACAATTTGGAATTTAAAGAAATCTACTTAAATTCCAACTTGATAAATTTAACCAAGGAATAAATTAACAATTGTATTTAATTTGAAACTTTATATTTCAAGGTGGGCTTGAATTTATTTTTTGAATAAACATCTTTATTAGTTTATTGAATAAAATAATCCAAGAAGTTAAATGTAATCGATTTAATTTCTTAGATTTTTTTAAATGAATTTTATTTGAAAAACAAATATAGTATTGACTTAGGTTCAAATTTCGCTTTATTTGAAAACAAATTTGACTACTTTTATTCTCTTATTAATTCGTATAATTATGGAGGTTTTGTATTTTTACTACCTCAATACTAAAAGGTAAAATAAAAATTATTTAACATTTGCAAACACATCAAACATTGAAAAAGACAATAGATTTTAGCAATAAACGCATCCTTATTACAGGGGGTAATGGTTTTCTGGGGAAAGAAGTAATTGGCGCTTTAAAGAGATATAATGTAATTGAAGAAAACATAATTGCACCTAGATCAACAGAATATGACCTCAGAAATTTAGATGCTGCAATTGAAATGTTAGAAAAGTACAAACCACAAATTGTTGTTCATCTAGCTGCAAGGTTAGGTGGTATTGGCGACAATATGGCTCATCCCGCAGCTTATTTTTATGATAATATGATGTTGGGGCTTAATATAATTGAAGCTTCGCGAAGAACTAAAATTGAGAAGCTTGTTAATATTGGAACAGTTTGCAGTTATCCAAAAATTGTTTCCGCTCCTTTCAAAGAAGAAGATCTTTGGAATGGTTATCCTGAAGAAACAAATGCTCCATACGGTGTTTCAAAAAAAGCCGTAATGGTTTACGCTGATGCCGTAACCAGAGAGTATGGAATGCCAACTATAAATCTCTTAGTAACTAATTTATATGGGCCAGGAGACGATTTTAGAGAGCAAACTTCGCATGTTATTCCGGCCATTATAAAAAAAATGGATAACGCTAGAAGAAATAATGATGCGAAAATTATTGCATGGGGAGATGGTTCTCCTTCTAGAGATTTTGTTTATGTTTCAGATGCAGCAGATGGAATTGTGAGAGCAGCTGCACTGCATGATGATGCTGGCCCTATTAATATCGGATCTGGCAAGGAGATTACCATTTTAGAACTAATGGAAATACTTAAAGAAGAAACAGAATTTAAAGGAGAAATAAAATGGGATACTTTAAAGCCTAATGGACAACCTAGAAGGTTGCTTGATATCTCTAAAGCAAAAGCTGCATTTGGATTCGACCCAATTATAAACTTTAGAACAGGACTTAAAAACACATATAAATGGTATCTCGAGCACTACGATGAGATAATTTTACAAAAGAATAAGTTTATAGAAAAATAATAATTCCAATAAGAAAATTGGAAGCAGTCATTTATTCAAATAAGAAAAGCGAACTTTGGGAGCCTAATCTTTTATCAATTTTAAGAATAATATTGATTTAGCTAATATTTAACCAATTTAATTAAACAAGTTTGCTTAATCAATTAGCAATATTCAGATAAAATCAAACAAGTAAACTTACATTAATAATGCAAATTCATAACTTGATAAAGATTTAACATGTAGTTGATTACTATTTTAAAGATAATTGAATAATCTAAATTATTGGTAAATAGGCTAAATACAAATTTAATGAATATTGTTGTAAGCAAGAATAAGTATTAAAAAGCATATGAAAAGACCACATACTAAAATGTTGGTTGAAATTATAATTTTATATTACCTTAGCGCGCTATGAATTCGATTCTAATTATTGGAGGGGCCGGTTTTATTGGCTCAAATCTTTCTCTCATTTTAAATGAGCAAGGTTTCAAGGTTACAATAGTAGACCAGTTTAATGCAATAGATCAGAATTCAAACATAAAATTTATTCAGGGGAATTTTTCAGACACGAATTTTCTTGGATCTCTTTTCAGAAAAGAAAAATTCGATGTTGTTATTCAATTAGTTTCTACTCTAATACCATCATCTGATTATGGAGAATTTAATAATAGTAAAGATCTGAATTCGTTTGCTAACTTTGAATTAATTAAAATAATGTTAGAAAATAATTCCGATAAACTTATTTTCTTTTCTTCAGGTGGAACTGTTTATGGTAAATGTAATATGCCGTTAATTAATGAAGAGGAGAAATTAAAACCCCATAATTATTATGGATTTTCTAAATTATTAATCGAAGAATATATTCAATTACAAGGGAGATTAAATAATTTAAAATATGTTATTGTACGACCTTCCAACCCTTATGGTAGAGGACAAAAAGTACATTCAAAACAAGGTCTTATAGTTGTAGCTATGGGAAAGATATTAAATAATCAAGCTATCGATATTTGGGGAGATGGTTCGATTGTCAGAGATTATTTGCATATCTCTGATTTGTGTTTTGCTGTAAATGAAATACTTAAAAGTAATAATTGGCAAAAAATATATAACATCGGCTCTGGTGAGGGTGTTTCTGTTAAAGATTTATTGTATTTAATTGAAAATACTATTCAGAGAAAAATGGATATTAATTATTATCCTTCAAGGATTACTGATGTGCCTTCAAATGTATTAGATATATCTAAAATAAGAAATGAAATTGGTTGGAAACCAACTGTGTCTTTAACAAACGGAATTAAAGATTTATGGGAAACAATTTCAAAAAATTAACATGAATAAAAATTTAAAGAGTCCCATTGTTACTGTTTTAATGCCAGTATATAATGCAGGAAAATACTTAAATGACGCAATAGCCAGTATATTGAATCAGTCTTATGAAAATTTTGAATTTTTAATAATAAATGATGGGTCAACAGATGAAAGTGTAAAAATTATTAAGTCATTTGATGATAAAAGAATTAGACTTATAGAAAATGAAACTAATAAAGGTCTAATTGCTTCATTGAATATTGGATTAAGGGAATCCAAAGGCGAATTTATTGTGAGAATGGACCAGGATGATATAAGTCTAAATCATAGAATTGAAGCCCAAATAAATTTTTTATTAGAAAACCCTCAATATGGATTAATTGGATCGTGGTTTGAAGATTTTGGTGAAAATATTCCAAGTAAAATAGTAAAATATAGTACTATCGACTCAGAAATTAGAATTAGGCATTTATACCAAACTCATATTTCACATCCAACTGCAGTAATTAAAAAAGAAATAATTGAGAAATATAATTTACAATTTGACCCTAACCAAGTAAATGGGGAAGATTATGACTTTTGGGTCAGATTAAGCCAATATTGTAAAATTTCCAACTTCCCGGAAATGCTTGTAAGAAAAAGAGACCATCCGCGAAACATTACTAACCAGTATTCACAGTCGATGAGCGAAACTTGTACCAGAGTGAAGCAAAATCAATTCCGAAAAATGGGAATTGAACTAAGTCAAACTCAGACTGATATTTATACTAGATTTGCTGACCCTGAATGGCATTTTAATGAGGTTGAATTTAATATTTTAGAAGAATTATTAAATAATATAATTATTGCAAATGATAAATCTGCTTTTGTTCCAATTGATGAATTTAGAGCCTATATCTCTGAAAAATGGTTTCACTTATGTTACCAAAATAAAAATATAAAAAACCAGGGTTTCAAACGATTTCATGAAGCACCTTTCAGCAAGTATTTTAACTTAAATACAGTTTCTAAGCTTAAATTCAGAGTTAAATCTGCATTCACTAAATAATATGAAGCCTTTTTTTTCTGTAATTATTCCTACATACAATAGAGCTTTCATATTACCTGAAACAATAAAGAGTATAGAAAATCAAACATTTACAGATTGGGAAATTCTTATAATAGATGACGGCTCTAAAGATAACACTAAAGTAGTTATTGAGGAAATTGCAAAAAATCAATTAAAAATTAAGTACTTCTATCAACAAAATTCTGAAAGAAGTGTCGCAAGAAATAATGGAGCATCGTTAGCAAATGGACAGTATCTTCTGTTTCTTGATAGTGATGATTTCTTCAATGCAGATCATTTACAAAATATTTATAATGATATTATAAAAAGGGAAAAACCAGTTGCCCTTTTTTTTACCGACATTCTTTATTTTTCAGAAAAAGGTATAGAAAAACCAGAAATTCCTCGAATGGAAAATAGCATGGAATTCCAATACGTTTTACTTAACCCTATTACACCATCCAGAGTATGCATTCATAAGGAAATTTTTAATTACTTTCAGTTTGATCCTGAAATTGTAATTGTTGAAGACCTTGTACTTTGGGTAAGTATAGCAACTAAATTTCCAGTTTTTCAAGTTAACTCATATTCATTATTTTATAGAGTTCACGATGGTAACTCAGTCGATCTAAGCAAAAATTCATATCTTTCTAGATATAAAGGATTAATTAGGCTTTTTAAACACAGTAAATACAAAGAAATTTCAAAACAAATACCCCAAAATATTAAGAATTTTTTACTTGCAGAATGTTCTTTTAATATGGCAAGACATTTCGAGTTTATTAGAAATAATAAAATGATGGTAAAAATGCTTATCCAATCATTTTATTATAAAATAAATTACAGAAATAAGGAAAGATTATATATGATTTTAAGTAAATTTTTAATTAAACAGAAAAATGGTAGATAGAATCTTGAATAAAGTAAAAAGAAAAGCTAATGATTTTTTATTTAATTCTTCTTTATATGCTAAGTATTTATTAAAAAACACACAAAATACCATACTTATGTACCATGGTTGTGATTCTAATGGAGATACAACTTATAACAGTAGGCATACATCTAAAGACTCATTTGAAAAACATATTAATTATCTGAATAAACATGCGTACATTATTTCATTAAATGATTTTTTTGAAAAAAGATTTATTTCAGGAAAACCAAATTTTGCAATAACTTTTGATGATGGTTATCTCAATAACTTAACAAACGCATTACCCATTCTTACAAAGTTAAAAACTAAAGCCACTTTCTTTATTACAGGTCTGAACAATACCAAATCTGATATTTTATGGGCAGATTTTTTAAATATAGCCTCAGTATCAAGAAAAGAAAATATAAAAATATGTGGAGAAGTTTTTGAAAAAAGGAAGGGAATATTTTATAGTTTAAATTCAAATGAATCTCTGTATAAAATAATAAAAGAGATTAACACAAGCTATGAATACAAATTGCAAATGATGGAAGCATTTGGCGCTGACGCTAAGTTTAAACTAAATCCCGATTTGTTTGAAAAATGGCAGTTAATGTCTGATAAAGATATTCTAACTTGCAGTCAATCTGAGTTTATAGAAATTGGAGCGCATGGTTATTTTCACAATAATATTGGTACTTTAACTAATTCTGAGTCAAGAAAAGAACTAAAAGATGTAAAAGAATACTTAGAAAACTTAACTCAAAAGAAAATCAATTCAATCGGATATCCTGATGGTTCATATAACAGAACCACTTTAGATATTGCTGAAGAATTAGGATACAAATATCAATTAGCTGCAGAAGGATTTCATTTTGAAGAAGATTTTACTGATAATAGAATTAGAGATAGAAAAGGAGTGTATTCTTGGGACTCTCCTGCTAACCAATTAATTATAAATTTCTAGTATTTCTAATTATGGATGAATATAAAATCACAAAATGCACTCCGGAAAATGTTCATTATATAAATGTTCTTTTTAAAGAAGCGAGATCATTGATATTTCCAAATGACTTTTATAAGAAGAAAAATGAAACATTCTTCACAGGAACATCATACCATTCTTTTATTGCATTCGATGCAAACAATGCACCATCTGCCCATTGTGGTTGCTATGCAACATTAATAGAAATAAATAATAAAAAGGAAGTAGCTTTGCAATTTGCGGATGTTATTACTCATCCAAAGCATCAAAAAAAAGGACTATTTGCGGCCTTGGGAAAAGCTGCTGAAAAATATGCAATAGAAAAAAATATTAATTACTTATTTGCCATTCCAAATGAGCAATCTGAACCAGGATTTATTAGAAGTTTAAATTGGGACATAAGTCATCAGATGAATGTTTATATTTTTAAAGTTAAAGGATTTCCAATAGCAAAAATTTTTGCAAAACTTAGATTAAATTCAATTTATAATTATTGCTGGTTGTTGCCAATTACCAAAATATTTAAATTTAAAAACCTTGATTTAAATTGGTCTTCATCAGAGAAGAATTTTATAATTAAAAATAAAGAATATTTTAATTATAAAGAATACAACTCTAATTTTATAGTGAAATATAAAAGTTTAGTTATGTTCATAAAAATTGAGGGTGGGCTTTATGTTGGAGATGTATCAATTAATGGAAATATAAATGCAATTTCCTTCTTAAATGAAGTAAAATCATTCGCTCGATTGATTGGTCAATCAAATATTAGATTTGAGGTAACTCCTGGCAGTCATTTAGATTACTTGCTTAATCAAAATCAAGAACCGCTTAAAGGATTAAATGTTACAATTAAATCAATTAACAAAGAGAGTTCTAAATTCAAACTAAATATAACTGCTGCAGATTACGATACGTTTTAATAATATGAGAATACTTTTTTGTATACCTCTTTTAGGTTGTGGGGGCGCCGAAATCCTAGTTGCTAATATTGCAATTCAACTTACTAAAAAAGGACACATAGTAAAGATTGTTTGTTTTGAAGATTATCATGAAACATGGTCAAATTTTCCTAATAAGCAATTACTCTTAAACAGCGTAGAAGTAGAAGTTATTAATGATAGCGTTGCTTTCAGTCTGTTTAGAAAAACTAAAATAAGGAATAATGATTTCGTGCGAGTGATAAAAGAATTTAAACCAGATATCATTCATTCACACCTTTTCTTAGCTGAAATCTTCAGCAGAACAGAAATTTTTGCAAATGCTAAATATTTCTCGCATGGACATGATAATATGATTCAATTAAGAAAACCTAACATTAAGTCCATTTTTAAGAAATCAATTCTTGTAAATTTATGGGAAAGAAAATGGTTGTTAGCAAAATATAAAGAATGTAACAACCAGTTTATTGCCATTTCTAAAGACGTAAAAAATTACCTCACTTCAGAATTACCTTCTTTTAAAGATAAAATTCATTATTTACCCAATGCAATCAATACAAAGAGTTTTCATTTTGATAGAGATTATGTGAAATCTAATGTTCCTTTTCATATTGTCTCAATAGCCAATCTAGTTCCTAAAAAGAATCATGTTATGTTGATTTCTATTTTGGAAACGCTTGTTAATAGAGGTTTTAATGTTACAATAGATGTTTATGGTTTTGGTCCTTTAATGAGTGAACTAAAGCTGAAAACTATTGAAAGGGGATTAGAAAAAAGATTAACTTTTCATGGAAATGTTGGGGAGATTCCTGAAAAATTAAAGAAAGCAGATTTATATGTTCATCCTGCGTGGTACGAACCTTTCGGTTTAGTATTATTGGAGGCAATGGCATCAGGACTTCCTGTAGTTTCCTTAGATGGCATTGGAAATAGAGAACTCATTGAAAACAATAAAAATGGTTTTATGATTTCTCAAGATTCACCTGTTGATGAGTTTGTAGAAAAAATAATCTACTTTATCGAAAATAATTCTGAACGTGAAAGAATGGGTAGGTATGCAAGAAATTTTGCTGAAAACTATTCAATCGAAGCTTATGTTGAAAAACTAATTAACATTTACAACGAAAATTAGATAACACTATTCTCCTTCAACAGTTTCATTTTATTTAATTTTTAATTACTTAAAAAGAATAATCATTAGTAAATCTATTTTGTATTGAATATACAAAAGTATCTAACAAAATTAAATCACTACATTTGACAATTCAAAAAAATATAAATTTAAAAATCTCGGATTAAATTACAAGATAAAATGCAAAGAATTAGAACATTATTGAGAATTACCTTTTTCTATACACTCAACAATTTAATTAAAATAAAACCATTTATGGTTCTATTTAATTATGTTTACGAGAGAGCTCCTTTTTCTTTTTTAGAGATGGTTAATCGCCACATAAAAATTCCTAACAAACAATTCGATTGGAAAATAAAATTATATAATGGAAAAAATGTCGTTACAAGAATTAGAAAAAACAACGTTAAAACAGCACATGTAGCTTTAGGTTATCAGTGGCATGATCGCGGACTGAATCTTTTAGAAAACATTATGGTTAATTTTCTAAATGAAAATTATAGAAATAATTCCGTTTTCATTGACTGTGGCGCTAATATGGGAATGCGCTCTTTAACTGCACTTAGTAAAAATATGAAAGTGGTAATGTTTGAACCTAACGACGAAACAAATCAAATAAATCTGGAACGTTGCCGAATGAACAATTTTACTAATTATGAACTACTTACATTTGGGGTTTCAGACAAGGATGAACAAAAGAAATTTTACTTTGATTCATCTTCGTATCTTTCTACTTTAAATGCTGATATTGCTGGTGAAGACAATATCAAAATCACCAATGTGATGACAATTGAAGTGCGTAAACTAGATACCATTTTTTCAAATCTTATAGGAACCAATAGTAAAGCTTATATCAAAATGGATATCGAAGGTCATGAGATTGAAGCCCTTTCTGGTGCAGATGAACTTATAGATTCAATTTCTCCAACATTGATGGTGGAAATCAATGAAAAAAAAGAGCATATTCAGTTGATTTTTAATAGGATGAGAAACAAAGGATATTCTATTTTTGAAAAATCAGATCCCGATGAATTCAATAAATTCTTAACCGAATGTCCTGTAAATGTTCTTGAAAATAAGTTCATTTCCAACGATTTCCTTTTTATAAAGGATGTCGAAATTTTAAGTTTGATAAAACCTTATATAAACTAAAGAGGAACTTTGCCATCTACTAGTTTCAATTCATCTTGCGAAGGATATGAAATTAGTACAGCTCTGTGCTTCCCTTGAAATACAAACATACTTCCTGCTGCTACAGCAGATGCGCCGGCTTCAATACCTTCCTTTAAATGTTGAATTGTTCCAGCGCCGCCGCAAGCGATTACAGGTATGTCAACGACTTTGGAGATTTCATTAATCAATTGCAAGTCAAACCCATTCATTACCCCATCTCTATCAACAGCGTTTAACATAATTTCACCTGCACCTTTTGCTGCAACTTCAATTGCAAATTCAACCGGTGTTTTAGAAATCTGCTTTTCACCATTTCTAACTACCACTCGATATTTACCCCAAAAATCCTTTTTTACATCAATAGAGGCCACTGTTGCTGAACTTCCAAACTTATCTGCACATTTACTGAGCAAATTAATATCTTGACTTAAATAAGAATTGATACATACTTTTTCAATTCCACATTTTATAACAGCAGAAATGTCTTCTAAATGCTGTAATCCTCCACCATAACATAATGGCATAAAAGCCTCAGTTGCTATATCTTTAATATAATTTAAATTTGGCTTTCTTCCTTGAGCTGTAGCAGTAATATCAAGGAAAATCAACTCATCAACTTCCTTATCATTAAATATTTTTACCGCATTTATTGGATCACCAACGTACACAGGTTTTTTAAACTGCTTGGTTTTAACAAGACTCCCTTCGATATTACAAAGTAAAACAGGAATAACCCTCGATCTATACATTACTAAAACGATTTAGAAAAATTTCCTAATAATGCCATTCCGAACTTGTGACTTTTCTCAGGATGAAATTGCACTCCTGCAATATTACCATTTTCAAATGCAGAAGTAAATTTATAACCATACTCAGAAGTCATTAAAATATCTGCCTCGTTCTCCAATTCAAAATGATAAGAATGAACAAAATAAAATCGAGGTTCAATAGGCAAGCTATCTGATATACTGCTTTTCTTGTTTACAAAAACTTGATTCCATCCCATACTTGGTATTGGAAGATTCTCTTCAATTATAGAAAAATCAAATCGCTTAACCGAACCTTTTAAAAGTCCCAGACCCGGTTCCATTCCTTCCTCGCTGCTTTGTAACATTAGCTGAGCACCTAAACAAATTCCTAATACTGGAGTTTTTTCTTCTAAAACTTTCTTCTTAATCAAAGAAATTAAATCATACTTGGCCAATTGCTGCATTCCGCTATCAAAAGCACCAACTCCAGGTATAATTATCTTTTCAGCATCTTCAATTACTGACTTTTCTTTTGTAATAACACTTTTAACTCCAATTTTTTTAAGCATATTGTACACAGAACCAATATTGCCCATTTCATAATCTATAATTGCAATCATAATTAATGCGAAATTACGAATTATTAATAGTAACAAAGAAAGATATTAGAACCAATTAATTTATTTTTACCGCATGCTTCAAACTGGTAGAAATCTATTTTTAATTGTTACTGATTATCCATTTGGAATTGGAGAGCCGTTTTTGGAAGATGAAGTTGTTCTTTTGGCGAAACATTTTGAAAAAATCTATTTGATTATACCGGAAGTAAATTCAATAAATAAATCTTTGAAAAGATTTGCTGTGCCAGATAATTGCGAACTTATTGAATTATCTGTTTCAAATAAATTACGATTTAAAATCCTTTCTATATTTAGTTTACTTAGCAGGTCTGCAATTCATGAGCTATACAATATCAAATTTAGATATCATCAAAATATTTCGTTAGAGCATTTAAAAATTATTATTGGTTTTAAATCTAAAGCCTTAAATTTTAAGTATGACTTAATTCAATATTTAACAAAAAATAAAATTTCATATAAGAATTCTGTATTTTATTCTTATTGGTTCACCTATGCCACCTTAGGATTAGCGTTAATGAAAAATGCAAATAAAAAAATGACTGTTACCACCAGAATGCACGGTTGGGACTGTTTTTTTTATAGAAACAAATTGAATTACTTACCTTTTAGGCCTTTTGTTATAGAAAATATTAATTCTGTTTGCCCTATTTCAGAAACAGGAAAAAAGCATTTAATAGAAAAAACAAATTCACCATTTCGAGATAAAATTCACACCCATTTTCTTGGAATCGGTAATATTCCAAGACAGTTAAAAAGAGACTTTAATCCAAATAAAATTCATATTGTAAGCATTGCATTTATTGACCCTATAAAAAGACTTGAAAAAATTGCAAATGCATTAAAGCTTGTCTCTAATTTTGATATTGAATGGACGCATATCGGCAATGAGCCAAACAACTCAAAGACTTTTCAAAACAATATTGAAAGTGAATTGAGAGAATATAAAAATATCAAAACAAACTTTCTTGGCGAACAGTCTAAAACTCAAATCTATAATTTCTTAGTTACGGAAAAACCTGATTTATTAATATGCACAAGTGCCTCAGAAGGCATACCGGTTTCTATGATGGAATCACTTGCTCATTGTATTCCTATTCTTTCTCTTAACGTTGGTGGTATTTCTGAAATAGTTAAAGACAATGTGAATGGATTTCTTTTAGAAAGCAATGCAGATGAAAGTAAAATAGCTGAAAAAATAATTGAATTTCAACACCTTAGCTCCGACAAAAGAAAAAGTCTTTCTGAAGAATCTTTCAATTATTATTTAAATCATTTTTCGGCCGAAAAAAATTACTTTCGCTTTTTAAAGCAAGAACTTTTGCATGAATAGAAAATATCAAGTTTGCTCACGTTGTATTATGGATACGAATGACTATCCAGCAATTTCTTTTGATGAAAAAGGAGTGTGTTCTATTTGTCATATCTATGATGACGTGGCTTTGAAAACTGTAAAAAGAGGCAATGAAGCTGATATTGCTCTAAATGGGATGTTGGCTGAAATCAAAAAGTATGGAAAAAATAAAGAATACGATTGCTTAATTGGTGTGAGTGGAGGTGTTGATAGTACTTATTTGTCGTATAAAGCCAAAGAATGGGGACTTAAACCGCTTATTCTTCACGTTGACAACGGTTGGAATACAGAACTTTCAGTAATGAACATTGAACAACTAGTTAAAAAATTAGGTTATGATCTTTTCACTTACGTAATTGATTGGAATGAAATTAAAGATCTGCAGCTTTCATATATGAAAGCTTCTGTCTTAGACATTGATGTGCCTACTGACAATGCTTATGCTGCTGCAGTATTTAAAATAGCCAATGAAAAGAATATAAAATACATTCTTACTGGACATAATACAGTAACTGAAGGTTGGTTACCTCCAACTTTCACGCATTTTAAGTACGATATTATAAACATGAAGGCCATCCACAAAAAATTTGGTAAAGTGCCTTTAAAAACTTTTCCGTATCTAGGTATTACAAGAGGTTGGTATTACATGAAAATAAAAGGCCTAAAAACTTATGCGCCTTTAAATTGGATTGATTACGACAAAAAATTAGTAAAGGAATTTATTCAAAAAGAACTGGGCTGGAGAGATTATGGTGGAAAGCATTATGAAAATATATTCACTCGATTTTATCAAGGATATATCCTTTTCAAAAAATTTGGAGTAGATAAACGAAAAAGTCACCTTAGTACGCTTATTTGTTCAGGTCAAATTACAAGAGAAGTAGCACTTGAAGAAATTAAAGCAAATCCATATCCATCACCTGAGCTATTGCAAGAAGACAGAGAATATCTTATTAAAAAACTTGGCATTTCTGAAACAATTTTTGAGGAGATAATGAATACTCCTGTAAAACAACATACAGACTACCCTTCTATACTTCATTGGTACGACAGGCTTAGACCTTATGTTAGGGCTGCTAAAAGAGTCAAAAAAGCAATTACAAGAAAATGAGTGAAGAGTATTTTTCAGCATGTATAGTTTGCAATAGCCCTGATATTAAAAATATGAAAGGCTATGAAAATGCTTTTCTATGTAAATGCAGTGCTTGCTCTTTCGTATTTTCAAGAAGAATACCAACGCTTTCTGAGCTCATAGCACATTACGAAGGATATGGTAGAAACGATTTCCTGAGTGATATTACCATTAAAAGGTACAATGAATTACTAGACAAATTAGAAAAAGTTAAAAAAACTAATCGAATTTTAGATATTGGTTGTGGTATTGGTTATTTTCTTGAAGTTGCAATTAAAAGAGGTTGGGAAGTTTATGGAACTGAATTCACAGAAAATGCAATCGAAATCTGCAAGAAAAAAGGAATCAAGATGCATAATGGAGCATTAAATCCTGATAATTACCCTCCTGATTTTTTTGATGTAGTAACTTCCTTTGAAGTCATTGAGCATATTAATAATCCTCAAATTGAAATTAAAAACGTGCACAAAATTCTTAGAAAAGGAGGCTATTTTTATATTACAACACCAAATTTTAATTCACTATTGAGATATCATCTTAAAGAAAAATACAATGTAATTGGATGGCCTGAACATCTCTCATATTACACACCTAAGACAATGAACTTTTTGCTTTCTCGTAATGGATTTGAAAAGAAGTGGATTAAAACTACTGGATTTAGTTTAACAAGGCTAGATACCAGTAAAGAAGAAGAAATTCCATATACAAGCCAAGCGTTTATTGCAGAAGACACTAAAGACGAGCAATTAAGGCGCTCTTTTGAGGAAAACCCCTTATTAGGTTTCGTTAAAAAAAGTATTAATTCAACTTTAACAGTTATTGGAAAAGGAGATTCCTTAAAAGCATTATATTTCAAAAAATAAATCTATAATTTATGCCAATCATTGAATGTGTTCCTAATTTTTCTGAGGGACAAGACTTATCTGTTATTAAAACTATAACTGATGCAATCGAATCTGTTTCGGAAATTAGACTTTTAAATGTAGACCCGGGAAAAGCAACGAATAGAACAGTAGTTACTTTTGTTGGGGAACCTGAAGATGTTATTGAAGCCGCATTTAGAGGTATACAAAAAGCTGCTCAAGTTATTGATATGTCTCGTCATAAAGGCGAACATCCTAGAATGGGTGCTACAGATGTTTGTCCATTGATTCCCATATCTGGAATCTCTATGGAAGAAACTGCTCATTTTGCGCAAAAACTAGCTCGAAGAGTTGGTGATGAACTACAAATACCAGTTTATTTATACGAAGCAGCTGCTAAAATTAAAGGCAGAACTAATTTAAGCGAAATTAGAGCTGGCGAATATGAAGGGTTCTTTGAAAAAATTAAACATCCAGATTGGAGACCCGATTTTGGTCCTTTAGAAATGGATGCAAAAACCGGTGCAACGGTAATTGGAGCAAGAGATTTTCTTATTGCATACAATGTCAACTTGAATACAACATCCGTGAGAAGAGCTAATTCTATTGCATTTGATGTTAGGGAAAGAGGACGTGTTTTACGTGAAGGAGATCCAATTACAGGTAAAATTAAAAAGGATGAAAATGGAAATCCAATTCATATTCCTGGCTCATTAAAATCTGTAAAAGCAATCGGTTGGTTTATCGAAGAATATGGTGTAGCCCAAATCTCAATGAATCTTACAAACATTCGCGAAACGCCCGTGCACATTGCCTTTGATGAAGTATGTAAAAAAGCAGATAAAAGAGGAATTCGTGTAACAGGTTCTGAATTAGTTGGCCTTCTGCCTTTAGATTGTTTGTTAGATGCTGGTAGATATTTTCTTGCAAAACAACAGCGTTCTTTAGGAGTTTCAAATGCAGAGCTGATTAAGATTGCAGTAAAATCAATGGGGCTAGATGAATTAGGTCCATTTGAACCTGAGAAAAGAGTTATTGAATATCTATTGAATGATCCAAAATCAAAAAGACTCATTCAAATGAATTTGCAGGATTTTGCAGATGAAACTGCTTCTGAATCTCCAGCTCCTGGCGGTGGATCTATTGCGGCTTATTTGGGAAGTTTAGGAGTTTCGTTAGCTACAATGGTGGCAAATTTAAGTTCACATAAAAGAGGATGGGATGAAAGGTGGGAAGAATTCTCAATTTGGGCTGAAAAAGGTCAAATTTTAAAGCAACATCTTTTAAATATGGTAGATGAAGATACGAATGCATTTAACGGAATAATGGCTGCATTTGGACTTTCAAATTCAACCGAAGAAGAAAAATTAGTTAGAAAAAATGCTATTCAGACAGCAACAAAAGTCGCTATTGTAACTCCTTTTAAAGTAATGCAATTGGCCAATGACTCTTTTGAAATTATAAAAGCAATGGCTGAAGAAGGGAATCCAAATTCTGTAAGTGACGCGGGTGTAGCCGCTTTATGCGCCAGAAGTGCCGTACTAGGAGCTTTTTTAAATGTAAAGATAAACTGCGGCAGCTATAACGATAAAGAATTCGTTGCAGATATTCTAATCAAAGGTCAACAAATTGTTGATAATGCTATTAGTCAAGAAAATGAGATTTTAAAAGTTGTGTATCACAAAATTGAATAAGTTTGAAGATAACAACTTAAATGGTTGAAAAGAAATTTATTTTTCTACTTTAAAAAGACACTAAGCTCTAGGGTGAGCTTTCTTATAAGTGTCTTTTAACTTTTCAATTGAATTATGGGTGTAAACTTGAGTAGCGCTTAAATTTGCATGTCCGAGAATTTCTTTAATCGCATTTAAATCAGCTCCATTATTTAGCATCTCTGTTGCAAATGAATGTCTCAATACGTGTGGACTTCTTTTCTTTTGAGTACTTACATTGCTTAAATGCTTTTTTACCAACCTATAAACATACATTGGGTACAAAGCCTCGCCATTATCCATAATAAACAGATTGGGTGTACTTGTTTGAACAATACTTCTTAATCCAATGTAATGTTCTAAATGAGGAATGATTGCAGCATACATTGGTATTATTCGTTGCTTGTTTCTTTTACCTGTAACTTTCAGTTGCAATTGTCTAATATCAACATCATTTAAATTAAGGTTTATAAGTTCACTTAACCTCATACCTGTTCCATAGAACAATTCCAAAATCAATTGCTCCCTTTTTCCTTCCAAATCATCAGGAAATTCAGTATTGTCGAATAAAGCATCCAATTTTTCTGCTTCTATATATGAAGGCAATCTTTTAGCTGTTTTAGGAGATGTAATTTTCCCCATTGGGTTGCTTTCTACCCATTTACATTTGAGCGCATATTTATAAAAAGACTTTAGTGTGGTAATTTTTCTATTTACACTTCTAGGATCTAGCTTTGATTCCATTAAAGATACCAACCAAGATCTTATAAAAATTGCTCTTATTTCTTTTAATTCAATTACCTCATAACTTGATTTCAGGTAAGATGCAAATTGAATTAAATCGTTTTCGTAAGCAATTAATGTATGGGAGGAATATCTCTTCTCAAATTTTAAGTAATCGATAAAAGTTTTAATGGCTTCCATTTTCTAAAATTAATTGAGATAGATTCAATTTCAAATTTGAATCAATAGCAATTCATAACAACTTTATAAACAATATGAGATTGGCCAAAACGCAAAAAGGGAAGCTGGTATTGCTTCCCTGAGATATATAACTCGGACAGATTAAGCCTCTTGGCTTGCTCTGAATTTACTGCTGTAAATGGCTTTTTTAATTTCCTCGCGACGCTCAATTGAGGGCTTAGTAAATTTTTGACGCTCTCTTAATTGCTTAATCAAGCCTGTTTTTTCTACTTTACGTTTGAATTTCTTCAAGGCCTTTTCAATTGACTCTCCTTCTTTTACGGGAATAATTAGCATACTTAGATTCTTTGTTAATTTTTTTTAGGGTTGCAAATATAAAAATTAATTCTTTAGCAATAACAAATACTTACTTTTTTATATGAAAGTTGATTAGCAAAATGTTTTTTTATTAATTCGAATACACTTAGTAATATTGCTAAAAAAAAACATGCCTTCATTCGATATTGTTAGTAAAGTAGATTTACAGACATTAGATAACGCTATAAACGCTGCAATCAAAGAAATCATTGGACGTTTTGACTTCCGGGAATCTAAAACAAAAGTTGAATTAGATAAAAAATCATTAATTGTAAGTGTTTTAACTGAAAATGAAATGCGTGTCACAGCAGTTGAAGATGTTGTGCGATCAAGACTAATTAAACAAAAAATAGATCCCAATTGCATGGATTTCGGGAAGCAACAATATGCTTCCGGAAACATGGTTAGGAAAGATATCAGCATAAAACAAGGAATTGACAAGGACGCTTCCCGAAAAATAATGAAGGATATCAAAGACTCTGCTATAAAAGTCCAGGCGCAAATAATGGATGATCAGCTAAGAGTATCATCTAAAAAAATAGATGATCTTCAAAAAACTATGGCGATTCTTAGAAGCAAAGATTATGGCATTCCTTTACAATTCCAGAACATGAAAGCTTAATTAATTCTTTCCCTTCATATCTGATAAAGCATCATTTGCTTGTTTGTCATTAGGGTCTAATGCTTTTACTTTTTCCCACCAAATGCGGGAATTTGTATAGTCTTTTAATTGATAATAGTAATAACCTAAGTATTTGTAAGCCTCAATTAAATCTTTTACATATTTAGAAGAATCTGGCTCCGCTCTTAGCACATATTCTTCATAGAAAGGCTTTGCTAAACCTAACTTTGAGTCAGGATCTAGATTAGTATTTGCCCTTGCTCTCCAAAAATATCCCGTAACTAGTTTTGGCTGAGTTTCAATAACTTTCGCAAATGCTGTATCTGCTTTTCCAAATTCCTTTATATAATAAAATGCTTGCCCTAACCGATAATAGTCATTTGTAATCGCTTTTCCTGAGGATATCTTCTTCTGATAATTAATAATAGCATCAGCATATTTTTTCTGTTTAGCATATATTGCTGCTAGATCACTATAAAGATCAACTGCTGATGCTGTATCTTTCTCTATAGCTTTATTTATATTTATTATTCCAAGAGAATCTTGTCCATTAGCCGCTAATAGTTTCCCAAAATATGCAAAATCTGAAGGAATAAATTTGCTTTCTACTTGTTTGTTAAAGAAAGAAATCATGTACTTTAATCCGTTTACAGGGTCTTTAGTTTCAAAACTAGAATATGCAGCCAATCTGTAAAGCACTACTTTAGACGTATCTTTTTGCCAAATAGAATTTATTTGTTCCAAAGACTCCTTGTAATTCTTAGTTAGAAATAAAAATGAAGCATATCTAATTTTTGCACTTAAATTGTTTTTAGATAACTCCAAATACTTTGCATAATTCGATTTAGCATCTTCATATCTTTGAGCCTTCGCAAAAAGCTCACCTAATTCACGGTATGCTGGTGCATAATCAGGGGCAATAGAAATTGCGTTATTATAATATTCCAAAGCACCTTTTGCCCCATCTTTCCCAACATAATTTCTTGCTCTTGTCCATAACTGGCCAATTCTAACCATTGCTAAAGGCGATTTAGGATCTAAGGTTTGCGCTTTTTCATAAAACTTTATTGCATTAGAACCATCATTATTTTCTAAAAATGCATCCCCATTTAATATCTGAATTTCGGGATTAGTCGGCTGCAATTTCTCTGCATCTTTCAAATATGAAAATGCCTGTGTCAAATCTTTTTTCTCAATCTTAATTTGCGCTTCTGCTAATCGAATTAGTACTTCAGGGTTTTTTCCAGCTCCTAGATTAATAGCTTTAACAAAATTCTCTTGAGCTTTTCCAAAGTCCTTTTCTAATTTAGAAACCTTACCTAAACCTACATAGTTTAATGGATTTGAAGGGTCATTTTTAATCCCCTCATTGTAGGCATATTTTGCTGAATCTTGATTATCATTTTGAAGTAAGCTCTCTCCATAATAAAACCAATAATCTCCTTTGGAGGGAAATTTTTCAATGATTACTTTAAACATCGAAGAAGCTGACTCGAACTGCTCATTAGAAGTAAGTATTTTTGCTTCGGCTAATGATTGTGCTTTTAATAAACTGCAACTGCATATGAGCGCAATAAGTATGATTCTACTTTTCATTTTTTTACTTTTTACTCTGAACTAATATTTACTAATCTAACTGGAACTGTGGCAGGAACTAAACCCGCCTTCAAAATAATCCTTTGTCCAATATCGCCTGCTAAAAACGCAGCGAACCCTGTACCAAGCCTTGTGCCAGCTTCTCTGCTTATATAATAAACCGTCCTTTTAAATGGATATGATCCATCTGCAATATAACCTTGGTATGGTTTGAAAAAACCCAAAGCACCATCTACATCTCGAATTGAAGAAAGTCCCATGACTTTAATTTTGCTTAAAAACTTATGACTAACTGTGTCTTGAGGATCACTTATCCAATTTGAACCTATAAGTCCTACGGCATTTTTATTTTTCTCAATATAATTGATTACTTCCTGATTGGAATTCACCGCAAAACAAGACTTTGGTAATTCATCTAATCCAAGTAACTCTCTTATAAATCTGGCATTCCCACTTTTAGGACTATCGAAAACAATTCTAATACTGTCACTAGAACCTCCAGGAAGAACATCTGACCAAATATGGGCATTACCTGAAAACATTTTTTTAACCTGATTAAATGTCAAATTTGAATCGGGAAACAATGGGTTTGAAACCAGTGCTAGTCCATCATAAAATATCTTAGTAGTTTTTGGAATCACTTTTACGGCATTTAACATTTTTTCCTCCTCGGCACTTAATTCTCTGCTAATAATTACCCCTCTAACTGAGTCTTCCATTAAATACTGTAATAAAGTACCTTCAGAAGAAAATACAGGATTAACCTTAGCATATTTGTAAGCTGCTTCGAAACTGTAAATTTCAGCTTCGATTACAAGCCTAAACGCATCCTCAGCTCCGACATATATATTCCCGCTAGTTGCAGATTCTTGAATGGTGTCTCCTCCTCCGCAGCCAAGATTCATAATTGGTAATGAAACTAAGAGGCAAAACTTTAAATAGTTAATCATATTCATCATTTTTTGTGCGTTTAGAATAAATCCTTACTGAGCGTAAAACTCCATAAGCAATTGATACAATACCCAACATTTTCCTAACATTCTCTGGTATTAGATGTTCAATAAAAGAAGTAAAAATAAGCAATGAGCCTATGATGAAATATAGAAGTATCACCAAAAGGCTCATTGCATGAACAATTTTATTCAAAAGAATCTATCTAAGAGTAAATTTAATAGGCAAATTATATTGAACCCTAACTGGTTTACCATTTTGTTTCCCAGCAGACCATCCTGGCATTGCTTTTACAACTCTAATTGCCTCTTCATCACAGCCTCCTCCAACTCCTCTCAGTTTTTTAACATCTGTAATGTCTCCATTAGTTTCCACAACAAAAGTTACATAAACAGTTCCAGAAATTCCATTTTCTCTTGCCATTGAAGGATACTTAATATTTTTACTTAAGTATTTAAACAACTCTTCTTCTCCACCTGGGAATGCTGGCATCTGCTCAACTATCGTAAACGGCGTTTGAGGCGCTTCATCAATCACTTCATTTCCTGTTCCGTCGGTTGGTAGGTCTATGATATCACCAGAACCTTCCACATTCTCTTTACCAACATTTGTTTCATTCACCACTTCTTGTGGGGGCGGTATATCTTCTTCCTTTACTTCTTCAACAATGACTGGTGGAGTAAACTTAATTGTTTCCTGTACAGGCGGTGGAGGTTCAACTGGTGGTGGTGGTGGTGGTGGCTCCTCACTCAATGGAGGCGGCTCCATTAAAGTTAGTTCCACATTTTGCTCCATTTCTGCTCTATTGCTTAATTCATTTAAGTAATCTAAAATGGCTGGAATACTAACGCTAATTACTAATACAGCTAATGCAATTGCAAGAGCAATATTCATTCTTCTATTATATTGCTTTCTTAATTCGTATGCCCCGTAAGATTGATTACGATGCTCGAATACTATTTCATCGAAAGGCTTTACTGCCAATGTTTCTGCTGCCATAGTTCAATTATTTAACATAAGTATTAGCATTTGCAATCATCTGGTCTTCAACAGGAGTTGACTCTAAAAGGGCGTAAGTTCCAACATTGCAAATAGCCATTTCGTCAAGAGCGTCAACAATGTTTTTGTATTTTGCATCCTTATCAGGCTTAATCAATACAACAAGCGTCGAGATTTTAAATTTTTCTCTGTACTCTTTAACCTTTGTTTTGTACTCATCTTTATTAAGCTTTCCTTCTTCCACTTCTTTCTTCCAGGCTTCAATTTGTGCATACAAATTATGCCTTTTGTTGTTTTCAGTAATTAAAACTTTGCGAAGGCCATCTTTACTGTAACTAGTTTTATTCAGTGCAGGAAGTGCACCTAAATTAGGATCTGCCATTCCAAAATACCAATACACTACATTATTTTTTGTCAGTAACATATTAAATGTATGTTCTGCTGGGACTTTATTCGCATCTTCCAACTTAAGATTATCATCTTTCACAGGCATAGAAATTTCCATTGCCTGCGGTTTATTGAAGGTAGTAGTTAAGATGAAGAAAGTCAACAATAGGAAACCTAAGTCAACCATTGGTGTCATGTCTATCCGGGTAGATGATTTCTTAGCCCTTCGTTTACCATGTTTCTTTTTGCCGCCACCGCCATCGTCGGTATTTAATTCAGCCATTTTTTAATGTTTTAACGCGTTTATGTTTAACGTTTATTATAGTTCATTTCGTATGAAGAATTATTCTCCAGGACCAACTTCCATGTTGGTGATTAAATTGAAACGATTGATTTTTTTATCCTGAAGAATATCCATTACTCTTCTTATCTTAGGATAACTTGTTGTTTGGTCGCCTTTTATGGCTACTCTAAAACGAGGAGCTAAAATTCTACCATTGTAAACCCAGTCGCACAATTCGCAAACTCCAGTAGTATCTGTTGGAATTCCTTCAGATTTTTCTTGCATTTTTTTTCTCTCAGTAGAGTTTGCGTTTAAGTAAGCAGAAAGAGATTTCATTGGGACACCAAAAGATGCCATATTTGAGAATTCCTTTTTCTGTTTATCGTTAAATACAATACTGTACTTCTCACCCATTTTTTCTAGCACTTTCGTACGAGTTTCTTGTCCGGTAATGTTAAAGTAAACTTTATCTTCTTTATCAACCAAAACCATCATTAAGTCTTTGTCAGGAATTTTCAAATCCGAAACTGATGATGGCATGTCAATTACCGCAGCTTCTTCGGCGCGGAATTGAGAGATTAACATAAAGAAAGTTACCAACAAAAAGGCCAAATCCACCATCGGCGTCATGTCGATAGAAGGACTGTTCTTGGGCATTTTAATTTTAGGCATACCTTTTCTTTAAAATAAAATTACTTTGTTTGAGAAGTAAAAGACTGCACTAGGCTAAATCCTGACTCATCAATTTTGTATGTTAAACTATCAATTTGTGTAGTGAAATAATTGTACATGATAATAGCGATAGTTGAACCAGTAATACCAAGAGCTGTATTAATTAGGGCTTCAGAAATTCCATTTGCAAGTGCAACAGCATCCGGAGCTCCAGCCTGAGCAAGAGCCGAGAATGCTTTAATCATTCCTAATACCGTTCCAATCAAACCAACTAATGTTGCAATTGAAGCACAAGTAGAGATAATTACTAAGTTTTTAGACAACATTGGTAATTCCAAAGAAGTTGCTTCTTCTAATTCTTTTTGCATTGCAACTACTTTCTGGTCTTTATCCATTGAAGTATCGTTTTGAAGAATTTTGTAGCGTTGAAGTCCTGCTTTCATAACATTTGCAAGAGAACCTTTTTGCTTATCGCACTCAGAAACTGCTGCATCAAGTTGGTTGTTATTCACCATATTTTGCAAGTTTCTGACAAAGATGTTTAAACCGCCTTTTCCTTTAGCTTTTGCTATGGTCATAAATCTTTCAATTGAAAAAGCTATGATTATCACTACAATTGACATTAAAATTGGTACTATAAATCCTCCTTTGTAAACAATACCTAATGTGTTGCCTGGAAGAGGATGTCCGTTGACAGGGTCATTGTTTTCGAATCCTGAAGGATTACCCATTATGAACATGAAAACCAAGGTAGATACCACAATTGCGGATAAAATAACTGTTGCTGCGAAGAAAGAACCGAGGCTATTCCCAGCCGATTGTTGATTGTTAGCCATTTTTAGAGCTGTTTAAATTAGAGGTTAAAGTTAAAATTTGATTGAATATTAAGTTTGAAAGTGGGCAAATATACCAAAAGTTGTTTTCAAAAAACTAAAACAAAAAAATGAAAATATCGGAGGAAAGTCTTGTATATCGCTATACTTTCATTTAGTGTTAAAAATACACCATAGAATTGTGGCTACGAAAAAGCGAGTTTTTTTGTCAAATTAAAATCTTATTGTACTTTCGCAGCAGTTTTGGAGGGGACAGTGTCCCTTTTTTTATTGCACACTATAATGATAAGCAAGGATCGAATTGTTGATTTAGCACAATCTTTCTTGGAAGGATCGACCAACTATTTAATAGACGTTAAGGTTAGTTCAACCAATAAGATACTTGTTTTTATTGAAAATGATGTCAATGTTTCCATTCAGGATTGTATTCAATTAAGTAAACATATTGAACATAGCCTTGATAGAGAATTAGAAGATTTTGAACTGGAAGTTTCGTCTCCTGGAATAGATCAACCTTTTAGAAACACCAGACAATATTACAAGTATTGTGGTAAAGAAGTGGATGTTCTTCTAAAAAACGGGGAAAAAATAAAAGGCTTTCTCGAAAAAGTAGAAGATACTAAAATTGAAATAAAACGCTCTGCTTCAAAAAAGCCAATTAAGAAAACGTCAACAGAAAAATTAGAAAATAATAAAAATGTGTTTCTTTTCAATGAAATAAAAGAAACACGCTTACACATCAATTTTAAATGATTTATTCACTTTAAGAAATGGAACACGCAGCACTCATCGAATCTTTTGCAGAATTCAAGGAATTTAAAAACATTGATAGGGCCACTATGATGGGCATATTAGAAGATGTTTTTCGCAATATGATTATTAAAAAATACGGTTCTGATGAGAACTTTGACATTATCATTAATATAGACAAGGGTGATTTAGAAGTTTGGAGAAACCGCGAAATTGTTGAAGATGGAGAGATAGAAGACGAGAATAAACAAATTGGTTATTCTGAGGCAGTTAAAATTGAACCTGACTTTGAAGTTGGTGAAGAAGTTTCGGAAGAAGTTAAATTAAATGACTTTGGAAGAAGAGCTGTTTTAGCTTTTAGGCAAAACCTCGTTGCAAGAATTACAGAGCTCGAAAAAGATGGTGTCTATAAAAAGTACAAAGATAGAGTTGGAGATGTGGTTGGTGGAGAAATTTACCAAGTTTGGAAAAAAGAAGTCTTAATCATTGATGAAGAAGGAAACGAACTTGTTTTACCAAAAACAGAACAAATACCAACTGACTTTTTCAAAAAGGGAGAAAATTTAAGAGCAGTAGTTTTAAGAGTAGAAATGAAAAATGGAACCCCTCAAATTATTTTATCCAGAACGTCTCCTGTATTTTTAGAAAAGCTTTTCGAACAAGAAGTTCCTGAAGTTTTTGATGGTTTAATCACCATCAAGAAAATTGTCAGAGAACCTGGAGTTAGAGCAAAAGTTGCAGTTGAAAGTTATGACGACAGAATTGATCCAGTTGGAGCTTGCGTTGGAATGAAAGGTTCTAGAATTCATGGAATTGTTCGTGAGTTAAGAAACGAAAATATTGATGTGATAAATTACACTGTAAACAATACACTTTACATTACAAGAGCGCTTAGTCCAGCAAAGATTTCATCCATTAAAATAGATGAAGCAACAAAAAGAGCCGATGTTTATTTAAAACCAGATCAAGTTTCTCTTGCAATTGGTAAGGGAGGATTAAATATTAAGTTAGCCAGCAAGCTAACGGGTTATGAAATTGATGTTTACAGAGATTCTGAACTTGATAGTGAAGATGTTGATTTGGAAGAATTTGCAGATGAAATTGATAGCTGGATTCTAGATGAATTGAAAAATGTAGGTTGTGATACTGCGAAAAGTGTTCTTGAACTTCCTGTAGAAGACTTAGTTAAAAGAACCGATTTAGAAGAGGAAACAATAAAAGAAGTAATGCGAATTTTACGTGCTGAGTTTGAATAATGAAAACGTAAAGGTTCAATTAAAAACGATTTAACAAAAATAAATGTCTGACGCACAACAAATAAGAAGAATAAGCAAAGTAGCTACCGAATTAAATGTCGGAGTTCAAACTTTAACAGATTACCTTACTGCTAAAGGGTTTGAAGATGTGAATCGCAATTCAAAAATTAGCGACGACATGTATTCTCTTTTGTTAAAGGAGTATGGTGCTGAAAAAAGTGTTAAAGAAGAGTCTAAAAAAATTAGTCAAACACGTCTCAAAAGAGAAACGATTGTATTAGATGAAAACCAGACATCTCATAGACATGAAGAATCAGACAATGAACCGGAAGAGATTTTAGTTAAGAATCTTGGTGCTATTGATCAATCAAAAGCCAAAATTGAAAAGCCAAAACCAGTTGAGCCATCATTAGAGGTTTTAAAAACTCCAGTTATTGAAGAAATAAAAGCTCAGGTTCCTGAAGTTAAAGAAACACCTGTAATTGTTGAAGAAGAGGTAATTAAACCGGCTCAAATTATTGAAGAAAAAATTGAAGAAGCTGCTCCTGAGATTGTTTCAAACGTGCCCGAAGGGAATCAAATTAAAGTAATTGGCAAAATCGATTTAGATGCTTTTTCAAAAAACAAAGGCAAAAAACCAAAGCAACAGGAAGTTTCAAACCCTGTTGAAGAAATAAAAAAGGAAGAAATTGTTGAAATAGTTGAGAGTCAAAAAGTTCAGAAGGAAGAAGTAAAACTAACTCCAATAGAAATTACCGCTGAATCTCAAGCTGTTGTCGAAGAAATTCCGTCTCCAGAAAAACCAAAATCTGCTGATAATCTAGATTCATCCTCATCAATAGACCAAACAGAAAAGCCTGAAGAAGGTCTTTATCGAGCAGAAAGAAAGAAATTAGAAGGACCAACAGTTTTAAGAACTATTGTATTAGCTCCAGATCCTCCTAAAAAACCAATAGCATCTTCATCTGGTCAAAGTGTTGGAAACAATAAAAAGAAAAGGAAGAGAATTGAACCAGCAGCTGGAACAACTCCAGTTCAGAATCAAACAGTAAATCAACCTAATACTGCTGGAGGAGGAAATAGACCTCAAAATAATAATCAAGGTAATAATAATCGCCCAAATAATAATAGACCAGGTGGTGGGCAAAATAGGCCAAGCGCCGCTCCAAAAGTAGCGTTAACGGAAGAAGAAGTTCAGAAACAAATAAAAGAAACCCTTGCAAGACTGAGCCAAGGAAAACAAAAATCTAAATCTTCAAAACATAGAAAACAAAAACGTGAAGATTTCCGCGCAGCATTAGAAGCCGAAGAACAAGAAGGAGTTGAAAAGATAATTAAAGTAACGGAATTCGTTTCTGCGAATGAGTTATCAAAAATGATGAACATTTCAGTAAATGAGATTATTTCAACTTGTATGTCTCTTGGTTTATTTGTTTCTATAAATCAACGATTAGATGCAGAAACTTTAACTATTGTTGCAGAAGAATTTGGCTACAGAGTAGAATTTGTAAGTGTTGAAGTTCAAGAGGCAATTAAAGAAGAAGAAGACGCTGAAGAAGATATTCTACCAAGGCCCCCAATTGTAACTGTGATGGGCCACGTGGATCATGGAAAAACTTCTTTGCTAGATTACATAAGAAAAACAAATGTAATTGGTGGAGAAGCCGGCGGAATCACTCAACATATAGGTGCCTACAATGTTACAACTGATACAGGAAAGAAAATAACGTTTCTAGATACTCCCGGCCACGAAGCTTTTACAGCAATGCGTGCGCGTGGAGCTCAAGTTACTGACGTTGCAATTATAGTAATTGCTGCAGATGATAGTGTGATGCCTCAAACAATTGAAGCAATAAATCACGCTCAAGCAGCTCAAGTTCCTTTAGTTTTTGCAATCAATAAAATTGATAAACCAGGAGCTAATCCTGAAAAAATCAAGGAACAACTAGCGAATATGAATATCTTGGTGGAAGATTGGGGTGGGAAATACCAATGCCAAGAAATTGCAGCAAAATCTGGTAAGAATATAGATTTGTTGTTAGAAAAGGTTCTTCTTGAAGCTGAATTATTGGATTTAAAAGCCAATCCAAATAAAAGAGCATTTGGAACTGTTATAGAATCTTCTTTAGATAAAGGAAGAGGTTATGTTACTACTTTACTTATACAGGCTGGAACTTTAAAAATTGGAGATGTTGTTTTAGCAGGTCCAAATAGTGGAAGGGTTAAAGCATTATTTAATGAAAGAGGAGTGCCTACCAAATTAGCAGGTCCATCTATTGCTGTGCAAATGTTAGGAATGAGCGGAGCACCTTCATCTGGAGATAAGTTTAATGTAATGGCTGATGAACGAGAAGCACGTGAAATCGCTAATAAACGTCAACAATTGCAGCGCGAACAAGGTATTCGAACACATAAACATATTACGCTTGATGAAATTGGAAGAAGGATTGCGATAGGTGATTTCAAAGAGTTGAATATAATTGTTAAGGGTGATGTGGATGGTTCTGTTGAGGCATTGTCAGATTCATTGTTAAAACTATCAACTGAGAAAATACAGGTAAATATTATCCACAAATCTGTAGGTCAGGTTACAGAATCAGATGTGTTACTCGCAACTGCTTCAAATGCAATTATAATTGGATTCCAAGTTAGACCAAGCGCTTCTGCTAGAAAATTAGCTGAAAATGAAGAAATTGACATGCGATTCTATTCAATCATTTATGATGCAATAGAAGAAATAAAACTTGCAATGGAGGGAATGTTAGCTCCAGAATTTGAAGAAAAAATTGTTTGTAATGTTGAAGTAAGAGATGTATTCAAAATCACTAAAGTTGGCACAGTTGCAGGTTGCTATGTGTTAGACGGTAAAATAACTAGAAATACAAAAATCAGGTTAATTCGTGATGGAATCGTGGTTTATTCAGGCGAACTTGGTTCACTTAAACGATTTAAAGATGATGTAAAAGAAGTTGCTACTGGTTATGAATGCGGGTTAAACATTAACAACTTTAATGACATTAAAATGGGCGATATCATTGAAGGATATGAAAGTGTTGAGATTAAGAAGAAGATTTAATTATCTTAATTTATTGCATCTTTCACTATAAATGCGCTTGGATACAAGTAAGCGATTCTTTTTTGTAGTTTTCTAGCTTCGGCTTTATTTCTAAAGTTACCACACCTTACTTTAAAATTTGGCTGCTGGTACGTGATGTATGCAGGTACATCTGAAAATGTGGCTTTGAATTCTTGAAGCACTTTATTAGAAAGATCTTTTGCATTATTACCCGCATCAGTAGAAATTTGAACTCTATATCCATCAATTGTTGATGAACTGTAATTCATTTTTTTATACTTCTCAACTAATTCATTAAAGCCTTGATCTGTTTGAAATATTAATTTCCCTTCAAGTGTTGAGTCTATTTGCGCGCTCATATTTGTTTGCAAATAGCATATTAAGACTAAAAAGACGAACCTTAACCTCATATTCATGGATTTAATTAGGATACAAATCTAATTTAAAAATGTCTTTTAAAATTCATTTCATTTTCTTAAATCTATCAAAGAGGATTTAAAATTATAATTTACAGCAACTTACACAAACGAGGAAATGAGGAAAAACAAAGTAATTACGATAACATTATTTAGAATCATTCTAAATTATAAATAATGTTAAAAAAAATCAAAATGGAAAAGGTTAAAAATTAAATTTGCAGCCGTCAAAAGAGACTTAAGTTGTTTCAAACTTTGCAGTATATGCGCCATATAAAAGCAAGCATTCAAAAATTATTGGTAATTCTTTTTACCATTTTAGTTACATCAACCGTATCTTATTCGCAGGATGCAGCAAAATTATTCAAGGGTAATTGCGCATCGTGTCACAAACCAACAGCCGCGAAACTTGTTGGTCCAGGTTTACTTGGAATTAAATCGAGATGGCCTGACCAAACAAAATTAATTGCTTGGGTTAAAAATTCTACAGAGTTTTTAAAAACAGGTGATGCTTATGCAACTAAGTTGTATAATGATTATGGTCAGTCTGTAATGCCTGCTCAAGCACTGAGTGATGCTGAAATTATAGCGGTTATTGATTGGGCTGATAAAGGTGGTGATGCACCAGTTCCTACTACACCAACAGATAATAAAGATGGTGTAGTACAAAATGCTCCCGCAGAATCAAACAATACTATGTATATACTGCTAGGAATAGGTGTATTACTATCAGTTTTGATATTTGTTCTATCAACAGTTAAAAAATCATTAGAAGCATTATTAAATGATAAGAAAGGAATTGTTGTAGTTCCAAAACCTGAAAGAACCCCGCTACAAAGTTTCAGATACTGGGCATCAAACAACAAAAAGCTAGTAGCAATTATTGGTTTATTCGCTGTTATTTGGGTTCTTAAGCAAGGTTGGGATGGATTATTAGGAGTTGGTGTTTATACCGATTATGCTCCTGAGCAACCTATCAAGTTTTCGCACAAATTGCATGCTGGAGATAATCAAATTGCATGTGTTTACTGTCACAGTGGAGTTGAAAAATCAAAGCATGCCAACATTCCATCAGCAAACGTATGTATGAATTGTCATGCCTACATTCAAGAAGGTCCAACATATGGTAAAGAAGAAATCGGGAAGATTTATGCGGCACTAGACTATAATCCTGAAACTAGAAAATACGGCACCAACCAAAAACCAATTGAATGGATCAGAGTTCATAGTTTGCCTGATCATGCCTATTTTAACCATAGCCAGCACGTAAAAGTTGGTAAAATAGAATGTACACAATGCCATGGTCCAGTTGACTCTATGGAAGTTGTAAAACAATACTCACCACTTACAATGGGCTGGTGTATAAACTGTCACAGAGAAACAGAAGTTGCATTTAAAGACAATAAGTATTACGAGGATTTACATAAGAAATTTGTGAACGATCCAAAATACAAAAAAGGCGACAAATTTACCGTTGAAAAAATCGGTGGATTAGAATGCTCTAAATGTCATTATTAATAAAAAGTATAAACAACAGGAATTACGAAGTATGAGCAATACGAAGAAATACTGGAAAGGTATAGAAGAATTAAAGGCAACACCTGAGTTCCTTCAATCGAAAAATAATGAATTTATCGAAGATTTACCTGTTGATGAATTCTTAGGTAACGATTCTATTGTTGATACTTCAACGAATCGTCGTGACTTCTTAAAATTCTTAGGTTTTAGTGTCACTGCTGCATCACTTGCTGCTTGTGAAACTCCAGTAAGAAAAGCAATACCTTATTTAAATAAACCAGAAGAAATTTTACCAGGAGTTGCAAATTTCTATGCATCAACTTATTGGGATGGGAATGATTATTCAGGTGTTATAGTTAAAACAAGAGAAGGCAGACCTATCTTTATTGAAGGAAATGACCTTTGTCCAATAAGTAACGGAGGATCACATGCAAGAATTGGTGCTTCTGTTTTGTCTTTGTATGATAGTTCACGCTACAAAGCGCCTCAAATATCTGGTAAAGAAAGTGATTGGAAATCATTAGATTCAGCTGTTTCAGGCAAATTAAATGATATAGCTGCAGGCTCTGGAGCGATAAGAATTTTAACTTCAACTATAATCAGTCCTTCGCAAAAGGCAGCAGTTGCAGAATTCACAACCAAGTATCCAACAGCCCAAGTTGTAACATATGATGCTATCTCATACAATGCAATAAGTATTGCAAATAATGCATCTTTCGGGAAAGCAGTTATTCCAACATATGACTTTAGCAAAGCTGAAGTTGTTTTAGGAATTTCATGCGACTTCTTGGCAAACTGGTTATCTCCAATTGAACATGCAAGACAATTAAGTTCTACAAGAAAAGTAAATGTAGAAGACAAAAAAATGTCTAGACACCTTCAAATTGAAAGTAATCTTTCTGTTACAGGTGCAAATGCTGATAAAAGAGTTGTTTTAAAACCTTCTCAAATTGGTTCGGCTGTTGTTTCTCTTTACAATAAACTAACTGGTTCATCTCTATCTACAAAATCTTTGGATAAAAAAGATGCAATCATTTCCGAAATTGCTTCTGAACTGAATAAGAATAAAGGCAAAGCTTTAGTAGTTTGTGGAATAAATGACAGCGCTATTCAACAAGTAATCAATGCAATAAATATGCATTTAGGAGCTTATGGAAATTCAATTTTCTTAGATACTCCTGATTTTACAAAACAAGGAAATGATGCAGCAGTAATGGGACTTGTTTCAGAAATGAATGCAGGAAAAGTTGATGCATTATTTATTCATGGAGTAAATCCTGTTTATACGCTACCTAATGGTGAGGCATTTAAAGCTGCACTTTCAAAAGTAGATTTATCATTATCTTTTTCTGATAGACCAGATGAAACTACTGCAGTTTGTAAATATGTTGCTCCAGATAATCACTACTTAGAATCATGGTCTGATGCTAACCCTAGAAAAGGAGTTTTGGCTCTTGGACAACCAACAATAAATCCATTATTTTCTACAAGACAATCAATAGAAAGTCTTTTAATTTGGTCAGGCAATACAACAAATGCGCATGACTATATTGCTAAATACTGGGAATTAAATTTTTATCCTTCATTTGCAACACTAGGAGGATTTGCCACATTTTGGAATAAATCATTGCATGATGGGGTTGTTCTTAATAATGCACAAATAGCTCAAGATCTAGGTACAATAAAAATTACAACAATTCCTGTAACAGAGGTATCAGCACCAATTGCAGATTTGAATTCAGCGGCAGCATTAATTAGTGCAGCATCTAATGCAAAAGGCACTGAAGTGTTTGTATATCAGAAAACAGGAATTGGAAATGGGAACCAAGCTAATAATCCTTGGTTGCAAGAATTACCAGACCCAATTTCAAAAGTAACTTGGGATAACTATGTATTGATGAATCCTTCTGAAATGGAAGATAAAGGATTCAATACAATTAATGGCCAAGTGCAAGAAGCAGATATTATAGATGTTACGATTGGTTCTAACAAATTAACACTTCCTGTTTTAGCGCAACCTGGTCTTGCCAAAGGTGTAATAGGAATTGCGGTGGGTTATGGAAGAGAAAATGTAGGTAAAACTGCAAATGGAATTGGCGCAAATGCTTTCAAGTTCACTCAATTTATTAATGGAACTTTCCAAAGTGAAACTTCAGGCGCAACTTTAAGCGGCAGTGTTGGAAAATATCACTTAGCTGCAACGCAAACCCACCACACAATGATGGGGCGTCAAATTGTAAAAGAGGCAACTTTAGAAGAATACAAAAAAGATAATAAAGCTGGGAATGAAGATTTATTGCTTGCAACAAATTTAAAAACTATAGGTAAAGACGGAAAAGCTGCTCCAAAAGAACTGAATCTTTGGGAAAGTTTCGAAAACAAGAACCATTTCTGGAATATGTCAATTGACTTGAATGCTTGTTTTGGTTGTGGGGCTTGTGTTGTTAGTTGTACGTCAGAAAACAATGTTCCTGTAGTAGGAAAAGATGAAGTGAGAAGAAGTCGCGAAATGCATTGGTTGCGAATTGACAGATACTATAGCAGCGACATGAATGAAGAAGTTGCAGAAAAAGAAGGTGTCGGAGCTATCGATAAGTTTTTAAAGATGGAAATTCCTTCAGCAAACGATAATGTTGAAGTTGTATTTCAGCCTGTTATGTGTCAGCATTGTAATCATGCACCTTGCGAAACTGTTTGTCCGGTATTAGCAACTACGCACAGTTTAGAAGGCTTGAATCAAATGACTTATAACCGTTGTATCGGAACTAGGTATTGTGCGAATAACTGTCCATATAAAGTAAGAAGATTTAATTGGTTCAGATATAATGAGAATGCACAGTTTGACTTCAATATGAATGATGATTTAGGTAAAATGGTATTAAATCCAGACGTTACTGTTCGTTCACGAGGTGTAATGGAAAAGTGCTCAATGTGTGTTCAAAGAATCCAAGCTGGTAAATTAGTAGCTAAGAAAAATAGCGAAAGACCGAAAGATGGAGCAATTAAAACAGCTTGCCAAAAATCATGTCCTACAAATGCAATTTCTTTTGGAGATTTCAATGATATGAATTCGCAAGTGCGTAAAACATGGAATAATGAGCGTAAATATCAGCTTTTAGAAGAAGTTGGTGTTCAGCCATCAGTATTCTACCTAACAAAAATTAGAAACAAAACCTCAAAAGAGGCATAATTTATAAGCTAAGAAGAGAGACCACATGGAAAATCATTCAACGGCAAATGTAAGACAGCCCCTCATTTTAGAAGAGAAGACTTACCACCAGATTACAGAAGATATTGCTAAACCAATAGAAGGTAAAGCAAATAACTTATTCAAAGTTGTATTTACAATTTCGGCTATCTTAGCCTTGTGGGGCGTAGGTTGTTTCGCCTACACTATTGGAACTGGAATTGGAGTTTGGGGTTTAAATAAAACGGTTGGTTGGGCATGGGATATTACCAATTTCGTATGGTGGGTAGGTATCGGTCATGCTGGAACATTAATTTCTGCCATCCTATTATTGTTTCGTCAACGCTGGAGAATGTCGATCAACAGATCTGCAGAAGCGATGACAATTTTTGCAGTAATCTGTGCTGCTTTATTCCCTGTGATGCACATGGGAAGAGTTTGGGTAGCATACTGGGTTTTCCCGTTACCAAATCAGTTTGGTTCTTTGTGGGCGAATTTCAATTCCCCTTTATTATGGGACGTGTTCGCGATATCTACATACTTTACAGTTTCACTTGTATTCTGGTATACAGGTTTAATACCTGACTTTGCAACGATTCGCGATAGACAAGTAAAACCAAGAATGAGGAGAATATACAAAATTCTAAGTTTTGGATGGAGCGGTTCTGCAAAACAATGGTCAAGATTTGAAGAAGTATCTTTAGTATTAGCAGGACTTTCAACCCCTCTTGTATTGTCGGTTCATACAATCGTATCGATGGACTTTGCTACTTCTGTAATTCCAGGATGGCATACAACAATTTTTCCTCCTTATTTTGTGGCTGGTGCAATTTTCTCAGGCTTTGCGATGGTATTAACACTTCTGATAATTATGCGTAAAGTGTTAAACCTTGAAGACTACATTACAGTTACCCACGTAGAATTAATGAATAAAATTATTATTCTAACAGGTTCTATTGTTGGAGTTGCTTATTTAACTGAACTATTTGTTTCATGGTACTCTGGAGTTGAATATGAGCAGTATGCATTTTTAAATAGAGCAACAGGGCCTTATTGGTGGTCATATTGGTCAATGATGACTTGTAATGTGATTACTCCTCAATTATTTTGGTTTAAAAAGATTAGAACAAGTTTAATTGCAACATTCATTATCTCAATTTTTGTAAACATAGGAATGTGGTTCGAACGTTTTGTAATTATTGTAACTTCATTACATAGAGATTACTTACCATCAAGTTGGACAATGTTCCACCCTACTTTTGTTGATGTGGGAATTTTTATAGGAACAATAGGAATATTTTTCACTTTCTTTTTACTTTTTGCTAGAACTTTCCCTGTTATTGCATTAAGCGAATTGAAAACGATATTAAAATCAACAAAAGAAAATCCTAATCCACCTCATCATTAATATTTTAAAGAATGAGCAGAAAAGTTATATATGGTGTTTTCGAAGACGAAGAAATTCTCTTGGCAAGCGCTAAAGCATTAAGAAGCAAAGGAGTTAGAATAAAAGATGTTTTTTCTCCATTTCCTATTCACGGACTTGATCCTGTAATTGGAATAAAACCAACAAAACTTTCGAATTTCGCTTTTTTCTACGGAATGTTCGGGACATCTTTTGCGATATGGATGACTTGGTACATGATGGTGCACGATTGGCAAATGAATGTGGGTGGTAAACCAAGTTTTACCTGGTTACAAAATTTTCCTGCATTCATCCCCCCAACTTTCGAGTTAACAGTATTTTGTGCGGCGCATGGTATGGTATTAAGTTACCTATTAGTGAACAAACTTTATCCTGGAAGATCACCTCATAATCCAGATTTAAGGTCTACTGATGATAAATTTATCATGGAAATACAAACTTCTGAAAATGGTAAAATAGCGGAGGACTTAATTGTTTCTACACTAAAGTCAACAGGAGCTATAGAAATCAATCATAAAGATTTAAACTAATGACGAATATGCGATTCAATAAATCAGCTTTAATCGTAATTGCTGCAGCATTAACTTCTGTCTTTGTTTCTTGTGGAAAAAAAGACCCGCTAAGTCCTGGAGTTGAATATATGCCAGACATGTATAGAGGTCCGGCCTCTGAAGCATATGGAGAAAGTAGTTTCTTCTCTGATGGTTTGGCTTCAAGAAAACCTGTTTCAGGAAGTATTCCTAGATTTAATGATGAAACTTTACCATTCTATGAGCCATATAGCTATCCCAATACAAATGAAGGGTATGAAGCTGCTGGTTTAGGATTAGTGAACCCTTTTGCAACATCTCCAGAGATTTTAGCAAAAGGAGAAAGTATCTATAAGATTATGTGTATTCATTGTCACGGAGAAAAAGGTGATGGTAATGGAATACTAGTACAAAGAGATAAATATGCGGGTGTTCCCTCTTACTATAGCGCAGCGTTGAAAGACCTTCCTGTTGGAAAAATGTACCATACTATTTATTATGGTAAAAATATGATGGGCTCACATGCTTCTCAAATAAATTATGCAGAAAGATGGCAAGTAATTAAATGGGTTGAGAAACTAAGAGCAGATGGATTAGGAATCTCAGCTGGAAGTGATACAACAGCAGTAGCAATAAGTGACACAACAAAAGTAATAGGAGCAGTTGTTAAAACTGCAATGAAATAATTAAATAAAGTAAGAGAGGTAAACAATGAACTATACATTCTCATCAAAAACCAGAAATATCTGTTTAGCTCTAATAGCTATTGGAGTTTTGAGTTTAGTAGGAGGTTTTTTAACCGATGCGCATAGAACTTGGCCAAGTTTATTGCTAAACTCATTTTTCTTTATGGCCATAGGCCTTGGAGCATTATTCTTTATGGCCGTTCAATACGCTGCAGAAGCCGGATGGTCAGCCGCAGTAAAAAGGCCAATGGAAGCTATTGCAAGCTATTTACCTTATGGAGCAGCGTTTCTTTTTTTAACGCTTGTTTTGTCTTCTCTTCACTTAAACCATTTGTACCATTGGATGGACCCGGCTTTATATGATAAGACATCTCCTGATTATGATGAGATTATATCTGGTAAGTCAGGTTTCTTAAATGTACCTTTCTTTCTAATTAGAACAGTAGTTTATTTAGGAGGTTGGATTCTCTTTTTAAGAGCGTTCATGAAAAAATCTGCAATTGAAATGCAAGGTTATAATGTAAGTAATTGGAAATCTAGTCAGCAATTAGCAGCTTGGTTTTTGGTATTCTTCGCAGTAACTTCATCAACATCAGCTTGGGATTGGATAATGTCTATTGATACTCATTGGTTCAGTACACTTTTTGGCTGGTACACTTTCGCTGGATTCTTTGTTAGCGCATTATCAATGATTACTTTGATTACGCTCTACCTAAAGAATCAAGGACTTCTTCCTGAAGTAAATGATAATCATATTCATGACCTTGGAAAATTCATGTTTGCTTTTTCTGTCTTCTGGACATATTTATGGGTTTCTCAATTTATGTTAATTTGGTATTCTAACATTCCAGAAGAGGTAACATATTTCATGGACAGATTTGCCAACTATAAATTTATTTTTATTCTAAATTTATTTTTGAACTTTTTCTTCCCATTCCTTGTTTTAATGAGAAGAGGATCAAAAAGAAACTACAATCTCCTGTTTTTTGTAGGTATTGTAATAATATTTGGTCATTGGAGCGATAACTTTGTAATGATTATGCCTGGAACAGTTAAAGAGCATTGGCATTTTGGGTGGGTTGAAATAGGAACAATGTTAGGATTCTTAGGTTTCTTTGGATTCATAGTCTTAAGATCACTGGCATCACGCCCATTACAAAACAAAACTCACGTTTTCTACGAAGAAAGCGTTCATCACCACATTTAATAACAATTGAAATAAAGATAATATGACATTAGTTGTTTTAGCAGTAATAGTATTGTTCGTTCTTGCAGCAGTAAAGGTTATGTCCATTTATGAACTTTCCGCTGAATTAAGAGGAGGCCGTAATGATGATGTTATTACTGAAAAGGAAGGTAAAAATCAAGCTTTTTATTGGGTTCTTTTTATTGCAGGCTTATTTGCTTTTTTCATCTGGACTTTTTTCGAGTATAAAGATAAACTACTTCCAGAAGCTGCATCAGCACATGGTCCAGAAATAGATTTGCTGTTTAATGTTACCATGGCAACGATTGTTTTCGTTTTCTTTTTAACACATATTATCTTAGTTTATCAGGCATACAAAAACGTATATCGTAAGGATCGCAAGGCTGTATATTTCGCGCACAGTAATAAATTAGAAATGATTTGGACAATAATTCCTGCAATCGTTTTAACTGGCCTAATTGCTTACGGTTTGAATGTTTGGAATGATGTTATGTACAGTGGAAGTAAAGACGCAATGGTTATAGAATTATATTCTAAGCAATTTGACTGGACAGCTAGATATGGAGGGAAAGACAACACTTTAGGAAAAACAGATTTTCGTAAAATAGTTGCAGGCAACGATCTTGGGATGATTGAAGATTCAAAAGGTAATGATGATATTATTACTAAAGCTGAATTCCATATTGTCAAAGGAAAGCCAGTTAGCTTTAAATTTCGTTCTAGGGATGTAATACATAGTGCTTACATGCCACACTTCAGAGCACAAATGAATTGTGTGCCAGGAATGGAGACTTCATTTGAATTTACTCCAACAATTACTACTGCAGAAATGCGCACGAAATTGAAGAATAAAAATTTCAACTACGTTTTATTGTGCAATAAAATTTGTGGAGCCTCTCATTTCAACATGCAAATGGATATCATAGTTGAAACGCAAGAAGAGTTTAACAAATACATTGCTGAACAGAAAAATTGGATGCAACAACAAGCAGCTGCAACCCCTGCTGCTGTTACAGCGTCAATTAAATAATTAAAAATTCAAACATTATAGAATTCTAAGTGTTAAGCAATAACCATTAAAAAAAGATTCAAAGCAGAGCGATATGTCAGCAATGGAAAATACAAACCAAGATGCACATGTTGAACCAATAGTTCACGCATCACACGATTTACATCATTCTCATGACGATCATGACGACCACCATCATGTAGAGACATTTTGGAATAAATATGTCTTTTCTCAAGATCATAAAATGATTTCAAAACAGTTTTTAATTACTGCCATTTTCATGGGAGTATTAGCTATGATGATGTCTATGGTCTTCAGGCTTCAATTGGCTTGGCCTGGTCAAAGTTTTCCTTTTCTTGAACCTATTTTAGGTAAATGGGCGCCAGGTGGAGTTTTAAATCCCGATTTCTATTTGGCTTTAGTTACAATACACGGAACTATAATGGTGTTCTTTGTATTGACAGGTGGATTGAGCGGTACATTCTCAAATTTATTGATCCCATTGCAAGTTGGAGCAAGAGATATGGCTTCTGGATTTTTAAACATGCTTTCTTTTTGGTTTTTTGCTGCATCTTCTTTGGTTATGCTTAGTTCAATTTTTATTGAATCAGGACCAGCATCTGGAGGATGGACAGTATATCCTCCTTTGAGTGCATTACCTCAAGCTATGCCAGGATCAGGTTTAGGTATGACTTTATGGTTAGTTTCAATGGCATTATTCATTGTTTCATCTTTATTGGGTTCTCTTAATTACATTGTTACTGTCATTAATCTGAGAACAAAAGGAATGTCAATGACAAGATTGCCTCTAACAATTTGGGCTTTCTTAGTTACAGCAATTTTAGGAGTGCTTTCATTCCCAGTATTATTTGCAGCAGCATTGTTATTAATTTTTGACCGTAGTTTTGGAACAAGTTTCTATTTGAGTGACATTTACATTGGTGGACAAGCACTAGAATACAATGGTGGTAGCCCAATTTTATATGAACACTTATTTTGGTTTTTAGGACATCCCGAAGTATATATTGTATTACTTCCAGCCCTCGGTATTACTTCAGAGGTAATTGCAACAAATGCTAGAAAACCAATCTTCGGTTATAGAGCCATGATTGCCTCTATATTGGGTATTGCTTTTTTATCATTCATTGTTTGGGGACATCACATGTTTATTACGGGTATGAATCCGTTTTTAGGTTCAGTATTCGTATTTACAACCCTACTAGTAGCAATTCCATCGGCTGTAAAGGCTTTCAATTACATTACAACTTTATGGAAAGGTAACATTGTTTACACACCAGCCATGATGTTCGCTATTGGTTTAGTTTCTTTCTTCATTACTGGAGGAGTTACTGGTATTATTCTAGGAGATTCTGCACTTGATATAAACGTGCATGATACTTATTTCGTAGTTGCCCACTTCCATTTAGTTATGGGATCTGCTGCTATATTTGGAATGTTTGCTGGAATTTACCATTGGTTTCCAAGAATGTATGGTAAAATGATGAATAAGCAATTAGGATTTGCACATTTTTGGTTAACTTTTGCTGGGGCTTACGGAGTGTTCTTTCCTATGCACTTTTTAGGACTTGCAGGTGTTCCTCGTCGTTACTACTCAAACACAGAATTTCCAATATTCAATGATCTTGTTGATATTAACGTAATGGTAACCTGGTTTGCAATTTTGGCGGGAACTGCGCAATTAATATTCTTGTTTAATTTCTTCTATTCTATATTTAGAGGTCAGCCTGCACCTCAAAACCCATGGAGATCTAATACTTTAGAATGGACAGCACCAGTTAAACATATTCATGGAAACTGGCCAGGTGCTATTCCAGAAGTTCATCGTTGGGCTTATGATTATAGCAAACCAGATAAAAGTGAAGATTTCTGTCCTCAAAATGTACCGATGACAGAAAAAGAAATTGCTGAAGGAGCGCATTAAAAAATATTAACTTACAAAATTAAGCCTGTGGAAATTTCTGCAGGCTTTTTTATTTACATACATTTGATTTAATGAATGCTCATTTAAATCCTGACGCCAGTCAATTATCCAATAAAGATAAAGAATTTGAAAAAGTTCTTCGTCCTGCAAGTTTTGATGATTTTACAGGACAGGCCCAAATACTTGATAATTTGAGTGTATTTGTGAAGGCAGCCAAAATGAGAGAAGAAGCATTAGATCATGTTTTATTGCATGGACCTCCTGGATTAGGTAAAACAACTCTTGCCAATATAATTGCAAATGAAATGGGTGTAGGTTTTAAAGTTACATCTGGTCCTGTTCTCGACAAACCAGGAGATCTAGCTGGACTTCTTACAAATTTAGAAACAAATGATGTTTTGTTTATAGATGAAATACATAGACTTAGCCCTATTATTGAAGAGTATCTTTATTCTGCAATGGAAGATTATCGTATCGATATAATGATAGATAATGGTCCTAATGCACGAACAGTTCAAATCAATTTGAATCCTTTTACACTAATTGGAGCAACAACAAGATCTGGTTTGCTTACATCTCCATTAAGAGCAAGGTTTGGAATAAATTCAAGGCTTGAATACTATAATGCAGATATTTTATGTTCTATAATTAAAAGAGCTGCCGGAATTCTTAAGATTGAAATCCATCCTTTAGCTGCAGAAGAAATATCTAGAAGAAGTCGTGGTACTCCAAGGATTGCAAATGCTCTATTAAGAAGAGTTAGAGATTTTGCGATGGTTAAAGGTACTGGAGTAATTACTAAAGAAATAACTCAATTAGCTTTAGGTGCGCTAAATGTAGATAGATTTGGGCTTGATGAAATGGATAATAAGATTCTAACTACAATTATTTCAAAATTTAATGGAGGTCCAGTTGGAATGACTACAATTGCTACTGCATGTGGAGAAGATGCCGAGACAATCGAAGAGGTATATGAGCCATATTTAATTCAAGAAGGTTTTCTGGTAAGAACACCAAGAGGAAGAGAAGTTACTGAGCTTGCATATAAACATTTGGGTTATGTAAGAAAAAATAAACAAGGCGGTTTATTCGAATAACTAAAATCAATAATGATTCACTTTGCTCAAAAGAATACAGCGCTTGTAAAATCAATAGCTAACGAGCATGGATTTTCATTTTGTGGAATATCTAAAGCCGAGCAATTACAAGAAGATGCTCGAAATCTTGAAAAATGGCTAAACAAAGGTATGCATGGTAAAATGACATACATGGAAAACCATTTTGACATGAGAGTTGACCCTAGAAAATTAGTACCTGGTGCTAAATCAGTAGTTTCACTTTTATTTAATTATTATGCTGAAGATAATATTCTAAATACTGTTGCACCTAAAATATCAAAGTATGCTTGGGGAGAAGATTATCATTTTGTTATAAAAGAAAAGTTGTTTGCATTTTTCGCCGAATTAAAGAATTCGATTGGCGAAATAGAAGGAAGAGTATTTGTAGATTCTGCTCCTGTGATGGATAAAGTTTGGGCCAAAAAAGGTGGATTAGGTTGGGTTGGAAAAAACACGAATCTTATCAATAAAAGTCAGGGGTCATTCTTCTTTATCGCAGAACTAATAATTGATTTAGAACTTGTTCCAGATGGGCCTATAAAAGATTACTGTGGCACTTGTACCAAATGTATAGATTCATGTCCAACAGAAGCCATTATTGCTCCATACGTAGTTGATGGAAGTAAATGTATTTCATATTTCACTATCGAACTTAAAGAAGAAATTCCTGTAAGTTGGAAAGGTAAATTTGATGATTGGACTTTTGGATGTGATGTATGTCAACAGGTTTGTCCTTGGAATCGCTTTTCAAAGCCACATAGTGAATATCGTTTCAATCCAAGTGTAGATTTAGAAGGATTGGAAAAAGCAGAATGGATAGAAATGACGGAGGATACTTTTAAAAAAGTTTTTGGTAAATCTGCAATAAAAAGGACTGGTTTCAAGGGTTTAAAGAGAAACCTATCTTTTAATAATGATTAATCTTCTTGCCAGCGAAATGAAGAATTTGTGAGTCCTGCTAAATCAATAACTCTATCAATCACTGTAGCGGCCAATTCTTCAAAGTTTTTAGGTTTTGAATAAAATGAAGGGCTGGCTGGACAAATTATTCCACCCGCTTCAGTGATAGTTGCCATGTTTCTAATTTGGATTAAACCGTAAGGTGCATCTCTTAAGACTAGTACAAGTTTTCTCCTTTCCTTTAAAGCAACATCCGCAGCACGAGTAATTAAATCATCTGAAATACCTGCAGCAATTCTCCCCAGAGTACCCATGGAACAAGGGCAAACTATAACAACGTCATACTTAGCTGAGCCTGAAGCAAAAGGAGCGAAGAAATTATCTCTTTCGTAAGTTTTAAAAGGTATACTATTATATCCTCCTTTTTCTAATTCAAAATCCCATACATCTTTGGCATTTTTCGAAAAAACAATTCCAATTTCCTCAATTTGATTTTCAAGCAATTGAAGTTTATCTATTAGCACTTTGGCATAAATAGAACCGCTTGCTCCTGTTATTGCGATAGCAATTTTCTTTTTCAAAACTAAAAATTATAAAATAATCTGCCCATGATACAAGAACTATATTGCCCTCTATTTAATCTAAACTTTGTTTGCTGGTCATGATTTCTCACTGGAGCCATGCTATTTGCAGATCTTAAACTAAATGTCCATTTATCATTTAGTAAATAATTAATACCCGCATTAAAAGAAATGTCAGTTCGCTTAAATTGTTCACGGGTTGAGTAATTTCCTGATAAATCTCCAAAAATATCCTCTTCTTTATAGGTCAATAGAACTCCTATAGAAGGTCCCACTTCAAGTGTAATTCTAGACTTTATAGTATATTGAAACATAACAGGTATTTCTATATACCTTAATTTTAATGAATAAAATGTAGGTATAGAGTCTTTCGGGGAAATGTTCTTTCTACTTCCTTTTGGTAGATAAGATAGTTCCATCAAAATAGAAAAATTCTCTCCGAATTTACGCTTAACGAATGTTCCAAAGGTTAGACTTGGCTTGTCATATCCAGCTAGGTCGTCGCCGGTAATTTGGCTGGTGTTTAGGCCGAAAAATACACCTGAATAAAATTTCTTATTTGAAGTTGCTTGTTGCGCTTTTAAATTGAAAGCTAGAAAAATTAAACAGTAGCTTATTAGTAATTTAACCTTATAAATGCTTCTCATCGACCTGAACAACTTCTTTTGTGGCAGTTTTATAAAGGACCGTAATTAAATGCATTTGTGATAAATTCCAAGTAGGGGGAATAGTATAATTGCCTGTAGTTGTAAATTGTTGGTTTGCAGTATAAACTAAGTCTGATGAAAGGGGTTGTCCAAAAGCACCATTTACTGAAGTTCTTAGCATATGGCGATGAATATAATTATCAATAACTCCACCAGGTATAGATGGATCGTAATCTTTTTGAGGGCTTTGTATGCTATCTTCCACCAAATACATAACAATGCTTAAAGGTTCTTCAACTTCTTGAAGTATTGTGGTGAGCACTGTAACCGAAACTTCTCTTGTAGTTTGATTCAAAGAGGGAGTAGCTTTAATCCAAGCATCTGCTGGAATAGTAACTAATTCATTCACTTTAGTGGCCCAATCATTATATTGAATAATCGTTAGCCCAGAAAAGGATTTTCTATTTATTAAACCATTAGGTAAACCAGCGGATGCATTACCAAAAAACTGGTCTAATTCATTTCCTATTGAAGATCTGTAATCTGTTTCAAATTCTGTTCCCGGGGCAGTAGGTTCTGCAAAGAATCCAACGTGAACCGCCATTGAAACAATTTTATCACCATAATTCTCCTTTAATAGCTCAATTTTCTCTGCTGCTCTTGGGCAATTTCCACATGTATGTCCTGTGAAATCTTCAACGAATACCTTTCTAAAATAGACAATATCGGTATCCCCTCCACCATTGTTAGATATATTTTCTCCAAAAGGACCTTCAATTTTATCACATGAGAACAAGAATAAAATAGAAAAAAATGCTAAAATATTGATCGTTGATTTCATAGTTAAAATTATTTTTTGTTGCTACTTAAAAACTACTTAAAATGCTAATCGACAAACCATTAGAGGCAGGAACGTTCCTGCAAACACCACCTACACAAAAAATCCCAGCTCTTTGCCTCCCATAATTTATCATAATTCTATTGCCATTCTTTGTATATCCGGTACTGGCTGTAATATAATGAATTTGTTTTGCACTATCTGAATTACCAAAGTTGTACTGATCAATTACAGCTAAGAACCAATTCGGTGCGAAGGTGTATTCAATTAATCCAGTTGCCCAATCTCTTGTATCTTGCTTAGAAAGTAACGCTTGAGCTTCTATTCTAATTGTATGGTTCGCACTTATTTTATACGAAACGTCTATCACCCCCATATCGGCGAAAATAGTTCCGAAGCCAACTAAACCCTGTACAATATCTTTGTCGTAGACCCAATTAAGATACATTGCTGTAGCCTTAACTTTTTTACTAAATTTCTTATGTATTTCGACATGAAAATCTCGAAAAAACATTTGTTTTGATGGTTTGAAAAAAGGAGATGTATATCCCAGAGTATCATTTGAAGTTTTATTCTTAATGATACCGTTTGTACCTGAAAAATTTACGACTATTTCTGTGCCGTACTTTCCTCCTAATGAACTTCCTTTCTTAAATCTATAGCTTATTTCTGCTTGATAACCCATTTCACCATTTGGCTGAGTAGCATAAGGATAAATGGTAGCCGGCAAATTATAAGTGTGTTGCCTAGTCAGAGCTGGTAGAAAGTTAATATTTGCTCCTATTCCAGAAGCGGTTCTATCAGACCTAAAATCAAAATTATCTAAACGTTTAGCGGCAATCAATATTCCCAGGCCTTTCGTTGAGTAGGTGGCAGTTGCAGTTAGCGCATGACCATTATTATACCTATATCCGTTTGTTGCATTAGGGTCATTAATTTTATAGCCGTACTCTGCGAGAAAATTAATCTTTCCTCTAATAATATTTAGACGACCAGAGAATGCGGCAACATTTTCTGGTAGTTTGTAATATGGATCTAAATCAGCTTGAAATCTACTCACTGCTGAGCCTCCTAAGATGATTGTTGTTTTTAATGAATCACCCCCTGGAATTAGTTCATTAAAGTTTATCTCCGCATCAAACCCTCTGACAATTCCAGAGCTCAATGCAAAGAAAGTTCTTTGTCTAGCAATTAATCCTTTTAAATATATTCCTTTTATTGGCTGAAAACGCACCCTCGTTCCGTCAAATACATTATCGTAGCCCAAACTTCTTTCTTCATAAGCTCTTAAGATGAGTCCACTTCCAAATTGTTCATAGAAATTTCCTACTGTAGCTTCTAATCTGTCGTTTTTATATGAGGCGAATCTGAAAGGAACTCCTGAGCCTTTGTATCGAGAATCGAAACCTTGCATAACATTTAGATAATTCTCATATCTAACACCGGCAGTAAAATTTCCTTTCGTATACCAAAGATTCATGAATCCGTTTGAAAGAATCTTTTCCTTTACAATGGGTGCACCGATGAGGGAATCTCTGTTATAATATTGAGCATCTACTTGGAAATTACCATGCAACTCTCCAAAATTATTTTGGGAATAAGCTGAACAGCAATAAAAAAAAGTAGCTAATGTTGAGATTATTATTTTATGCATAAGCATGCCTTCGCTAATCTTTGACTTCGATACCTGCGTTTAAATCTTTTACTCTTTGAATGAGTTTCAGTTCATCACCTTCTGTATAACTGCTATGTTGCCAAACAATTTCTTTATTCCCATTCAATAAAAATGTATGAGGAATAAGGTTAATATTTAATGCTCTTTTCAAATCGGCATTTGGATCACAATATACTTCATATTCCCATCCTTTTCCGTTAATGAATGGAGCAACTTTTGTCTGATTCCTCGCATCATCAATAGAAATAGCAATAATCTTTACTCCTGTTTCTTTTTTCCAATCATCATATAATTCAGACATATTAGTTAATTCTAAAACACAAGGCTTGCACCAAGTTGCCCAAAAAGATAGAATAATTGGTTTGCCGTTATTCTCAAAATTATCTGTTGAGATATTTTTTCCTTCAAGATTTAAAATATCTACACTTGGCAATTTTCTTCCTGATTTGTCGGCTTGAGCAAAAATTGAAGTAGATACAAGTAAGAAAAGAAATAATACTTTTTTCATATTATACAAAATAAGAAATCGGTGAACAGGAAAACCTATTCACCGATTAGAAAAACTAAATTATTGATTAATGGTTAACACTAACTTTACGTGTAACTTTTTTATCTCCAACAGTTAAATTAAACAAATAAACACCATTTGTTAAATCTGAAGTATCGAATTTTAAAGTTTGCGCCCCGTTTTGTGTACCAAAATTTTGGAAACCAACACGTTGTCCCATTATGTTGTAAACTTCAAGATTCACTTTTGAAGCAACTGGAACATTCACTTTTATAAAAGTAGCCTCGTTAGATGGATTTGGGTAAAAACGAGCTTCTAAACCATTTTCGCTATCATTGATTCCTGTAATTGAAGTAACAGACTCATCAAAAGCAGATTGGAAGATTTCTTTTGTAGCATTATCTTGAACCCAAGCAACTACAGAAACATCTGTAAAATTAGAGCCCCAAAGGTTGAAGGTTCCTTGTGAAGTATTGTCAAGATTGTAAGAAAATTTATATTTTCTTGTGAAAGTTAATGGAGTATTTGGAGTCATTGCTGTAAGTGTGATTCCACTTGCGTTTGGAAGCATTTTACGCATAACATTGTGAAACTGAGTTTCTCCGTTGGTTCCTGTATAGTCATATTGGTCTTCAGTTACTGCAATATAAAGTTTGAAGCCTGCTGGAAAATTTGCATAAGGTGTAATAGTTACATCTGCGATCAAAGAATCTCCGTTATTCGTTGCATTAACTCCAACACTCATAACTGCGATATCAGATCTTCTTGATTCAACAGCACCTTGAATAAATGAAGTATTAGCTGGAACATTCACACCATCTAAAAATGGGTCAGGAATACCAGGTACGCTGTAATATGTACTTCTAGTATTTGCATCAGAATTATAACTTGGATCTGTTCCTGGTGAAGGGTAATTCATTTGATATTTAACTACAGCAGCTGAAGCGTCAGGGCCTTGATTTGCTTGAATCTGCTCCAAATAAGGGCTAAATGTTGCGTTAAAACTTGCACATGGAGGGCAAGTTGAGCTTGTAAACTCTTCAAGTAAAGGTAGTCTTTGAACTGACTGAGTAGCCACTATAACAGACTTCGAAAGCGTATTATTTGTTAAATCCGCATCAGTTACTCCATTAGGATCACTAACTGTTACAGAAACATTAAAAGTTCCTGGAGCAGATGGAACCCATTGTGTTGGGTGAACAAAATCTCCAGATGAAAGAGGAGCTATATTTAAGCCATTGATAGTTGCTGAAACAGCACTGCTACCAGTTACTGTGTATGAAACAGTTAAAGATGTAATTGGCAAAGCTCCAGAATTAAATACACTTCCAGCAATATCATTACCAGTTTGAACAACATAAGAATTGATATTTAATGAACTCAAATCAACTGAATTCTGTGGTGGTGTAAAAACAGAGAAATCGTCGATTCCCATTCCAAAAAGCCATCCTCCATTGTCTTTGTATCTAAAGCCAATAGTTAAGCTTGGTGCATTCGCGTAAGCGCTTAAGCTAACAAACTCTGTTCTCCAATCAGCAGCACCTGCTAAATCCGAAATAACAGTCCATGTTGTGCCTCCATCAGTAGAAGCCTCAATAAATGCAGTTTCAGTTACACCTTGGTAGGTTCCTTCAAAATAGAAAATATCAACCTTTAAAAATGGATTAGAAACGCCAGTTAAATCAATTACTGGTGATTTAACTAGATCATTCCCTTTATCGCAAGCTTGACCACAACCATCATCGTTTGTTGCGATAAAAGTTGTGTGTGAAGAAAATGTCATAGAAGTGCTAGATAAATCTGCGCTAGTTCCACGAATAAAACCACCATCTGAAGCAGCAGAAATTTGAGTCCAACCATTTGGAAGAGAGGCACCAGCACCTTCAAAGTCCTGGGAATAACTCACTTGAGCAACCGCAGGAAGTGAAAAAGCGATGGCTGCAAGCGAGAAAAGCAAAGTAAATTTGTTTTTCATGTAATTTATATTTTTATGGTTAAATGAATAAAATGTCGGCTAATTTAAAATATTGCAGTGAATATTTAATCATTATTTTATATTTTTGTCTAAAATATTTTATTCTATGAAAATCATATACACGTTTATAGTTTTCTTATCGCTCCTTTTTAATGGTAATTCAATTGCACAAAGTTTAGTTTTTACTGACGTGCTAAATACTGCATGGGGTGCGCCAAATTATGATTTAACGGTTAAAGCGTACATAGTTAATACTAGTAATTCTGCAATAAGGGTCAAAATGAGAAGTGAAGTAATTGATTCTGCTGAAGGAAGCCAAAATTATTTTTGCTTAAACCTGTGTTATGCACCAGGAACAACAGAATCTCCTGATTTTGAACAAATTGAATCAGGTGATACATTAAAAACATTTAAAGGATACTATAGACCTAACGGAGCATTAGATGCTGCATCAATTAGATATACATTCTATAATATTAACAATATTACAGATTCTATTCAACTAATTGCTAATTTTTTACCATCGCCTGCATTAATTAAAACAACCGTTGAAACTAAACTTCAATTGTTCCCTAATCCTGCTGATGAAACATTACAGGTTAATTTTGATTTGAATAATCATTCTCAATCTTCCGTAGTAGTTTATAATTCTCTTGGACAAAAAGTTTATTTTGAAAATTTGCAAAGTAAAATTGGATCTATAAAAATCAATACTTCAAATTTGCCTGAAGGAGTTTATTTCTGCTCTATTTCCGAAGGTGGAAAATTAAAGAAGACGCAGCGATTGATGATTTTACATTAATAATTCTATAGATGGATATTACTCCAGGTCACTGGATTTTTGCGATTATATTTGCAATTAGTTTTATCGGAATTCTTATTTGGTCCTTCCGAAAAGATAAAAAAGTTAATACTTTAAATTATGGAAATTCGGGAAAGGTCACAATTATTATCGGAGGTACAATTCTTTTAATAATAATCCTGAAATTCGCGTTAAGACAAATTAATCATTAAAAGATTTACGATTCCATAGATATATAAATTCGGAGATTATCATTGCTGTAGCACCCCAAACTATGGTACCGTTGATATTATAACTTGGAACTTTTCTTACTTGATTGCCAATATTGATTTCAACATTGCTTTTATTTTGAGGGTCTATAAATTCTGACAAACTAAATTCCAATAGTTTTTCAACTTCTCTTTCTTGAATTTTCCATGGTTCGATTTTGTTCAAAAACCCAATAACAGGAAACACTACAATATGACTTGGAGGAATGTATAGTGGAGAAAGTTCTCCAATTATTGAAACATTGCTTGGACTAATGCCAACTTCTTCTTCCGCTTCTCGAAGGGCGACATTGATTGAAGAAAATTCATGTTGTTCAAATTTACCACCTGGGAAACTTATTTGACCGCTGTGAACACCAGCATAGGTTTTTCTTAAAGTTAATAATATTGCTGGGTCACCTATGTTATTAATGTATAAAGGAATTAAAACAGCAGCTTTTTTAGGTTTATCTTCCAATAACAAAGCTTCTTTATATCCAATTCGACCGGGAGGAGAAAAAATGTTATGGGCATCTTCACCTGGTAAGCCTAAAGCTATTGAATTTTTTAGGGCTTCAAGTTTGTTTTCAAATAGGTGCATTAAATTGTTCAGCATAAATTGATAAGTACAAACATAAGTTTATTAGGAATGCGTTTAGTATGATGTATATTTGGCCTCCGATGAAATTCGTAAATCCTCTTTTCTTTTGGGCATTGCTATCTCTGGCAATTCCGATTATAATCCACTTATTTCACTTCAGGACATTTAAGACAGTATATTTTACTAATGTAAAATTTCTTAAATCGCTAAGAGAAGAAACACAATCGCGATCAAGATTAAAACACCTTTTAGTGCTGATTGCTCGCTGCTTGGCGCTGATTTCATTAATCATTGCATTTGCGCAACCTTACATTCCGGCAACAAAAAGAACAGTTACAGGCGCAAAATCGATTAGTATTTACATTGACAATTCTTTTAGCATGGATGCTCAAGGCGAGAGTAGCAGCTTACTTGAGATAGCCAAGAAACACGCATTAGAAATTGCTTCATCTTATAAACCTTCAGATAAATTTCAATTGCTAACCAATGATTTTGAAGGGAAGCATCAAAGATTTGTGACTTTGGAGCAATTTGGACTTTTGGTTCAGGAAATAAAACCTAGTCCTGCTTTTAAAGAATTAAAGGCTGTAATTGGCAGGCAGAGAAATTCATTGAGCAAAGCAGAAACAAAAAATAAAGTAGTTTACTTGTTAAGTGATTTTCAAAAAAACTCAAGCACGATAGAAGGAATGCCTTCAGATACAAATATTGTATATAATTTTATTCATCTAAAAGCCAGTATTGAAGACAATGTTAGCATAGATTCGCTTTGGTTTGAGACACCTTACAGAGATATATTAAAGAATGATCAAGTTAGTTTTAGAATCCAAAATTATTCTGATAAAAAAATTACAGATTACCCAATAAGTTTGTATTTCAAAAATTTACAAAAAGGAATACAAAGTATTTCAATAGGATCGGATTCTATTTTAAATTCATTTATAAATTATAAAATTGATGCTCCCGGATTTCAGAATGGTGCTTTAAAAATAAATGATTTCCCTGTTACTTTTGATGATACATTTTATTTTTCTTATGAGGTTCAGAAGAAATTGAATGTTTTGTCTATTAATGGTGCAAATTCAAATGCAGCTGTTGCATTGCTTTTTCAGAAAAATGAGGCATTTGAATTTAATGAACAAGCAGAGGATAAGTTAGACTATTCATCATTATCTCGTTTTCAAATATTGATTCTAAATCAGATTAAAGAAATTTCCTCAGGGCTTGCTCAAGAGATTAAAAAGTATGCAGATAATGGAGGAAGTATTTTAATTTTCCCATCACCAGAGATGGATTTGATTTCATATAAGAATTTAACAGACTTATTGAATATTCAGTCATATAAATCCTTCATTAATTTAAATCAAAAAGTAGATCAAATTAATTATGAGCACGAGATTTATGATGACGTTTTCGACAAAAAGCCAGAGAACATTGATTTACCATTTGTAATTAAATATTATCCTATTAATGGAAATTCGGAAATAGTTGGAGAACAAATAATGCGTTTTCAAAATGGTGACCCGTTTTTAAAAGAATATCAACTTAAAAAAGGAAAAGTATTTCTAAGTGCGGTTTCGCTGAATGAGGCCTTTAGTAATTTTACAAAACATGCTTTATTCATTCCAACACTGTATAAAATAGCATTATATAGTCGACCATTCAAAAAATTATATTATACAATTGGAGATGGATTACCTATAATAATTCCGCAAATCTCCTTGAATGGTGATGAAACGTTTAAAATCAAGTCTATTGATAATAATTTTGAAATAATTCCCGAACACAGATTAACGGATGGGCAATTGTTGATTTATCCCAATAATCAAATAACAGAAGCGGGAAATTATTTGATTTCTCTCGGAGATTCAATTATTTCTTCAATTTCCTTCAATTATAATAGAAGCGAATCTAATCCTGAAAGGTTAAGCCAAGATAAATTAACTGAAAATTTAGAAAAGTCAGGAATAAAACATTACAATATTCTAAATGGAGCGAAAAAAGACTTAAGGCAAGAGGTAAGTCAACTTGATGAAGGAAAACCACTTTGGAAGTATTTTATAATTATGGCACTTCTATTTTTGCTCATTGAAATTTTATTGATTCGTTATTTAAAAAGATGATCGACAATTTTACTCTATTTAAGCAAGTTACCATTTGTGATCCCAAAAGCGCTTGGCATAATCAAAAATGTGATGTACTTACAAATGCGCAAGAAATTATAGAAATTAGTAAAGAGATAAATGCGCAAGATTATAAAACAATTGTTTTAGAGGACGCAATTATTTCTCCTGGAATATTTGATTTGCAAGTGAATTGCGGAGCTCCGTTTGATGCTGAAAAAGAAAGCTTTCAATCTCTTTCAAATGCTGCAATATCAGCAGGAATCACAGATTGTTTATTGATGTCGCATTTAAATATTCCTGTCGATAATAATGCTCAAGTTGAATTCCTAAAAAACAGCACTTCGTTTTTACCCTTAAATTTTCATATTGCAGGCACTATTTCTTCTCATTTGAAAGGAAACGATTTAGCCAATTTAAATGAAATGGTTATGTCTGGTTGTGTTGCATTCTCTGATAATAAAGAAAAAATACAAAAGTCTAATCTGCTTCATTTAGCGCTTCAATATAATAAGCTTACCCAAAAGCTTTTAATGATTCATGCTGAAGATGCTTCATTTAGTTTAGGAGGTCAAATAAATGAAGGTGTTATAAATGTTCAGTTAGGAATTAAAGGGATACCGAACATCGCGGAAGAACTCGGAGTTGTAAAGTCTATTTATTTATCAAAATATCATGATGAATTATTATTTATAAATGGTATTTCAACTGAAGGTTCTGTTAATTTAATAAGAGAAGCGAAAAAGCAAGGAATTAAAATTGCGTGCAGTATTTATGGATACCAATTAAAATTAACAGAGCAAGATTTGCTGGATTTTAATTCTTATTTAAAGGTTACTCCTCCATTACGTACAGAAAAAGATAGAATTGCGATTATTGAAGGATTAATTGACGGAACGATTGATGTAATTTGCTCGGGACATCAACCTGAAAATAATGAAACCAAAGAAGTTGAATTTGAAATTGCATCTTATGGCATGGCAACGATAGAAAACCTCTGGTCTTTGAGTTTAATTTTGATGGATAACCAATGTGAATTAGCCACCATAATTGAGAAGTTATGTCATGAACCAAGAAGATTATTAAATCTTCCTGAAAATACTATTAATAAAGGAAATCTTCCTTCATTTTTTGTTCACACTTTAAATAAAAATAATTCGTTTAAGAAATCTAAAGCAAAAAGCAAGGCTGTAAATAATCCATTTTTTGAAAGTGAATTAAAAGGATTTATTTATGGAACTTATACAAAAGGCGAATGGTTTGAAAACAATAATTAATAAATCTTATTTAATTATTTCATTTTTATTTTTCATGCACAATTTAAGTGGGCAAGAAAAATTAGATTCTTTAATTTATTGGTCTGAAAAAATGTTGAATGACACTTCTGAAAATGCCCGCATTTATGCGTTTAATGAAGTTAGAGAGAATATTCTTCTTATATTAAATCAAAATAAAAACAATTTCAACCTTGATTTTTCGAAGGTAAAAAGCATTTCTTCCTTACAATCTGAGGATAATAAATGCAGAATAATTACCTTCAATTTAAGAAGAAAAGATGACACCTATTTGTTTGGTGGTATTTTACAATTTTTTAATTCTAAAACCAAGCAATATGATTTTGAAGAATTAATTGATGCTTCTTCGGAAATTAATAAACCTAACAACCAAACTTTAAAAAATAATAAATGGTTTGGAGCGCTATATTACAAGCTATGGGAAGTAAAATATAAAAAGCAAAAATATTATATGTTATTAGGTTGGGATGGAAACACAGTTTTTAGTAATAAAAAATTAATTGATGTATTATATTTTAATAGTAATAATGAAATAATATTTGGTGCTCCAATCTTTGAATATAACAAGAAAATCCAAAATAGGGTGTTTTTTGAACATGCAGAACGGGTAAGCATGTCATTAAAATTGCAAGAAAATACTGGTAAAATAGTATTTGATCATTTGGCTCCAAGTCAACCCAATTTGGAAGGTCAATATGAATTTTATTGTCCGGATTTTACGACAGATGCTTTTGAATTTAAAAAAGGGAAATGGAGATTGATTTTAAATTATGAGGTCCGAAATGAAAAAGAAAAGAAATAATTTTATTCTCCTACAAATTTAGGGAGTTTAAAAAATGAATCGTTATGTAATGGAGCATTACTTAAGATGTCTTTTTGGGTTGCATTTATAATGACCAAATCCTCTCTCAAATTTTGATGTTGATTGTTTAAGAATATGAGAGGCTCAACGTTATCTGTATTTAGCTCAGAAAGCACTTCAACAAAATCAAGTATTTTATTTAACTCGGTACACATTACCTCACTTTGTTCCTCATTAAATGAAAGTCGGGAAAGATGAGCTAAATCTGTAACTGTTTTAGAATCTATTTTCACACTTATTATTTGAATAACTTTTGAAGCCAAGGTTCCAATATATTATTGAAATCTTCGGGTCTTTCCATCATTGGGGCGTGTCCGCATTTATCTATCCAAAACAAGTCAGATTGAGGTAAAAGTTTATGAAATTCTTCGGCAACTTCAGGAGGTGTGATATTATCGTTCTTGCCCCAAATAAGACAGGCCGGCAAATCCAATTTATGCAAATCTTCCCCCATGTTGTGTCTGATTGCAGATTTAGCGAGCGCTAAAATTCTGATGAGTTTTTCTTTATTGTTAACGATTTCAAAAACTTCATCTACTAATTCTTTAGTAGCAGTTTCGGGGTCATAAAAAGTAAAAGCTACTTTGTTTTTAATGAACTCATAATCTTCTCTTCTCGGAAATGAGCCGCCCATGGCATTTTCGTAAAGTCCAGAACTTCCGGTAAGAATCATTGAGTTAACCATATCCATATGGTTGAGTACGTATACCAAGGCAACGTGACCACCAAGTGAATTTCCAAGAATATTAATTTTAGAAAATTCCATGTGTTCTACGAAACGATGGATAAAATCGGAGAGGCTTTTCACATGTGTTTCATTTACGGGTAATTCGTAAATGGGCATCATAGGAATTACGATTTGAAAATCGTTTTTAAAGCGGTTGAGTACTTCGTTAAAGTTACTTAAGGCTCCAAACAGGCCATGAAGGATAAGAAGCACTGGGCCTTTTCCTGCAGTAACATATTTAAATTCACCTTCTTGTATTAGTTCGTGTTGCATCAAGTATTCCAAATGAGAATGCTCAAAAATACAGTTTTTATTGAAATATGAAGAATCATAGGGCAATCAATAGTAACAATCTATGAAATAAAATCAAAAAGGACGGAATGTAAGATTTAGCTCCACTTTTTACCACCACATAATTTATTGTATATCAATTGTTTATAAATTATTTCTGCGTTTTCAACACTTTTTTTATCAACAAGTGTATAAATGTGGTAAAATGTTGTGTTTTTGATAATATATTTACAACCTTAAATAATTCCGTTCAGATAATGACCAATTACATTGGCGAATATGCTTGTAAAGTAGACGCGAAGAGCCGAATCATGATGCCTGCTGGGCTTATGAAACAGTTTCCTGCAGCGTTGCGCGAGCGTTTTGTTATCAACAGAAGTGTTTTTCAAAAGTGCTTAGTACTCTATACGATGGATTTGTGGGACGAAACGATGGCTCGGTTGAACAAGTTGAACCGTTTTAACAAAGACAACGACACATTCATCAGACTATTTAACAACGGAGCGATATTAGTAGAAGTTGATACTGCAAACAGGATTTTACTTCCTAAGCGCTTGTCGGAATATGCAGGAATTCAGTCAGACATAATTATGTCATCTAACCTCAACAAAATTGAGATTTGGGCAGAAAATAAATTTGATCAGGTTGTTACAGAATTCGATACAGATAGCTTTTCTCTGCTGGCAGAAAAGGTGATGGGCAGTTTAGGAAATGATGCAGGTGATATATGATTTATCACACACCCGTTCTTTTAAATACTTGTATTGAAGGATTAAACATCAATGCAAATGGAATTTATGTTGATTGCACTTTTGGAGGTGGAGGACATAGCAAGGCAATTTTAGAGAAGCTATCGCCAGAAGGAAGGCTTTTTTCATTTGACCAAGACGAAGCTGCTGCAAAAAATGCTTTAGAAGATGAAAGGTTTACACTCATACAACAGAATTTCAAGTTTCTAAAAAACTACCTGAAGCTTTACAAAATAAGTAAGGTCGATGGAATATTGATGGACCTTGGAGTTTCTTCTCATCAATTTGATGAAGCCGACAGAGGTTTTTCTATCCGCTTTGACCATGAGCTAGATATGAGAATGAACCAGCTTCAAACTTTAACAGCTAAAAAAGTAATTGCAGAATGGACAGAAGAGCAATTGAGGTTCATTTTCAAAACATTCGGAGAAATTGATGTAGCTGGAAAGTTAGCGAGACATTTAATAAATGTTAGAAGTGACAATAAAATAGAAACTACGGGAAAGCTGTTGCAAATTATTCAGCCTTTTTCGAGAAAAGGACAGGAACACCAGTTTGCAGCTCAAGTTTTTCAAGCCATTAGAATTGCAGTAAATGATGAATTAGAAAGTTTAAAATCTGTTTTAATGCAATGCGAAGAATTGATTAGCACAGGAGGAAGGCTGGTTGTATTGAGTTATCATTCATTAGAAGACAGGCTTGTAAAGAATTATATAAGAAGCGGAAAATTTGAAGGGGAGGCAGAGAAAAATCTTTTTGGTGTTTCGAATACTCCATTTGAGGGTGTAAATAGAAAACCGATTAGGCCAAGTGAAGAAGAAATTTTTAAAAATAACAGAGCAAGAAGTGCGGTATTGAGAATCGCACAAAGAAAATAAAATGAATAAACTGAAAGAAAAGAAAGAAAGCAAAGTAAAAAAAGAGGTGTCTCAAAAGAGAAACCCTCTCACTGCTTATTTCATACATATTCTAGATGGAAGTTTCTTGAGCAAGGACGGCTCTGTAAGAAATATCCCATTTGCATTGTTTGTTTCAGTAATTGGAGGTTTCTATATAGCAAATACATACAATGCTGAAAAAACAGTAAGAGAAACTTCAAAAACGACCAAAGATTTAAAGGAATTAAGAAGCGAATACATCAGTCTTAAATCTGAGTTAATGTTTCACTCAAACCAAAGTCAGGTAGCTCAATTAGTTGCTCCACTTGGATTAAAAGAAGCTAAAGTACCTCCATTTAAATTGTATACAAATACTGAAAATAAGAAAGAAAATTGAGCACACCAAAAGACATATTATGGAGACTTCGCATACTCTATGTTGCGATTTGCATATTTGGGCTTGCCATTTTGGTGAAGGCATTTTCTATTGGTGTAATTAACAGAGAATTCTGGCTATCAAAGAAAGATAAAGCTACTATAAAATTACAACCAATTGAAGCAATCAGAGGTAATGTATATTCTACTGATGGAAGTTTCCTGGCAACGTCTATTCCAATATTCGATATTAGAATTGACTTCAGAGTACCGTATTTAAAGAAGATTTTTACCAAAGAAGTTGATTCGCTTGCGCTGTGTCTTTCTCAATTGTTTCCTGAAAAGTCGAAGGAGCAATATAAGCTTGAATTGAAAAAGGAATACCGTAATAAAAACGGATATTACTTATTAAAAAAAGATATTCGATTCAATGATTTAAAAGCATTAAAGCAATTTCCAATATTTAGAAAAGGCAGGTATAAAGGTGGATTAGTAATTGAGCAGAAAAGTAGAAGAGAAATGCCTTTTAAACAGTTGGCTTCTAGAACGCTGGGAAGATATCAGGCAGGAATAAAACCAATAGGAATAGAAGGTGCTTACAATGATTATTTAGCTGGTGTTGTTGGTAAACGATTGATGCAGCAAATTTCTGGGGGCGTTTGGAAACCTGTAAACGATAAATTTGAGATTGAACCAAGAGAAGGTCAAGATATTGTTTCTACACTTGATGTTAGGGTGCAAGATGTTGCACAAAATGCGCTATTACAGCAATTAAAGCTGCACAACGCAAAATCAGGTTGCGTAATTTTAATGGAGGTTGAAACAGGATATGTGAGAGCAATTGCAAATCTTGGAAGAACCGCTGATAGTAGCTACTATGAAAACTACAATTACGCTATAGGTAGCAGTACAGAACCAGGCTCTACTTTCAAACTGGCTTCTTTGATGGCATTGTTTGAAGATGGCTTAGCTAAACCAACTGATATCTGGGACACACATGGAGGAAAAGTAGTATTTGGGAGAAGAATAATGTCTGATTCACATGAAGGTGGATTCGGAAAAATAAACTTAAATGATGCCTTTGTACTTTCATCAAACACAGCAATTTCGCAGGCAGTAAATAGGGCTTATTCATCAAATCCTCAAAGATTTATAGATAGAATTAAAAAATTTCACCTTCATCAACCATTAGGAATTGAACTTTCAGGTGAAGGGGCTCCAATGATTAAAGATGCAACAGCCAAAACCTGGTCAGGTGTTAGTTTGCCGTGGATGTCAATAGGTTACGAATCTCAACTTACACCTTTGCAAATATTAAGTTTCTACAATGCTGTGGCCAATAACGGCAGAATGATGAAACCTCAATTTGTAGAAGAAATTAGGAGCCACGGTCAATCTGTAGAGATTTTTAAGCCCATTGTAATTGATTCGGCAATTTGTTCACCTGCTACGATTGCTAAAGTGAAACCGATGTTAGAAGGTGTAGTAGAAAGAGGTACAGCCAGCAATTTAAAAAACGAACATTTTAAAATTGGCGGTAAAACAGGAACTGCTCAAGTGGCTTTAGGTTCAAGTGGTTACGGAGGTGATTCGAAAACCTATCAAGCTTCATTTGTTGGATATTTCCCTGCAGATAAACCAAAATACTCTTGTATTGTAGTTATAACAGCACCTTCAAATGGGATTTACTATGCGAATTTAGTAGCTGGTCCAGTTTTTAAAGAAGTAGCAGATAAGGTTTATGCTCAAAGCATTGAAATTCAAGATAAAAATTCAAAACCAAGCCTAGCACTAGATGCGCCTAAGGTAAAAAATGGAAAAGCTTCAGATTTCAACGATTTGTTTTCGAAAATGGGTGTAAAAACCATTCAAACTGAAGAAAATGAATGGGTAAGAACAGAAGTTATAGGAAAGTCTGTAAGAATCAACGACCTGGGTAATGGTGCTTCCATGGTTCCTAATGTAACAGGAATGGGCTTAAGAGATGCCGTGTTTTTATTAGAAAATAGTGGATTAAGAGTAAGAGTAATGGGGAAAGGAACTGTAAGAAAACAGTCTCAACCTGCAGGTTCAAGAATAATTAAAAACTCACAAATAACTATACAACTCACTTAATATGAGACTGTTAAAAGATATTTTATATAAAGCTGGTGCTGTAGAACTACTTGGTTCTACTAACACTGCTATTATGTCTTTAACTGCAGATTCTAGAAAGGTAGAAAAGAACGGATTGTTTGTAGCAGTTAAAGGAACATTATCTGATGGACATTCTTTTATACAGACAGCTGTAGAGAAAGGAGCAATTGCAATTGTTTGCGAGCAACTTCCTCAAATTACTGAAGAAAAAATATGTTACGTTGTAGTGAAAGATTCCGCTTTTGCATTAGGTGTGATGGCAGGAAACTTCTATGAAAATCCATCTGAAAAGTTAAAATTGATAGGTGTTACAGGAACAAATGGAAAGACAACTATTACAACATTATTGTTTGAATTATTTACTCGCTTGGGTCACAACTGTGGACTCATATCAACAGTTAAAAACCAAATAAATAAGGATGTAATTCCTTCAACTCATACAACTCCAGATGCTGTGCAGCTTCATAAGTTGCTTGCACAAATGGTAAAGTCTAATTGCACTTATGCTTTTATGGAAGTTAGTTCACATGCGGTTGATCAACAAAGAATTGCAGGAGTAGCATTTAAAGGTGGTGTATTTTCTAACATTACGCACGACCATTTAGATTACCATATAACTTTTGAAAATTACTTGCATGCTAAACAGCAGTTTTTTAACCAATTAGGTTCAGAATCATTTTGCATAATAAATAGAGATGATACAAACGGGCCAGTTATGGCTAGCGGCACAAAATCGGAAGTTAAAACTTATGGCTTAAGCCCCAATGCTGATTATAGCTGTAAAATTCTCGAGAAACAATTGAGTGGAATGCTTTTACGCATTAACGAAAATGAAGTTTGGACACATTTAATTGGGAATTTTAATGCTTACAATCTACTCGCAGTATACGCTACAGCAGTAGAACTTGGTAAAGATAAATTAAGTGTTCTTACAACATTAAGTGATTTAAGAAGTGTAGAAGGCAGGTTTCAATATTTGCAATCTCCAAACAAAGTAACAGGAATTGTTGATTATGCCCATACACCCGATGCATTAAAGAATGTACTGAATACAATTAAGGAAATAAGGACAGGAAATGAGCAGGTAATTACTGTGGTTGGTTGTGGTGGCGATAGAGATGCGGCAAAAAGACCAGAAATGGCAAGAATTGCTGCAGAATTAAGCGATAAGGTAATCTTAACTTCAGACAATCCTAGATCTGAAGACCCTAATGAGATTATTGCCCAAATGAAAAAAGGTATTGACGCTTCATTGAGCAGAAAATCTTTGGTTATAGTTGACCGCAGAGAAGCTATTAAAACGGCATTTGCATTGGCTCAAAACGGAGATATTATATTGATTGCTGGAAAAGGGCATGAGAAATATCAAGAAATAAAAGGAGTAAAAAACCCTTTTGATGATTTAGAAGAATTAAAAGAAACCTTCAAAAACTTGGATAACTGATGCTGTACTACTTATTCCAATATCTCGATAAATTTCTGGACTTTCCCGGAGCTGGTGTTTTCCAGTTTATCTCTTTTAGAGCTGCAATGGCGCTCATTACTTCTTTGGGGATTTCTTTGATTTTCGGGAAGAAGATTATTCGCTTTCTACAAGTGCAACAGGTAGGAGAAACCATCAGAGACTTAGGTTTGGCTGGACAAATGTCGAAACAAGGTACTCCTACAATGGGTGGATTAATTATTCTTGCTTGTATTCTAATTCCGACATTACTATTTGCAAAACTTCACAACATCTATATTGTAATACTTATAATTTCTACAATATTGTTAGGGCTAATTGGTTTTTTAGATGACTATATAAAAGTCTTCAAGAAGAATAAAGAAGGTCTAGCTGGTAGGTTCAAGATTGTAGGTCAGATTGCTGTTGGTATTTTGGTTGGGGCAGCTTTGTTTTATCATCCAGATGTAACAATGCGTCGTGAGATTGTAGGTTCAGATATAAAATCGCAATCTACTTTTAGTAACGCGCTTCCCGAAAATGTTTCTGACGAGATAATTGCGGCAGAGAATGCCAAATATGTTGATGTAAAAGTTCCAATTACAACAATTCCATTTGTAAAAAATCATGAATTCAATTATTCAAAATTGATTTCATTTTTGGGTGATGGTTATGAAAAATGGTCTTGGCTCATTTACATAGTTATTGTAATCTTCATCATAACTGCCGTTTCTAATGGGGCAAACATGACTGATGGTTTGGATGGTTTGGCTGCCGGAACTACCGCTATTATTGGTTTTGTTTTATCTGTATTTGCTTACATATCTGGTAACTTAATTTTTGCAGATTACCTGAATGTAATGTACATACCCGATTCCGGTGAGGTAGTAATTTACATGAGCGCTTTTGTTGGTGCATGTGTTGGGTTCTTATGGTACAATTCTTATCCGGCTCAAATATTTATGGGTGACACTGGTTCTTTGGCATTGGGAGGAATCGTTGCAGTTGTAGCAATAGCGCTAAGAAAAGAATTACTTATTCCAATTTTCTGTGGCATTTACCTGGTTGAAAACTTAAGTGTGGTTTTGCAAGTGAGCTACTTCAAATTTACCAAAAAACGTTTTGGAGAAGGACGCAGAATATTCAAAATGGCTCCGCTGCATCACCATTATCAAAAACTTGGATTTCACGAAGCAAAAATTGTTTCCCGCTTTTGGATTGTAGGCGTAGCCCTAGCTGTATTGACCATTGTAACCTTGAAACTACGTTAATGAAAACACAAACTCCTAAAATAGCAATTCTTGGTGCTGCCGAAAGCGGTATTGGAACAGCTGTGCTTGCACTTAAGCAAGGTTGGGAGGTTTTTGTTTCTGATAAAGGGAAAATTGCTGATAAATACAAAACCGAATTGCTATCATTTTCAATTCCGTTTGAAGAAGAAAAGCATACATCTGAAAAAATCCTTGAAGCCGAATTAATTGTAAAAAGTCCAGGAATACCCGACAAAGCTCCGATTATTGTTGAAGCGCACAAAAGAGGAATCAAAGTAGTTTCTGAAATAGAATTTGCAGCTCGTTACACGAAAGCCAAGCTAATTGTAATTACAGGAACTAACGGAAAAACCACTACTACCCTACTTACCTATCATATATTCAAAAAAGCAGGTTTGAATGTTGGTTTAGGAGGAAATGTAGGGACAAGTTTTGCGAGACAAGTTGCTGATTTCAATTACGATTATTTCATCTTGGAACTGAGTAGTTTTCAATTAGATGGCATGTATGAATTCAAAGCAGATGTAGCCATTCTATTGAATATTACACCAGATCATTTGGACAGATATGACTACGAATTACAAAACTATGTGTTTTCGAAGTTCAGGGTCTTACAAAACATGGATAAGAATGGTGTATTTATTTACTGCCAAGACGATTCAATTACAGCCGATTATATAAAAAATTTAAATATCACTCCTAAGGTTCTGCCTTTCTCGCTTAATGATGAGATACAAAATGGAGCTTACATAAAAGACAATCTTATACAATTTAACATACAACCCGATCCATTTACTATGTCTATTTTCGACCTCGCCTTACAAGGCAAACACAACCAGTACAACTCAATGGCAGCTGGAATAGCTGCAAGAGTGTGGGATATCCGCAAAGAAATTGTCCGCGAAAGCTTAATGGATTTTGAGAATATTGAACACAGGCTCGAATTTGTTGCCAAAGTGCACGGCATTGAGTTTATTAACGATTCAAAAGCTACCAATGTAAACTCAACATGGTATGCACTTGAAAGCGTAAACAATCCTATCATTTGGATTGTAGGCGGTATTGATAAAGGAAATGATTATGAAATGCTCACTGATTTGGTAAAACAGAGAGTTAAGGCCATCGTGTGCATGGGTAAAGACAATCAAAAAATACATGATGCTTTTAAAGGAATCATTGATCAAATTGTTGATACACAAAGTGCTAAAGAAGCCGTAAAAGCTGCTTATTTAATTGGTAAAAAAGGAGATGCTGTGTTACTTTCTCCTGCTTGCGCAAGCTTCGATTTATTTGAAAACTACGAAGACAGAGGTCGTCAATTTAAACAAGCTGTAAGAGAACTTTAAAATACTGTATTGCAATGAGTACCATGAAAATACCGAAAATTTACGCTAAAGGAGACCGCACCATTTGGATCGTGGTGATTATCCTTTCGGTAATATCGGTATTGGCCGTATACAGCGCAACTGGCTCATTAGCATATTCAAAACAAGGAGGCGATACAGAACATTACATGATTAAACACTTAGGTTTGGTTGTAACTGGTCTGTTTTTAATGTATTTCACACACCTTGCTAACTATAAAATCTTCTCAAGAATTGGTCAACTTGCCATTTGGGTAGCTTTTCCATTGCTTGCCATAACTCTTCTTGGTGGCAAAGTAAATGATGCCAGCAGATGGATTACAGTGCCATTAATAAACGTATCCTTCCAAACATCAGATTTTGCAAAACTTGCATTGATCATGTATTTGGCGAGGTTACTTTCTAGAAAACAAGATAACATTAAAGATTTTAAAGAATCATTTATTCCACTAATGATTCCTATAGGTTTAACTTGTATTTTGATTTTGCCGGAAAATTTTTCTACAGCAGCAATACTTTTTGTTACCTGTTTAATCATCCTATTTATTGGAAGGGTAAATCTAAAACACCTGTTTATGCTTGTGGCTATTGGCATAATAGGATTTGTGCTGTTTATCATTGTTGCGCTCAACTTTGATTTACCCGGAAGAATTGGCACTTGGAAAGCTCGAATAGAAAATTTCAGAAGCGGTGATTCTGAATCGAATTACCAATCTGAACAAGCAAAAATAGCCATTGCCAATGGAGGAATATTTGGTAAAGGCCCAGGAAACAGTTCACAAAGAAACTTTTTACCTCAATCATATTCAGATTTCATCTTTGCATTTATAATTGAAGAGTATGGTTTTCTGGGAGCAACATTTCTGATGTTTTTGTATTTGATTTTGTTTTTCAGGGTAATAAAAATGGTTAGATACAGCCCTCAGGCTTTTGCTACATTTCTAGCCATTGGAATAAGTTTAATGCTTGTTTTTCAGGCATTTATAAATATGGCCGTTGCTGTGAATTTGTTTCCGGTAACAGGCCAAGCACTGCCTTTGATTAGCATGGGAGGAACTTCAATTTGGTTTACTAGTATTTCTATAGGAATAATTCTGTGTGTTAGTCGTTTTTGTGTAAAGGAAGAACAAGGAGAGGAGGTAGCTGAAAATGAGTAAATTCATCATATCAGGAGGCGGAACAGGTGGGCATATTTTTCCTGCTGTTGCCATTGCTAACGAAATTAAACGCAGAGAACCACATGCGGAAATACTTTTTGTTGGAGCCAAGGGAAAAATGGAGATGGAGAAAGTTCCTGCAGCAGGCTATAAAATAATAGGGCTAAATATTTCTGGGATAAGAAGATCATTGAGCATTTCTAATTTGCTGGTGCCATTTAAATTCATAGGTGCTTTGAGGGCGTCTATGAAAATAATCTCCGATTTTAAACCGGACGTTGCTATTGGTGTAGGTGGATATGCAAGTGGAGCTTTACTTTATGCTGCAACTGCTAAAAATATTCCTACCCTTATTCAGGAACAAAATGCACATGCAGGAGTAACAAATAAATTTCTTGGGAAAAGGGTTAATACCATTTGTGTCGCATTTGAAGGAATGGAGAAATTCTTTCCTGCCAAAAAGTTAAAACTTACTGGTAATCCAGTTCGACAAGAAATTGTAGAACAAGATGGAAAAAGAGGAAAAGGGCAAATTCATTTTGCATTGAATCCAGAAAAATTCACAGTACTTGTTATTGGTGGAAGTTTAGGAGCATTGTCTATTAATGAAAGCATTGCTGCTGGCCTTGAAAAAGTTAAAACTGCTGGAATTCAACTATTATGGCAAACTGGAAAACCCTTCTTTGAAAAAGCCAAAAATGTTGTCGAAAGTCAGCAAACACCAGCTATTAAAGCTTTTGATTTTATAAAAGAAATGGATTTAGCTTATGCAGCAGCAGATTTGGTAGTGAGTCGCGCTGGAGCAATTGCTGTTTCTGAATTGTGCTTAGTAAAAAAGCCAAGTATTTTGGTTCCATTTCCATTTGCGGCAGAAGATCATCAAACCCAAAATGCATTAACGTTAGTAAATGCAGGAGCGGCGATAATGATTAAAGATGAAAAAGCAAGGGAAGTCTTGGTAAATGAAATGTTGAGTTTGGTAAATGACCAATCTCAGCAAAAAACAATGACCGAAAACAGTGCTAAACTAGGAAGAGAAAACGCTGCAAGTAAAATTGTAGATGAAATTTATTCACTAATACCAGCTAAAAGATGAACCTGGAGAACGTGAAATATGTCTATTTTCTAGGTGCCGGAGGAATTGGAATGAGCGCTTTGGGAAGATATTTCCTGCAAAGAGGCATCTCAGCTGGAGGTTATGATAAAACCTGCACTACATTAACCGAGGAGCTGGTTGCTGAAGGAATGTATTTAACTTATGAAGATGCAATTGAATCTTTACCTGAAATTTTAAAAGGTAATATTTCTGCATCAGAGGTTCTGGTGATTTATACACCAGCAATTCCTAAAGACCATAAACAATTTAATTACCTAAAAGAAAAAGGCGTAATACTTTACAAAAGGGCACAAATTCTTGGAATAATATCAGCAAATCATAAAACGCTTGCAGTTGCAGGAACTCATGGAAAGACTACAACTTCAACCATGATTGCGCATATATTGCAAGAAGCTGGTATGAATCCAGTTGCTTTTCTTGGAGGTATTGCGGTGAATTATAACAGTAACTATTTGGCAGGAAGCAAATCTTCTTTGTTAGTAGTTGAAGCTGATGAATATGACCGTTCATTTCTGCAATTAAGTCCATACAGTTCAATCATAACTTCAACAGATGCTGACCATTTAGATATTTATGGGAAACGCGAAGACTTAATTGAATCATTCAATTTGTTCGCAGAAAAAACCAATGCAAATGGCTTTTTAATTATAAAGGCTGATATTGATATGGACGCCAAATGGATTGAGAAATCGAAAAAATACAACACAAAGTTACCAGCCCAAATACAACTACAAAATTGTAAATTGGAGGGAGATATTTATCATTTCTCTATAAATATTGAAGGACATATCATTGAAAACCTTCAGTTAGGACTTGGTGGATTTCACAATGTAGAAAATGCATTGGCAGCAACAGCAATTTGTCATTACCATGGAGTTGAAGATGCTGAAATAAGAAAGGCGCTCGCAAATTTTAAAGGTGTAAAACGCAGATTCGAGTACATTGTTAGAAGTGAAAAGTGCATTTATATTGATGACTATGCGCATCATCCTGCTGAATTAACTGCATGCATCAATTCTGTAAAATCTTTATATCCAGACAAAAAAATTACTGGTGTATTTCAGCCGCATTTGTTTTCCCGCACACGCGATTTTTATGATGAATTCGCAACATCATTATCGCTTTTGGATGAGATAATTCTGCTAGACATTTATCCTGCAAGAGAAACTCCAATTGAAGGAGTTACATCATCTGCGCTACTTGATAAAATTAAAAGCACTAACAAAATGCTTTGCAGCAAAGAACAACTGGTGTCAACAATACTTGAGAAACAACCAGAAATTCTATTGACACTTGGCGCAGGAGATATTGACCAATTTGTAAGACCAATTAAAGATTCTTTAACCGCTAATCTTCAAACGTTATGAAAAAGAAAGTTGTTAAAATGATAGTTTTCTTCGGTTCAATGGTTTTAATCATTGTGTTTCTTGGCTTTATTCAAAGCCAAAAGAAGCATGTGCTTTGTCAAAAAGTGAACATCAATATAGCTGGTGATACAAGTCTACATTTTATAAACAAAGCAGATGCTTCAGAAATACTAAAGAACAAAGGATTTGTATTTGAAAACACTCCATTAGTTGATATCAATACGATGGAAGTTGAAAAGGCTATTTCTGAGCAACCGAATATTGATTCGGTTGTAGTATTCTTCAATATCAATGGTGAATTAAATATAAACATCACACAAAAAACACCTCTTTTACGGGTTATTGATGGAGCAGGAGAAAGCTATTATTTAGATGTAAATGGAAAGTTCATGCCTGAAAGTATGGATTACACAGCAAGAGTTCCTGTAGCCACCGGATTTATCTTTGACCCTTATTACAAATTGAATACATCTATTGCTGCTGTAAATAAAAATGATTCATTAGCAAAAAAAGCGGTTATAGATGATTTATATGAGATTGCTTCTGAAATTTCAAAAGATAGTTTCCTCTTAGAGTTAACAGAGCAATTATTTGTAAGGCCTGATAAGGAAATAGAAATGATACCCAAACTTGGTGCTGATGCCATCTTGTTTGGAGATAAAACCAATTTAAAAGAGAAACTCAGAAAGCTAAAACTATTCTATTTGAAAGGTTTGCCGCAATCGGGGTGGAAAGAATACGCATTGATTAACCTAAAATTTCACGATCAACTCATTTGTACTAAAACAACACACAATTAACGATGGACTCAGAAATCATTGTAGGTTTAGACATTGGCACTACCAAGATTGTAGCTATGGTAGGGCGCAAGAATGAACACGGCAAAATAGAAATATTAGGCTATGGTAGATCAACTTCTATCGGAGTAAAACGAGGAGTTGTTTCGAACATAGAACGAACGGTGCAAAGTATTCGAGCAGCTGTAGATGAGGCTGAAAACAAATCTGGTGTTGACATAAAGTTTGTAAATGTTGGCATTGCAGGCCAGCACATAAAAAGCATTCAACACCATGGTGTATTGATGCGTAATAATTACGACAATGAAATAAGTCAACTCGACATTGAAGCGTTGACTCAGGACATGTTTAAATTGGTAATGTTGCCAGGAGAAGAAATTATTCATGCATTACCACAGGAATACATTATTGATAATGAGAAAGGTATAAAAGATCCGATTGGAATGTGTGGTATTAGAATGGAAGCCAATTTCCACATTATAACAGGGCAAATTGCAGCTGCCAAAAACATTTACAAATGCGTTACACGCGCCAATTTGGAAGCTTCCGATTTAATTCTTGAACCATTAGCATCTGCAGAAGCAGTATTGAGCAAAGAAGAAAAAGAAGCAGGAGTTGCATTAATTGATATTGGAGGTGGAACTACAGATATTGCTATTTTTCAGGAAGGAATCATTAGACATACCGCTGTAATTGCACTTGGTGGCGACATTATTACAGAAGACATAAAAGAAGGTTGTTCGATAATAAAAGACCAGGCAGAAATGCTAAAAATCAGGTTTGGTTCTGCATTATCGAGCGAAAGCAAAGACAATGAAATCGTATCTATTCCTGGGTTAAGGGGAAGAGAACCGAAGGAAATCAGTCTAAAGAATTTGGCAAATATCATTCAGGCGAGAATGGAAGATATCATAGAGCATATTTATTACGAAATAAAAAACTCTGGATATGAGAAGAGGTTAATTGCCGGAATAGTAGTAACTGGTGGAGGCGCTAAACTGAAACATGTTTCTCAACTAATAGAATACATGACCGGAATGGATACACGCATTGGTTATCCTAACGAGCACCTTGCTAAAGGAGCCGATGAAATTGCTTCACCAATGTTTGCTACATCCGTTGGACTTGTAATTAAAGGTTTTGAACTGAGCGATAGTAAGAAATTACGCAATGAATTCTTACCCAAAACAGATAAAAAAGAGCCTAAACCAGGAGGTTTTTTTGATGCACTATTTGCCAAAACAAAAAACTTCTTCGAAGACGATAACGACAAAAACTCATAAAAGAAAACAACAACCACAACAACCACAATAAACAATTTAGCCATGTTAGAAAAAACAGAAATTAATGTAAAATTTGACCTACCCAAAGAACCTGAATCAATTATAAAAGTAATTGGAGTTGGAGGAGGTGGAAGCAATGCTGTAAACCACATGTTCCGTCAAGGAATTAAAGGTGTAGACTTTGTTATTTGCAACACCGATCAACAAGCGCTGGATGCTAGCCCCATTCCAACTAAAATTCAATTAGGTTCAACCTTAACGGAAGGCCGCGGAGCGGGTGCCATTCCTGAAGTAGGCAAGAATGCTGCAATTGAAAATATTGATGAATTAAAAAAGATTCTTGCAAATAACACCAAAATGGTATTTGTAACTGCAGGAATGGGCGGAGGAACAGGAACAGGAGCCGCTCCTGTTATTGCTACTGCAGCTAAAGAGATGGGAATTTTAACTGTTGGTATCGTAACCATTCCATTCAAATTCGAAGGTTCAAAAAGAAGAGCACAAGCAGAAGAAGGATTAAATGAATTGCGTAGTGCAGTTGATACGCTTTTAGTAATCTCTAATGATAAACTAAGAGAAATTTTTGGAAACTTAAGTCTAAAAGCAGCTTTTGAACAAGCTGATAATGTGCTTACTACCGCAGCAAAAGGAATTGCAGAAATTATTACCGTAACAGGTTACATTAATGTAGATTTTGCTGACGTTCAAACGGTAATGACTAATGGAGGAGCAGCTATTATGGGTTCAGCAATGGCGGAAGGAGAAAACCGTGCAATGCGTGCCGCTGAATTGGCACTTGCATCACCATTGTTAAACGACAATAAGATTAATGGTGCGAAACATATCCTAATCAACATTACTTGTGGTAATGAAGAAGTGCAAATGGATGAAATAGGTGAAATTATTGATTTCGTGCAAGAAGAAGCAGGTGCAGATGCAAACGTAATATTCGGAACAGGAACAGACAAAACTTTAGGAGATAAAGTATGTGTGACATTAATTGCTACTGGTTTCGAAACAGGACAAGATGAAGCACCAAGAGTGGTAATTGAAATGGAAAAAACTACTGCAAATCATCCACAGAAATCAGATTTTACGCCAATTGCTCCTGTTACAAATACTTTTTCAGAAAAAGAAGTTACCAAGTCTACAACTATAGATAATAATAATGATACCGATGTGCTAATTAAAGATGTAGATAGCAGACCTGAATTACAATTTACTGTTATTACAAATTCTGAAACTGCTTCTCAGCCCAAAGAATTTGATTTCAAAACAGATGAAGATGAGCAAGTAAGAAGATCAAAAGAACGTTTGGAGAATCTAAAATTGTTAAGTACAAAAATTAAATCGCCTTCATCAATTTCTGAATTAGAAAGTATTCCAGCTTTTAGAAGAAGAAATGTTAAATTAGAAAGCGTGAATTATTCTTCAGACAACAATGTTTCTCGTTATACATTAAATGAAAATCCAGACGATAAGAAATTAACCTTCCGTCCGAACAATTCATTTTTGCATGATAATGTTGATTAATATTTAGAATAAAATAAAATGAGCTTAGAAGAAAAAATTAATGCTGATATAAAAACAGCAATGTTAGCGAAAGAGAAAGATAAATTAGAAGCATTACGCGCTATAAAATCTGCTGTTTTACTGGCAAAAACTGCTGGTGGAGTTGCCGCAGAAATTAATGAAGCAGAAGAAAATAAATTGCTCCAAAAATTAGTAAAGCAAAGAAAAGATGCTGCAGAAATTTATGTTTCTCAGGCTCGTCAGGATATGGCAGATGTTGAGTTGTTTCAATCATCTGTAATAGAAAAATATCTTCCTCAACAATTATCAGAAGAAGAAATTAAAATTGAATTAAATAAAATAATTAATGAAACAGGTGCAACATCTGCAAAAGAAATGGGCAAAGTAATGGGATTGGCTACCCAAAGACTTGCCGGAAAAGCAGATGGTAAAATAATCTCGCAACTTGTTAAAACGCTGTTGGGTTAGTGAGATGAATGGTTGTTGTTAAATGAATGATAAAGTCCCAATAAAATGGGACTTTGTCATTTTACACGCTTTTTAAACTAATTTTAGGTGGATTTTAAATACCCGATTAATGTGAAAAAAATAATATTAATTCTGCTTGTTTTGCTTTCGGCTGAGGGATGCAAAAGTAGATTTACGAAGAATAATTATGTGCCTCCGATTTTAGAAAATGGTTTTGAGCAATCGCCAAAACCACCCAATCCTGATTATTCTTTAGAAAAAAGCTGGTGTGCTTTGCCAAATACAAAAGACATGGCAGATACTGTACCTAACAAATCTGTTAAAGATGAACAAGCAACAGCGGCTGTTGATGTTTTTTTTATACATCCTACTTTGTTTCTTGATGTTCCTGAAAATGAATTTAAATGGAATGCAGATATTAATGATATAAAGATGAATAAAAGTGTGGATGAGAGCTCGATATTAAATCAAGCAACTGTTTTTAACGGTTCTTGCAGAATATATGCTCCACGTTACCGCCAGGCGCATATTTCTTCGTTTTTTACACAAGATAAAAAAAGTGGGGCAGCTGCTTTGCAATTAGCTTATGAAGATTGTAAAGCTGCATTTTATTATTATTTAAAAAATTATAACCAAGGCCGACCTTTTATAATTGCGGGACATAGCCAAGGAACACAACATGCAGGAAAATTAATTAAAGAAGAAATAGAAGGAACTGATTTAATTAAACAATTTGTTACTGCATATTTAATTGGTATGCCTGTGCCTGAAAATTATTTTAAAGAAATTAAAATTTGCAACAATCCGGGTGCTACGTATTGCTTTAATTCGTGGTGCACTTATGCCGTAAATTATTTTCCTCCAAATTATGAAAGTGCTGGATTTAAAAATGCACAATGCGTAAATCCTTTAAGCTGGACCACTGACAATAAGGTAGTTGGAAGAGAAAATAATTTAGGTGGTATTACCTGGAAATATAATAAAGTGGTAAAGAAAATAAATAATGCTAAAGTAAATGATGGTATACTTTGGATAAATGAACCAAGGGTTACAGGAAGAATTTTTATTAATTTAAAAAATTATCATGTGGCTGATTATAATTTATTCTGGTTTAATATTAGGAAAAATGTAAATGACCAAGTCAACAATTATTTGTTATCAAAAAAATAATTTTCATTATTACATTTATTAACATTTATTTACTTAAAACTTAAGTATTAAAGCTACCCAATCGAGTAATTTAACAATTATTTTTCTGCTTTATAAAGGATAATTGTGAGAAGCCGAATAATTTCGTTTTTATTTATTATTTCATCATTAAATTGTTTTAGTGATGAAGCTGAGATATTTTTAAATAAAGAAATTATTTCTAAGCAATTAAATTATTTATATGATAAGATAAAAGCCCGTAAAAATATTCCTGCGTTTGAAACTACATTTTTAAAACTTAGAAAGAATTTTGGTTTTAATGGCTCAGTATTAATCTCTGTAAACGACCAAATAATTTACAAGGGAGCTTTTGGTTATGCGAATTTAGAGAGCAAAGACACTTTAACTACTAGTAGTATTTACCAACTTGCTTCTGTTAGTAAGCAGTTTACATCTGCAGCTATCATATTATTAGAAGAAAAGGGGCTGCTTGAATTCTCTGATTTGGTTACAAGATTTTACCCTAAGTTTCCTTATAAAAATATAAAGATTCAGGATTTATTGGCTCATCGTTCGGGTTTGCCTGATTATCGCTGGTTTGTTGATCCAATTTGGCCCGATAAAGAAAAACCATTGAGCAATCAAAAAATGATGAAGCTTCTTGAAAAACATGCACCAGATTTATACTTTCAACCCGATACCAGACATTCTTACAGCAATACTGGATATGCTGTACTATCTGCAATTGTTGAAAATATAACCAAAATGAGGTTTAGCAATTTTATGAAATTGGCATTTTTTGACCCTTTAGGAATGAAGAATACCAGTATTTATAGCAAATGCGAAAAGGCAATCCAGCCAGGTAACTTAACTGGATATGAAAGAAACGGAAGATGGAAAGCCCCCAATGACTGTTTTAACGGAGTTACAGGAGATAAAAACGTTTTCTCAACAGTAGAAGACCTATTTCTTTGGGACCAGGCCCTGTACAGTGGAAAAATTGTTGCATTAAAGAATATTGAAAAGGCTTATATACCTGCAAATCCGGAACTAAAAGGTTGGAGAAATTATGGGTATGGATGGAGAATAAATCAATCTAATCCTAACAAAAAAATTGTGTATCACACTGGTTGGTGGAGAGGGTACAGAACTTATTTCTTAAGAAATTTAAGCGATCATAGTTCAATAATTATCCTAAGCAACACGGTAAATTATAGCTTAAACAGCCTTCAATCGCTCTATTCTCTAGTAATTGAAGGAGATTTAGATTCATTATCAGTTGACTAGTTTTGCAACGAAATGATTGTGTAAATTTCACCTTTCTTTTAATAAATTATGATTCGTAAAATAGTTATTGCACTCATCCTGATTTTAATTACCGGAGGCATAGGTATTTGGTTTTGGTTAAATTCTTTTCAACCACAATATGATGGTGAGGTTGCTCTAAAAGGCATAGATAACAATGTTGAAGTGTATTATGATTCTTTTGGGGTTCCGCATATATACGCTCAAAATGAAACAGATGCATATACTGCACTAGGTTATACAGTGGCTAAAGACAGATTCTTTCAATTAGAACTAATAAGAAGATTGGCTGCAGGTAGGTTGTCTGAAGTTTTGGGAAATAGTTTGTTAAAAACAGATAAATTCTTTAGAACAATTGGCCTAAATAAACATGCTGAATGGTCGGCCAAAGAATTCCTGAAAAATGGGAAACCAGAAATTGTAAAAAGTGCTTTGGCTTATGTAAAAGGAGTTAATTTATTTATAGAAAATGGGAAAATGCCTATTGAATTTACTTTAATAGGGATTCCAAAAGAGACATTTAAGTTAGAAGATATTTTCCTAATTTCTGGTTATATGTCGTTAGGATTTGCAGAAGGTTTCAGGCATGACCCTATGATAGAAGCGATGACACAAAAGGTTGGCGCTAAATACATGGAAGATTTAAATTTAGGTTGGCCAAAAGGAAGCATTTTAAATAAAACAGACGCTGCAGTTATTGCACAAAATGCAAATTTCTCTAAAGAAGTAAATTTAATTTTAGACAAATACCCTGTTTCTCCTTGGATAGGCTCAAATTCGTGGGTATTGGCGCCAAACAAAACAAAAAATAAAAAAACGCTATTTTGTAATGACACCCATATGGGCTATGCACAGCCTTCTGTTTGGTATGAGGCACATATAGAATATCCTGGATTTAGATTTTATGGTAATTTCTTAGCAGGTTTTCCTTTTGCGCTTACGGGGCACAATGATTTTTGTGCAAATGGTCTAACAATGTTTGAAAATGATGATGCGGATTTCTATTACGAAGAAAGAGAAGGAGACAATGTAAAATATAACAATAATTGGACTCCTCTAACTTTTAGAAATGAAGAAATAAAGGTAAAAGATTCCATTTCGGTTCAGTTAAAAGTGGCAGAATCTCCACATGGTCCCATAATCAATAGTGTTTTTGAAACATTCCCAAAAACAAAACAAAATGTTGCTATTTGGTGGTCATACTTAAAATTTCCATCAAGAAATTTAGAAGCAACCTATACAATGAACCATGCAAAAAGTATGGCAGATGCAAAATTAGGAGCCAGTATGGTTGACGCGCCTGGTTTGAATGTAATGTATGGTGATAATAATGGAAATATTGCTTGGTGGGCAAGTGCTAAGCTTGTAAAAAGAAGAGAAGGCATGCAATCGAAGCGATTCTTAAACGGTGCAAATGGACAAGATGAGCATTTAGGCTGGTATCCTTTTGAATCAAATCCTCATGCTGAAAATCCAGCATCGGGTTTTGTATATTCTGCAAATGGACAACCTGATAGCGTTTCACTTGGATTCTTATATCCAGGGTATTATGTGCCAGAAAACAGAGCAGTTGAAATAGTTAACAATTTAGAATCAAAAAATGATTGGAATGTAGATGAGATGAAAAAACTCATTACAAACAGCAAAAGCAGCACTTATGAAAACTTCTCAAAGCGATTGTTGCAAATTTTAGGAACGATTGAAGCCTCTGAATTAAAAACAGAAACTGCAAATAGATTATCTAGCTGGGAAGGAGAGCATGGACTAGAATCTATTGGCGCTGTAATATATTACCGTTGGATTTATTACATATTAAAAGGTGCAATGGAAGACGAGCTGGGAACTACGCTTTTTAATAACTACATGAATACCCACTTTATGAAGACTTCTTATCCAGGACTAATAAGCAAGTATTCTTCTGTATGGTGGAATAATGTGCATACAGACAAAGAAGAAATAAGAGCAGTTATTGTAAAAGAAGCATGGTTTAACATGAAAGCTGAATTGAAAAGTCAATTTGGAAAAGAAGAGATAAATTGGAAATGGAAAAAAGTGCATACCGTTGAGCATGTGCACCCTATTGGAAGAAGAAAGCCGTTTAATTACTTTTTTAACGTTGGTCCTTTTGAAATTAATGGTGGCAATGAAGTAATTAACAATACAGGATTTAATCTTGACTCTTCTGGAAACAACGTGGTTAAATTTGGTCCGGCGATGCGAAGAATTATCGACTTTGCTGATATTGAACATAGTTATAGCATTTTACCTACAGGACAAAGTGGCTATTTTATGGCACCACATTATAGCGACCAATCTGAACTTTACAATACCAATGGATTTAGAATGCAATTAATGGATAAAAAGCAAATTCTGCAACAAGCTGGGAATCCGTTAATTCTGAAGCCTTCTAAATAAATTAAGTTAAAACTGCTCAAACAATTTAAATTGTATATTTGAAAACCATTTTAAAAACTATGAAAATCTCTCTAATATCAACTCGAATTTTACTTGTAACAGCAACATTTTGCATCAGCGCTGTTGCTCAAGGACAAACTGCTAAAACTGAAACCAAAGAAAAAAGTGCTGTTTCTATGGCTAAGAAAGATGACAGACCAAGTCCTCCTCAAATTGCAGAAGGCACAATTAACGATTTAAAAGTTAGCATTGCTTATGGGTCTCCTGCAGTAAAAGGTAGAAAAATTTGGGGAGAGCTAGTTCCATTTGATAAGGTTTGGCGTTCAGGAGCAAATGAAGCTACAACAATTGAAGTAAGCCGAGATACAAAAGTAGGTGGGCAGGCTTTGAAGGCCGGAAAATACGCTTTGTTTACTATTCCTAGCGAAAAAGAGTGGACCATTATTTTTAACTCAGTTCCTGACCAATGGGGTTCTTATAAATATGATGAAAGCAAAGATGCTTTGCGTATTAAAGCAACTCCAGAAAAATTAGCAACAACAACTGAGCGATTAACTTACAAAGTAGTTGCTGAAAATGGAACTGGGAAAATTTCCTTGGCTTGGGAAAATTTAATTGTTACTTGGGAAATGCGCTAATAATATTTTAGCCCATTAACTTAACAATCCATTTGTACAAATCGTTTCCGTTTGCAAATAAAAGCAAGCTCAACAACAACACCATTCCTACTAATTGCGCCCTTTCGAGGAATTTTTCGTTTGGTTGTTTTCCTGTAATCATTTCATAAATTAGAAATACAACGTGGCCACCATCTAATGCTGGAATTGGTAGAATATTCATAAAAGCCAATGCAATAGAAAGAAAAGCTGTGAAACCCCAAAACTTTTTCCAGTCCCATTCAGAATCAAATTGCTTTGCCATGGAAGCAAAACCACCTACTTGCTTGGCTCCAGCTTTTGTAAACACCAATTTAAATTGCTTTACATAATTGCCTAAGGTTTCAGCTCCAGCTTCAATACCGGCAGGAAATGAACCAAAAAATGAATACCTTTTAATTTCGGTTTTAAAGAATTTGTCAGGTCCATAAGGTGTAAAACCAATTTTGCCTTCATTTGATATTTGGCAAACTACTGTAACTGAATCTGTTCCGCGCAAAACAGTAACATCGGCCGATTTTCCGCTTAATGGTTTTAAAGTTTCAGAAAGTTCTGCAAACCAATTAACAGGCTGTTGATTTATTGCTATAATCTGGTCATCTTTCTTTAATCCAGCTTTTTTTGCTCCTGATGTGTCTGGCATTTCTGCAATTACTGCAGGAAATGCTTCATAAAAAGCAACAGGTTGTTTTAATTCAATTATTTCTTCAGCAAGATTAGGCGCAATTGGAATATTAATGATTTCGTTGTTTCTTTTAACTTTTGCAAATGAAGAAGTCTCTAGTAATAAAGCTAAGTTTGCATCTCTGAAGTCTTCAGGAACAATTCCATTTACTTCTAAAAGCTGGTCACCATTTCTAAATCCTGCATTATAAATTAAACTATCAGAAACCATGATTCCTGTGGTGACATTCTTCATGGGTAAAAACTCTTTGCCCCAAACGTAAAGCACCATTGCATAAATAAACATTCCCAAAATTAGATTTACGGTTACACCACCAATCATAACAATTAGGCGCTGCCAAGCTGGCTTAGCACGAAACTCCCATGGCTGAGCAGGTTGTTTCATTTGCTCTTTATCCATAGATTCGTCGATCATACCAGCGATTTTAACATAACCGCCCAGAGGCAACCAACCGATTCCATATTCTGTTTCTCCCTTTTTAATTTTGAAAATAGAAAACCAAGGGTCGAAAAAAAGGTAAAATTTCTCTACACGTATTTTAAAAAGTCTAGCCGGAATAAAATGTCCTAATTCGTGAAGTATAACTAAAATTGAGAGGCTCAGTATTAACTGAGCAGTAATCATGAGAATTTCCATTTAATATAATATGCGATTAAAGCGGGGCAAAAGTAGTAAATAGCAGGTAACAAAAAGCCTTTAATTGAAATACGATTTTATAAAGGAGAAACAGTATATCCTTGTTTTCTTAAAAGAGAAATAACACCTTCTTCACCGGCCAAGTGACCAGCACCAACAGCAATAAAGATTGGGTTTTCCGTAGATTGCTTTATAATGATTGGAATCCAGTTTCGATTGCGTTGAAGCAGCATTCCCTCTAAGTATTTTGAGTATGATTGATTAGGATCGTTCATTGATTTTTCCAGTGCAGCTAAATCGCCTTCTTTGTATAGCTTAAGAATATCTAATGTTTCCTTACTAAATTTCTCTGGTTCTAAAAGGTAATCTACCAGCATTTGGGCTTGCTCTGCATAAGGAATTTGGTCCATTACTTTCATTTGCTCTTCAACAGTTTCTAAACCTTCAACTGATTTATTTTGTTCTGCTGCCATAGCGGAGAACAATTGTTCGGGTGATGCCAATTCGCATTTCATAAGTGATGGATACAGCATTACGCTCAGAAGAATTGGTTTCATTTTCGAAAGCATTTCGAGAGAAATACCTGTAGTAGTCAAAAAAGACTTACTCGCTTTTTGAAAGGTTGAATCTGGCAATAGATTATTAATAGACGCGTCACCTTCCATAATCATATTGGCTTGCATTTTCTGCATCATTTCAGGGTCGTCAAAATCGAGTTCTAAATATACTTTACTGGAAGCTTTAACTGCATCTTTTACCTTATCTGATAATTTCAAATCATCAGGACATAACAAATGGTAAGTTCCATACAAATAAGAAGGCGACTTTAATTGTTTGCCAGATATTTTCCAAAGAAGGGCTTTTTCTTTAGGAGCTTGTGCCGAAATATTGGTCAATAGGAAGAATGAGCAAAAAGCAGTAAAAAGTAATTTCATGAATGTTTAAAATGTTAAGCACAAATTAACGTAGAAAAGAAAGAGTTAGTCTTAGTTTACTAAATTATTGTAACGGATTTTTTCAAAATATAAACAGCTGATTATATTGAACTTGAAATTTGCGCTACCGGCTGAGGCAAATACCGCCTGAGGAACGAGGGCAGTATGGCCGAAGACGGGACGCCGCTTCGCTGAATAACATTGAAACGAATTTGCAGAATGTAACTAAATGTGAGATTGGGAAACTGAATAGCGGCGAAGCGCCCAAAACATGTTACTACTTGTAAAAGTGCATTTCATCTGCGTATTGCCAAGCTTCGGGAGGCATTAAGAACTGAGCACTTTTTTTGTTTTTGATGGCTTCGCGAATGAAGGTTGAACTGATTTCGACTTCGGGCGCATCAGCCACCCAGATTACATGCGGATGATTGCGAAATTGGCCGCCATCGCTGCCTTTACGTGGATACACGAAAATATGGTGGTGTTCTAAAATGGCGTCGAAGTTTTTCCATTTGTGCAGAGATTGCAGATTATCGCTGCCCATGATGAGGGAAAACTGGTGTTGCGGATATTTTTCTTGCAGTGCAACAAGGGTATTGATGGTGTATGAAGGCACAGGCAAGTGGAACTCAATATCGCTTACACGCAAGTATGAGTATGACTCTAAAGCACGCTGCACCATGGCATAACGGTGGTGGTCTTTGAGTAAACTTTGCTTTTCTTTTAATGGATTTTGAGGCGAAACAACTAACCAAACCTGGTTGAGTGCGGTGAATTGTGCCATGTAACCAGCAACTGCCAAATGCCCGTTGTGAATGGGATTGAAAGAACCAAAATAAAGCCCGATATGCATTTAAACTTCTTTAAAAAGAAAATTCTCTGTCATCTTAATGGCTTCGGGAAGTGTTTGTTGCAATTGATCGTTGATGAGGACATAATCTGCAAACTTTTCGAATTCCATTTCGCGTTCGGCTTTTGCTACGCGGGTGTTGTAGCTTTTCTCGGTTTCAGTAGCGCGGGCCAAAAGGCGCTCTTTTAATACTTCTATTGATGGCGGACGCACAAAAACCAATAATGCTCTTTCGCCGAAATGTCTTTTAATGTTGAGTCCACCTTCAACATCTACATCGAAAATTACATGGTTTCCACGGTTCCAGATTCGGTCTATTTCATTTTTGAGAGTTCCGTAAAATGTTCCTGGATACACTTCTTCCCATTCAAGGAATTCGTCGCCTGCAATTTTTCGGGTAAATGATTCGGTGTCGATAAAATAATAATCTACCCCATTTACTTCATTGTGACGTTGTGCACGATTGGTAGCGGAAACAGAAAATTCTATGCCCGGAATATTTTCCAAAATATGACGAACGATGGTGGTTTTGCCCGCCCCGCTTGGTGCACATATTATGATTAATTTTCCGCTCACAGGATATTATTGAGTTGTTCTTTAATTTTTTCTAATTCATCTTTCATTAACACCACTTTTTTCTGCATTTCGGCGTGGTTGGCTTTGGAGCCTATGGTATTGATTTCTCGACCCATTTCTTGGGTAATGAAACCAAGTTTCCGACCACTTGCAGTTTCTTCTTTTGCAGTTTCGATAAAGTAATTGCAATGTGCTGTTAATCTTTGTTTTTCTTCAGAAATATCGAGTTTTTCTATGTAGTAGATTAACTCTTCTTCTAAACGGTTATTGTCCATGGCGGGAACGCTGAGTTCGGCCAGTTTGGCGTTTAGCTTTGTTTTAATGTGAGCGACGCGTTCGTTTTCGAAGGTGGCGATTGTAGTTAATAATAGTTGAATGTTATTGACTCTTTGCAACACTTCGGTTTCTAAGCCTTTGCCTTCGTCTTTGCGAAAATCATTGAGTTGATTTAATGCTGCTTGCAACGAGCGTAGGAATGCTTTCCAATCGGCATCTGCTAGAGTTTCTTCTTCTTCTTGATTATCGAGCGGAAGCTGCATGGCTAAACGAAGGAAATCTGTTTCGTTACTGCCTAATTCTGCTGCCAAGGCTTTGAGTTCTGAAAAGCGTGATTTTATAAGTTCTTTGTTAAATGTACTTTCTGTTGTCCCGATTTTAGCTTTGATATTGATAAAAACATCCACTTTTCCGCGCTCTAGTACTTTAGTAATCTCGGCTCGAATCTCACCTTCTTTTTCTCTAAAAACGGAAGGTAATTTAAGGTTAAGGTCGAGTTGTTTGGAATTGAGTGCGCGCACATCAATGGTTACAAGCCTGTCTGCAATAGTGGCTGCACCTTTTCCAAAACCTGTCATTGATTTTATCATTCGCGCAAAAGTAAGGATTTTGAGCTACAAGGTCTCTTTTAACCACCTATAAAATTCTTTCTGCCACACCAATGCATTTTGAGGTTTTAAAATCCAGTGGTTTTCATCGGGTAAGTAAAGAAATCTACTCCTAATTCCACGAAGCTGCAAAGCCTGAAAAGCTTCAAAACCTTGTCCTTCAGGAACACGGTAATCTTTTCCGCCATGTGTAATAAGCATTGGAGTATTCCATTCGCCCACTTTTTCTATAGGATTAAATTCCGAATAAGTTCTTTGTGCAATAACATTATCTTTTTCCCAATAAGCGCCATTCCAATCGAAGTTAGGGAAGAAAACTTCTTCGGTAGTTCCATACATGCTTTTAAGGTTAAAAACACCTGCATGCGCTATAAACGTTTTGAATCTTTTTTGGTGAATGCCTGCCAAATAAAATACTGAATAGCCACCATAACTTGCACCAACTGCGCCTAATCTATCTTTGTCTACAAATGGCTCTTTTGCCATGTTATCTATTGCAAGGAGATAGTCAATCATTACCATTCCGCCCCAATCTTTGCTTATTTGCTCGTTCCATTCAACTCCGTGGCCCGGCATACCGCGTCTGTTGGGCGCCACCACAATATATCCATTGGCAGCCATTAACTGGAAGTTCCAACGGAAAGAATAAATCTGCGTAAGCGCGCTTTGCGGCCCACCCTGACAATACAACAATGTTGGGTATTTTCTTGAAGGATCAAAATTTGGTGGATACACTACCCAAACAAGCATTTTCTTGCCGTCTTTGGTGTCAACGTAACGTTTTTCGATTTTGCTTTTAGGGATTTTTGCGTAAAAATTATCGTTCGCTTTGGTAAGTTGCGTCAACACCTTTTTAGCAATATCGTAAGTATATAATTCAGGAGCGCGGTTCATATCGTTTCTGCTAACCACCAAGGTATTTCCCGATTGACCTATAATAGATGAAACATCAAATTCTCCGCTGGTAAGTTGAACAACTACTGGAGCTTTTTTACTCGTTCCTGGATAATCTACTTCAAACAATTGTAAAGTGCCATCAACTGCAGCTATGAAATAAATCTTCTTACCATCAGCAGCCCATAAAAATGAAGCAACAGTTCCATCCCAAGAAGCAGTAAGGTTCATTTCGCCAGCTTTTCCACTCACAATAATGTCGTTTTTATCTGCCTCAAAACCATCGCGCTTCATGCTTAGCCATGCAAGATTTCCTGTTGAAGAAAATGCAGGATCAACATCATAACCAGCACCTTTTGTAAGCACCGTTGTTTTTTGTGTGGCTATGTCATAACTGTATAATTCTGTGTTGGTGCTAATTGCGTAGGCTGTTCCAAATTTCTTTTTGCACACATATACAACAGATTTACCATCGGCGCTGAATGTAAAATCGTTCTCGTCGCCCATCGGTAATGTTGGACAATCGTAAGGTTCATTCGGCATTAAATCAATTCCTTTATCAGGTTTTCCATTTACAATTTTGTGCAAAAACACATGATTAAAACTACCATCTTCCCATTTATCCCAATGCCTGTAGTGCAGGTCGTCGTAAACCTGGGCTGAGTTTTTTGGATAATTTGGGTACAAATCTGTTCCCAACACTTTTTTAACTTTTACTTCTTGGGTGCTCAATTGGTATAAACCATCAGCACTTATTAATCTGTTTTTTATGAGATTTCCTACGCTGTCTATTTTAACAGCCGCTCCACCTGCCAGCGGAATTGAGAACAAATTGCGTTTGCTTTTATTCTCTTCAACATTTGGAACTGAAACACTGTAGACAACATTTTTGCCGTCTACGGTAATTCCTATGCCACTCACACGGCCAACTTCTTGCAATTTTTCTGGTGTAAGTTGCGCAGTAGCTGTTAAAAAATAAAAACAACACAATGTCGTTGTAAGCAAATTCAATTTCATGATTTATTAAATTAGAGCTGCGAAGATAATTATCTATTGCCAATCTCCTATCTTCGCACAATTGCCTATCGTGCAGCGCTTACTACTCCTATTTACGTGCTTTTTGTTGCTGCCGCTTTGGAGTTTAGGGCAGTCAGCTTCTAACTTAAGGAGCAAAAAAATTGTATTGAATGCTGATACCGTTCGTATTGATACACTTAGCATAGATGTTACTTCTTTCAAATTCAACGGAGAAAATAACGATACAAGCGCTTATCAATTCCTTCCACTACAAGGAATATTTGTGAAGAAAAATAAAAATGCTCCGACAAAAAATGATTCCATCAGCATTACTTATCGGGTTTTTCCACTCAACTTTTCTACCGTTTATCGCAACAAGGCCCGCTCCTACTCTACTGCTGAGCAACGCGGAATTTTTAATCCTTTCGTTTTTACGCCTTCCAAAAACTCTGAGAATCTCCTGAAGTTCGATGGCTTAAATAAATCGGGCTCCATTTCGCGTGGACTTTCTTTGGGCAATAACCAAGACCTTTCTGTAAATTCTACCCTCAACCTGCAGTTATCTGGGAAGTTATCGCAAGACATCGACATAAGTGCCGCCATTACCGACGATAACATTCCCATTCAACCTGATGGAAATACCCAACAATTGCAAGATTTTGACCGTGTGTACATTCAATTAAACAACGAAAAATCGAAGTTGATTGTAGGCGATTTTCAGATTACTCGTCCTGAATCATATTTCATGAACTTCAATAAACGCTTGCAAGGCGGAAGTTTTAACACAGTTCAAAAAGTGAGAATTCTTCCAAATGCTAATAAACCGCTTGCAACAATTAAAGGTGGAGCCAGCGCCGCAGTAGCAAGAGGTCGTTTCAACAGAAACCAAATTCAAGGGATTGAAGGCAACCAAGGTCCTTATCGTTTGCGCGGAACAAATAATGAGCAGTTTATCATCATCCTTTCTGGTTCCGAAAAAGTTTACATAGATGGCCGTTTGCTTAAACGCGGACAAGAAAACGATTACATCATAGATTACAATGCTGCCGAAGTCACCTTCACTTCCAGAACACTCATTACCAAAGATTTACGCATTTTTGTGGAGTTCGAATATTCTGATAGAAATTACGCCCGCAGTCTCTTGTATTTCAACAACGAAATAGAACAAGGTAAGTTTACCTACAAACTCAACGTGTATTCTGAGCAAGACAGTCGCAACCAGCCGCTACAACAAAAACTCACGCAGCCTCAAAAAGACATCTTAATCAATGCCGGCGATAATTTAACAGATGCACTCATAGATGCAGTTGATACCGTTGCCTTTTCAAAAGACCTCATTCTTTACCAAAAAATTGATACTACAGTAAATAATGTGTTGTACCCCAATATTCTTATTTATTCCACCAACGACACATTCGCCATTTACAAAGCAACATTTACCAGTGTTGGTGCTAAAAAAGGAAATTATATCCAAGCCAATAGCGCTGCTAACGGACGCGTCTTTCAATGGGTGGCGCCAATTGATGGAATTCCACAAGGTAGCTTTGAACCCAAAATTCAATTGATTCCTGCTACTCAAAAGCAAATCGCCACTTTGGGCACCGAATATAGATTTTCAAAAAAATTTAAAATGGTTTCAGAGGTTGCATATTCCAAGCTCGACCTCAACACTTTTTCTTCTTTAGATAATAGCGACGACCAAGGTTATGCCTTTAGAATTGCCGCCGATCATACATTAGATTTTGGGAAAGATTCCATGCCTTGGAGATTGGTAACTACTGCTAGCTATGAGCAAATTGATAAACATTTTTCACCCATAGAACGCTTTCGAAACGTAGAATTCGACCGTGACTGGAACTTACAACAAGTGATTAATCAACCAGCCTCAGAATATATTCCTCGTTTAAATTTGAATTTACGCCGAAACGATATTGGCACCGTTAATTACTTATTTACAGCTTTCAGCAAGGGTTCCGCCCTCAATGCCAATCAACATAGCTTAACCACAGATGTTAAAAGGTTTGGTTTTGGCCTGAACTATATTGGAAGCTACACCCAATCGAAAGGCGATGTTTCAAATACGCAATTTTACCGGCACAGAACCACTTTTACTAAAAACATCAGCTGGTTTCAATTAGGCTATAAAGACGAATTTGAGCAAAACCTACTAAGCGATGCGCAGCAAGACACCTTAAAAATTGGTGCTTATAGCTTTTTCGACCGACAAGTATTTCTGCAAAATGTGGACACTGCGAAACGTAAATTCAATCTTTTTTACCGCGTCCGCACCGACGATGGTTTAAGCAACCGCGCTTTAAAACAATATGCCTGGGCCGAAAACTATGGCTTTAGTCTCGATTTAAGCACCAACGAAAATGTTCAGTTTCGTTCTATCACATCTTTTCGAAGTTTAAAAATTCGTGATAGTTTGCTTACTGCCCAAAAACCAGAACAAACCCTAGTAAACAGAATTGAGCTAAGCATCAGAGCTCTTAAAAATTCTATTTCTTCCACAACATTTTTCGAGGTAGGTAGCGGATTAGAAACCCGCAAGCAGTTTAGTTACTTGGAAGTACAGCCAGGCCAAGGTGTTTATTCCTGGATTGACTACAATAGCAATGGAATTAAAGAATTAAATGAATTTGAAATTGCAGCTTTCCCTGACCAGGCAAGATTCATTCGTGTATTTACGCCAACTACAGATTTCATCCGCGTTTATTCCAATCAATTTAACCAGATTTTAAACCTCAAAGCGCCACAAAGCTGGAGCAAGGGAAAAAAACTGTTAAAATTTCTTGCCCGCTTTTCTACTCAAAGCGCTTACAGGGTCGATGGCCGCACAACCAATCAAAATGTTTGGGAAGCATACAATCCGTTTACAACAGGTATTAACGATACAAACCTTATTACGCTGAACCAATCAGTTAGAAACACGCTTTTCTTTAACAGAAGTGCCCCCAAGTTCGGCTTTGATATCAACCAGCAACAAGTAGGCTCCAAAGCATTACTTAACAACGGTTTAGAAGCGCGAAACAATAGTTTTTACAACCTTCGCCTGCGTTGGAGTCCGGGTACAAAATTCACATTTAACGCGGAAACTCGAAACGGAAAAAAATCCAGCACCATTCAGTTTTTCAACGCTAGAGATTTTTCTATTCGATATGTGGAACTAGAACCCAAAATATCCTATCAGCCAAGCGCTACGTTTAGATTAACATTGAGCTATAAGAACAGCGAAAAGCAAAATGCAGTAGCACTTGGTGGCGAAAAAACTACAAGCAACACTGCAGGTATCGACTTAAAATATAACGTAGCAGCAAAAGGAAGTTTCCAAGCAAATTTCAACCTCATTGTAATTCAATATGATGGACAAGAAAATACGCCTATTGCTTTTGAAATGTTAGAGGGTTTGCGCACCGGCCAAAACTTAACCTGGGGACTTAGTTACCAGCGCACTTTGTCTAACAACATGCAAATAAATGTGAATTACGATGGTAGAAAATCGCCAAATGTTAAAACAATTCATGTTGGTGGAGTGCAGGTGCGCGTATTCTTTTAAATGCATTCAAATTGTGCAAAACATATTCATAAACCTAATATTCAGCATTTTAATAAATAACAAATCTGTTAAATGTTTAAAATAATTGCTTTTCATATAACATCAAAAAATCAGTTACATTTAACCACTTAAACAAGTACCCATTTTTTGAGCATGTCTATAAAAAAACCAAAAGCTAAATACGAAACAGCAATGTTGATTGATGATAGTGAAATCGACAATTTCATTAATCAAAAAATGGTTGAGGGCTGCAATTTTGCAGAGCGAATTTATGTGCACACCAGCAGTAAAAGTGCCCTGGAATTTTTAATGAACTTCGAAAGAGCGCACCTTCCAGACGAATTAATTCCCGAAATTATTTTCCTCGATATCAACATGCCAATCATGGACGGGTTTCAATTTGCTGAAGAATTCCAAAAAATTGCACCAAAGGTTTATGGCAAAGTAAAAATTGTTTTCCTAACCAGCTCACTCAATCCGGTAGACCAAAAAAGAGCCATGGGTGTAAGAGGTGTTTACTCTTTCCTCAACAAGCCATTAGGAAAGGACCATCTAGATAAATTATAATTAGGCTGCCCGCCCCTCTTTAGCACTCTCCAATAAATCAAGTGCTCGTTTCGGGGCGCCGCGCTTTCGCCTGTACAAGGTACTTGGCTCAATCGCTGGCAGAAGCATTATTGGTGAGAAATTACCTTCCCAACAAATAATAACTGGTAGTGGTATAAAAATCGCGTAACCAAGGAATGCTTTTTAAAATTGGGAATTGTTCGCGTGGTGTGAGTTTGAATTTAAATCGGTAAATCGGATTTATTAAATAAAATCTCTTTCTAACAACCTTGTAATTATTGCTATTTAGAATTTTTTCGAATCGTCCAATAGAAATTTTGGTGTCATGTATTTCCATTAAAGAATCTATCGTTCCTTGTGATTCGCCGGCATTGCGTAAATATTTCTCGTAACCAGCGCGCGACAATAAATGCATCCATGGTCGTTTCCCTTTTTTTGTAACAGCAGTTTGCTGGTGTCCGCCAAATGGCATTCTCCAGGGAGGAAATGCAAAGAACATCTTACCTCCTTCTTTTAAAAATACGGGCAAATGCGCCATTACTTTCTCTTGGTCGGGAATATGTTCAATAGTATCTTTTAGTACAATCAAATCAAATTGCCCGCGAAACTTATCCATTGTTGCCTGATCGTAAATATTCGCACAAAAAAGATGCATCAATCCAGCATTAACTTCCTCTTTCAATAATTCCTTACCATGTTCTATTTTAGATTCTGATAAATCCATTCCAGTGCAAATGCAACCACGTTCAGCAAAAGCTTTTAACACACCACCTTCCCCGCAGCCTATTTCCAAGACTTGCATTCCTGCTTTAACCAAAAACTCCACATCTATAAATGGAATAATATAATCTCGTGTTACAAGATATTGGTGTTGAAACTTAAGCGGTGCATCACCATGAAAATAAAGAGGCATTCAATTGAATATTAAAAAATGTTGGAATCTGAAAAGTGCGGCAAAGTAACAAAAAAGCTGCTGCCATTTCCTTCACTGGTTTCAAAACTAATAGTTCCTTTAGAGCTTTCAATTATACTTTTAACCAATGCCAATCCCAAGCCCATTCCGCTCTGCTTTGTAGTAAAATTTGGTCTGAATATTTTTTCCTGTATTTCGGGTTCAATTCCATTTCCATTGTCTTTTACTTCAATACAGTATTCACTTTCATTTCCAGATAATTTCAACAATATCAATCCTTCCCGCTCTGCAGGAATTGCTTGCATGGCATTTCTAATCAAGTTATTCATAACACGCATCAATTGCTCTTTGTCGCTATACACGAAATGTGGCCCATTGCTTAATTCATTTACAAATCTCACTTCCAGGTTTTCGCGCATGGCAGCATGAAAATCGCTTTCACCTGCTAATAAATTTACCAAATCAACCTTTTCGTTTGTCATTTTTGGCATTTGTGCAAAATTAGAGAACTCAGTTGCTATGTGGCTCAGCGTATCAATTTGTTCTACCAGGGCTTGAGTGAATCGCTCTAAACGGTTTTCAAAACCAGGTGCTTTATCGTCCCAAGCGCGCTTTAATAGTTGTGTGCTCAACTTCATGGGCGTTAATGGATTTTTAATTTCGTGCGCTACTTGTTTCGCCATTTCCCGCCATGCACTTTCTCTTTCCGAACGGGCAAGCTTTTCGGCACTTTCGGCCAATTCGCTCACCATGCGATTGTATTCATTAATTAATTCTGCAATTTCGTCGTTTCCTTTCCAGGCAATTTGCTCATTCTTTCTGCCTAATTGAATATTCCCTAACCTTTCTTGAATTAATCTCAAAGGTTCTGTTACTGTATTCGATAAAAATATTGCAGCAATTAAAACCAATACAATTAATAAAACATAAATATTAATTACAGCAACAACAAACGTAAATATTTCTCTTTTTAATTCATTTTGTTTTGCGAAATAAGGCAAGTTTAAATAGCCAATAACCTGATTATCTGAATTTCTCATTGGCACATAAGCCGACAAATAACTTAAATCGCCAATATGTTCTTCATGTATATATTCAGTGGTTTTATCAATCGCTAAATGATAAAATGCATCAGGATTCATTTTCTTAGCTATCAAACCTTCCTCAAATATTTTAGTGCGTGAGGAAGCATATAATTGACCATCTAAATCAAATAAATTAATATCTGCAAAAAATACATTTGCCTGTTTTGTTAAAGCATAACTAATATCATCTGATTTTGCTGTGGAAAGCTGATTGTCTTTTGCAAATAAATACTCAATCTCAACTAATAAAGAATGGATTTTTTCGCTTATGCTGTGGTAATTCTTTTTGGTATTATTTGAAACAATATAAAATATAGTCCCAATTCCAATTAATAATAAAGATGTAAATAATATAAATATTATTGAGAGTTGAATGCGTCTTTTAAAACTGAATTTATATTGTCTATTTTTATTAAATAAAAACTGATATAAAAAAGGACTTATTGCAAATAAACCCAAGAATAACATAAAATAAGAAAAAGGTGTAAGTATTCCCAAAATGCCCTTTTCAGGCAAACTTAGCACAACCAGTGAGCCATTTCCAACATAATGCACAAGATGCGAGAAGCCTCCGCGATTGTAAATTTTAAAAGGCTCTTTAGTATCGTCTTGAAAATGCAAATCACTTAATTCGTATGGAAATGTACCATAATGACTCACCAGTTTATTCTTGGTATACCTTGCATAACTATAATTAGATAAATCGGTATTTGTTCTTACCATTTTATCGAGCAACAATTCAGGGTAACCTATTTCTTCAGGTGTATAGCGACTTTGAAACTGAATGTATAAAGTTCCGAGTGGCAATGAATCTATTTCTAAGGCTTTAATTTGCAATCGTGCCAGGTAACTAATTCTCCCGGAACCATTGTCGAGGAAGAAAAACTTATCACTTAAAGTTGGAATTCCAATTGAATCTATTAACCTATCAAAAACCAGCGGATCACTTACAGATGCAGTGTACAAAGCCGTCATTGGACATTCATCTGTTCCAAAAACATTTACTGAAATACTGTATTTTTCCCAGTAACCATTAAAATACAATTGTGCTAAATCGCGCACTTGATTTGTAGCCAAAGTTGAGGGGCGCAAATAACTTTTTAATAAGGTATCATTTAGTAATTTATTCTCCGTTTCTAAAAATAAACTCTCTGCAATTGGGTCTCTTTCTGCTGATATTTTTACTGCTAATAATTTTCGTTTTTCAAGCTCTCTTTCAGAAGTGGCGGTATTTAAAATATAAGTTCCTAAAATAGAAAAGACTGCAAGAATTGTAATAATATATCCATAAGAATATTTAAACACAAAATTTAAATTTTCCACTGAAAAAAGTTTTCTAAACACGTGAAAACTAAAATCTAAAAGAATAAAATAAATTGAAAATATTATTCCGAAAATAAAGAAGCAAACATAGCTGCTAATACTAAGTCCAACAAAGTCATTAATATCAAAAGATATACTTGAATTTATTATTAAACCTTTAAGTGTAGAATAGCAAAAATAACTTGCAATAAATAAAACAGTGAGAATAACTCCTAATGTTAGTCTTTTATTAAATAATTTCCAGTTTGAAATAAAAGATGGAATGGAAATATAATTTCTAATTAAAAATAAACTATATAATAAAAATAAACTATTCAATAACAAATCTCCCAATGTAGGAAGTAAGTCAGATGCTGCATACTCTTCAGGACTAAATATCTTTAATTCATAAATAGAAACAGGTAATTTAAAATAAAACCCAATTGAGCGTAATAGCAATAAAAAAAACAACCAATAAATAATAACTCGTTTTCTTTTTTTAATTATAATAAAATGAATTCCAATTAAAATAAATAAAATTCCAATTATGCTTAAAAAAATACTGATATTACTACTTATAATTTCATTTGGAGGATGCTCGTTAATCGTTAAGTAACTCCTAATTTTATTGTCTGAAGAATTTATTCGAATACAAGATTCACATGCAGCGACGCTTAAAGCAGTTTGTAATGAATTAACATCATTTCCCCAAAAACCATCATTTAAATAATCGTTATGATATGAAAATTCTTTTTTGATGAGTGCCAAGCCCAAAACAAAGCAACTATCTTTTTTAAATCTTTTTGCAACGTACCAACCGTTTTTTAGTTTCCATAAAATTGAGTCTGGAAATTCTTTTACTGTTTCATAATCAACAGGAACTGCATTGTCACTCCAAAACAAGAGTTTCGTATTGTCGTAAACAAAAAATGCGACACCTTCCTTTTGAAAAAGCGCATCTATTTTATCAGGAAAACTAGGATAATCAATAAACGATTTGCACTTCTTTGCTACATCTTTTTCGTAAGCAATATCAATGGCTGCAATTCTTTGATTTAACAATTTCTCGAACCGCTCCGCTTGCTCAGGAGCATGAAAACTTTGTGCATTGGTGAATTGAAAATATGCTGCAACCATTAAGCATATGGCACCAATAAAAAGTAAAATATTTCGGGAGTTGAAAAACTGCATCTGAACTTACAAAACTAAACAATTCAAGTTTTAATTCAAGCAAAGTGTTGAAGCAACTTCCTGTTATATTTGCAGTCCATGCGTGCACTTCTGTTTCTAATTTTATTTTCATTCACAACTATTTCAGTCTTTGCACAGCTTGAGTTTAAAGGCATCGTAAAAGACGAAGCAACTAAAAAACCACTGGCTTTTGTAAGTATTTGTGTAAAGAACGCTCCAACTGTTGCTGCAATGAGCGATATAGACGGAAAATTTAATATTAAATTACCTCAAATTCCTTGTCAATTAGCTGTTTCTTATATTGGTTATGCAGCTCAAATAATAGAAATTGAAGAAGTAAAAACTGAAGAATATCCCATTTTCCTAACTGCAAATGATTTTGCATTAAAAGAAGTTGAAATATTAGCTGGAGAAAACCCTGCAAATAGAATTATTAAAAACGTTTGGAAAAACAGAGACAAACACAATCCTGCGCAAATTCCATCATATCGTTGTGATGTTTACAATAAACTGCTATTGACAGGAAAACCAGACTCCGCCTTTCAACCAAAGCTTGTTGAAGAGTTAAATAGAAAAAAAACATTCGATTCCTTATTCAACGAACAACATCTATTTCTAATTGAATCTTTCAATAAACGGATTTCAAGAAATGGCAATGCAAAGGAAAAAGTAGTGGCTTCTAAAATTTCTGGTATAAAAGAGGCTTCTTTCTTTATGATGGCGCTAAAATATCAGCCATTTTCTCTGTATGAGCCAATATTGGATATTTCAGGCAAAACGTATCTCAATCCTATCAGTAAAAATAGTGAAGAACTATACTCCTTTAGTTTATTAGATACTGTATTTAATGGCAATGATTCCGTTTACGTAATCACATTCAAACCTAAAAAACAAAAAATATTCGATGCACTCGAAGGCATTTTATATATTTCTGCACCCGATTATGCATTACAAAATGTGCAGGCCTCACCTGTAAATAATGATGGCGCTATTTCAATTCGTTTACAACAACAATACAAGCGGTTGCCAAATGGACAATGGTTTACCGAACAGATTAATACAGATTTAAATTTCTTAACAGTAAAACTTCCTGGATATAAATTGATAGGCGAAAGCCGCACCTACATAGAAAATGTAACTTTTGAGCCCGAAGTTAAAAGCAAGGAAATAGATGAATCTGTTTTAGATGTTGAAAAAGAATCGAGCAAAAAAGATGAATTATTTTGGGAAGAAGTAAGGATAGACCATTTATCTGAAAGAGAACAACGCACTTATCGCATGTTAGATAGTCTTTCGAAGGCAGAAGGACTAAATTTCAAATTGAAAGCATTCGAATCTGTTCTAAAGGGCTACATTCCAATACGTTGGTTCGATTTAGACATTAACAGAATATTTTCTTACAATTTACATGAAGGTTTTCGGTTGGGTGCTGGAGGACTTACCAATAGTCGCTTATCTAAACACTTCTCCATTGGAGGACATTTCGGTTATGGATTTAAAGATTACCGTTGGAAATATGGTGCAGAAGGTCATTGGTTAATTGAATCGAAGCATGATGTTATGTTGAATTTCAGCTATTCATACGATGTAAATGAAGCAGGTGGAACACTCATAAACAATGACAGAAGACCACAAAGAATGGAATTGGTTAGAAAGCTGATTGTGCGCAACATGGATTTCGAAGAGATTACAGAAAGCAGCCTCGGATTTCGAATGTTGAAATACATCAATACTGACTTATTTGTAAGACAAAGACATGTGGCGCCACAATACCAGTATTCATTTTTGAACTTGCCGGAAGATACCCGATTTAGCTGGTTAGAAAGTGGACTTGCTGTAAAAATAGCTTGGAAAGAGCAGTTTTATAGAAACGGAAACTTGCGCATTTCACTAGGTTCCAAGTTCCCGGTTTTAAGACTTCAACTCACGCGAGGAAATGATTTATTACAAAATGGAAAATTTAATTATACAAGACTCGACGCCAGAATAGAAGGATTCAAAAAGTGGAGAAGAATCGGAACAAGCTTTTTGCATATAAATGGAGGAGCAAGCGATGGCTTAATTCCTTATTCAAGACTTTTTAACGGAAGAGGTAATTTTAGAGGAGGAAAAGCAAATTTGCGTTTAGCTGGTGATAATAATTTTGAAACTATGCTCATGAATGAATTTCTAAGTGATAGGTATTTCGCGATTTTCTTTAGGCATAATTTAGGTGCTTTGTTTAAAATTGAAGATTTCAAACCAGAATTTGTATTGGCCCACAATATATTATTTGGAAGCTTAAAAAACCCAAACAACCATCAATTCATAGATTTTAAAATACCCAATAAAGGTTTCTTTGAAGCGGGATTTCAAATTAACAATTTAATAACCTTCAGCTCTGGAGGCTATGGAATTTCAGCATTTTATAGATACGGACCATATACCTCGCCTACTTTAAAAAATAATATTGCCTTAAAATTGACATTAAGTTTATTGATGCAATAAAATATTTATTTTCGCCAAAAAAATTTAAATAAAATGATGAAACTAATCCAGAAAATTGCTTTTCTATTTATGGTAATTGCCCTTGCGCCTCAAGTTGCTTTTTCACAAAAAGTGCAGATGGGTCAAGAATACGAAAGTAACGCAAGAAATAATAAACCTGTTTTGTTAGGAATAAAAGACGGGATTTTTTATGTAGTTCGTGTAACTGGTTATGGAAACAGCATCTATATGAACCTGTTTCGTTCAGACGGTAAGGCAACTATGGGTGCAATGATTTTGGGTTTCTCAAAATTTAGCAATGATGCCCCTTTTAACGAAGAAAAGATTTATTATACCGATAATTGTCATTATTTCTTTGAGAAATACGATCAAAATTTGAAGCAAATATCTTCCAAAGAATTAGATGTGGAGTTTAATGCAAAAAAAGACATTTTCGATTTCGTGAAATTTGGAATGTTAGGGAACCAGCTTTTTGCCATTTCTTATAAATTCGATGAAGGAAAGTCTGAAAATATATTGCAATACCATACCATTACTGATGATGGTGATATTAATAAAAGCCCAACTGTTATTTCTTCATATACCACTACAAATAAATATAACAAGGGTTTAAGAGATAATTCTTTTAGAGTTTTACTTTCTCCTGATAATAAAAAAATGGCAATTATAAATGCCGAACTTGAGTTTCCTAAGAATACAACAGGAACAAAGTCAATTGAAATTCAACTCTTCAATGAAAAAGCAGAAGAAATCTCAAAAGAAAGATTTGATTTGCCAATTACTGAGAAAAACGTAAAATTAGAAAAGTTAAAACTATCTAACACTGGTGACCTTGCAGCTCTTTTTAAGAAAGAAACTGAAGACAAAAAGAAAGACGGCCCCGATGCTGAGTATACCTTGTTTACATATTTAAATTCTACTAAAAAACTTGAGGAGTTTGCAGTAAAATTAGAAGGTAAATACACCAATGATATTAATTTCGAATTCGACGATTATAATAATTTACAAGTTGCTGGATTTTTCTCAGGAACAAATAAATCGAGTGCTGAAGGTTACTTTTATCAAAGCATCAATACCTCTAACGCAAACAAACAAAAAGAAGCAGAAGCAGCTTTTACAGAAGATTTTATTGTTGCTGCAGTTGGTGAGAAAAAAGCAAAGAAAACTGATGAATTAAAGAACTTTCACATGCGTAAAATTATTCCGTTAAAAGATGGAAGAACAATTCTTATCGCAGAGAAATATTATATCATTTATGATGATAACGATTTCAGATATAACTACGAAGACATGTATGTAATTATGCTGGATAAAACAGGTGAATATGAATGGGTTCAGAAAGTACTAAAATATCAACTTACTATAAATGATGGAGGTTTATACTGCTCATTCTGCAGTATTGCAAACGAAAATGAGGTTATTTTAATTTACAATGCCAATCGCGATGACCCAGACGATAGAATGACCAATACAAACAAAGCAACTGCTTACCAAACAACAGTGCCTTTAGATGGCTCAAAACCTAAAACGAAAAAATTGTTTAATGCCAAAGAATTAGAAACGATTATGGTTCCAAAAATTTTCATTCAAGAGTCTGAAGAAAGTTTGTTGCTATATAACATCAGTGGTAGGTTTTATAAATATGGCAGAGTTAAAATTTAATTCGAACTATTAAAACATATGTAAAGCCCTGAAATTTCAGGGCTTTTTTGTTTGTAGGCAATTCATTTGAATTTTTACGTTTTAGTATTAATGCGATATCTTTTTGTTTCACTTCTTTTGATTATTGGTTGTTATTCAATTGGCAATGCTCAAAAATGGACTATTGAACCTGAACGAACATTAGATTTTGGAAAAATAGAACGGGCCGGTATCATTCAAACATATGCTGTAATTACTAATCTTGGAGCTAAGCCATTGGTTTTACTTAAAGCTAATGCTCCAAAAGAGTTTACAATTTCTACTACTAAAAAAATCATTCCTCAGGGTGATACCATCCATTTGAATATCTCAATAAGACCTCTAAGCACTGGGAAAATTAATGGGAAGATTGAATTGTTTACCAATTTTAGTGAATCAACAACTGAATTACGTGTAACCGGTGAAGTGCAAAAACTTCAATCAGCAGAACTTGCCAATTGTGTGCGTTTCGACCCGAAATCTGGTGTTGGAGGTGCCGCGTCAATTATTCCATTGTTTACTGATCATTCCGCCAAATTTATTGATTCAGCTTCGGGCGCCAGTATTAAAGAAGCCAGTATTCTATATGTTTCTCAACTTACAAAACAAAAAATGGAACATACTACCTTAAATGGTTTGTTACAAAGTTCCATTCCAATTGGGCCATACATTCTGCTTATTTCTGCGCCAGGGTTTGAAACAAAAACCATTTCACAATACATTTCTTATAACCAAAAAGAACAAACATTTGCGCTCACTGCATTACCTGCTAAAATAAAGTCGGAAGAAAAAATTGAAGCAATTGTTTTTAAAGATTCCGTGATTTCAAATCCTTCTAATACAATTACTACAACTGATGAATTAAGTGAATCGCTCTACAAGCCCAATAATATTGTGATTTTAATTGATGTTTCGGGTTCTATGAAAGAGCCAGATAAATTGCCCCTATTAAAAAAATCAATTGCAACTTTAATGGGCCCAGTTAGGTTGATAGATAAAATTACCATTATAACGTATGCTACAGAAGTTAAAGTGGTTGTTCCTACCGTGAATGGGAATCAGAAAAAAGAAGTCCTAACCGTTATCGATACACTTCGGGCTGATGGTGTAACTGCCGGAAGTAGAGGTATTCAAGTAGCTTATGAAAATGCCAAAAGAGAATTTATTTCTGGTGGAAATAATCAAGTAATTCTAGCAACAGATGGTGTTTTCAGAATATCTGGTAAAGACCGAAAAATGATTATTAACGCCGCAAACAGCACAACAGAAAAAATAAATCTTTCAGTTCTTGGTTTTGGGGAAGATGAGCAAGCACTTGCAATGCTGGAAGAATTCACCAGGATTGGCGCTGGAAACATGATTGAAGTTTCCAAAAAATCTCAAGCTGAAAGAGCAATTATTGACGAAATAAAAACAATGTCAAAAAGGTAGAACTTTTACTTAGCAGGAAGCACTTCTGTAACCAACTCACCAAAACCAATGCGAACTTGTTCATTTTTTGCAAAACCGCGCATATAAATTTTGTCGTGGTCGTTTACGAATTTACGCTCAGTTCCATCAGGCATTTTTATAGGCTCTGCGCCTCTCCAAGTTAATTCCAGCATTGAACCAAAGCTATCTTTAATTGGGCCGCTAATAGTTCCTGATGCATACAAATCGCCTACTTGAATATTACATCCATTACTTGCATGATGCGTTAATTGCTGCACCATGTTCCAATACATGTATTTATAATTAGAATGTGAAATACGGCTAGGATTAAATCTTGGAGATTCTAATAAAACCTCCAATTCAATATCATAATTATGTGTGTCTTTAAAATGCAAATATGGCAATGGTTTAGGATCCTGAACAGGACCTTCTACCCTAAATGGTTTTAATGCATCTAAATTTACTACCCATGCACTGATTGTAGAAGCAAAGTTTTTTCCTAAAAATGGGCCCAATGGAGCATATTCCCAGCTTTGAATATCACGTGCGCTCCAATCGTTAAACAATACCATTCCGAAAATATATTCTTCCGCTTCATCAGTAGAAATAGTTGTTCCCAAAGGATTGGATTTGCAGGTTACAAAAGCCATTTCCAATTCAAAATCCAATTGCTTGCTTGGTCCAAAACTAGGAAGCTCTTCATTGGGAGCCTTGCTTTGTCCTTTCGGACGATGTATTGGCGTGCCGCTTAATACTATAGATGAAGCTCTGCCATGATACCCAATTGGAATGTGTAACCAATTGGGAGGCAATGCATTTGCTGGATCGCGAAACATAGAACCTACATTAAATGCATGTTCGCGACTCGAATAAAAATCAGTGTAATTACCAATTTTTATAGGCATGCAAACCTCCACTTTACTTATGTGAAACAAACAAGATTCTCTTAAATCAACATCTTGACGCAAATCGTCATGTTTATCATCTAACAAACGACTAACGCGGTTACGCAAATCGCGCATCATATCTTTTCCTAAACTGATGCAAAGATTGATGCTATCGCTTAAAAATACTTCATCTACGAAATCTACACCCAATAAGCCACTCTTATTTAGTATCGCTAAATCTAACACATGGTCTCCAATTCGCATGGCAACATGATGCACTTCAGCTCTTTTTATTATTCCCAGTGGTAAATTTTGGATTGGGAAATCCGAATTTTCAGGAATTGGCACCCAAGTGCGTAAATTAGGGTCGTTAGCACGTATCATATTGAAATATTTTATGAACTTTTAATGAATCAAATTAGGCAAACAAAGGATATTCTTCCATCAATTTGTTTACTTTTTTCTTTACGCTGGCCAATTTTTTCTCGTCGGCATGATTTGTAACAGCAAAATCTATCCAATCAACAATTTGTGGAATTTCTTTTACTGAAATACCGCGTGTTGTAATTGCTGCTGTTCCCACTCTGATACCGGAAGTAACGAAAGGAGATTTATCATCGAACGGAACCATATTTTTATTTACCGTAACATCTATTTTACCTAATGCTAATTCTGCTTCTTTTCCTGTGATACCTTTTCCTCTTAAATCAATCAACATCAAGTGGTTATCTGTTCCTCCAGAAATAATGTTGTATCCTTTTTTCATGAATGCTTTCGCCATTACTTGCGCATTTTTCTGAACACGAATTATGTAATCCATGTACTCGTCAGATAACGCTTCTTGGAAAGCAACTGCTTTTGCAGCAATAATATGTTCTAATGGGCCACCTTGCGTTCCTGGAAAAACGCCAGAATCTAACAATGCCGACATCATTCTTAACTCTCCTTTTGGCGTTTTATGTCCAAATGGATTTTCAAAGTCTTTTCCCATCATAATTACTCCACCACGAGGACCACGTAGAGTTTTATGAGTTGTTGTAGTTATAATATGGCAGTGCGGAACAGGATCGTTCAATAATCCTTTTGCAATTAATCCTGATGGATGTGAAATATCTGCAAGTAGCAAAGCTCCAACGCTATCAGCAATCTCACGTAAACGTGCATAATCCCAATCGCGACTGTAAGCTGATGCTCCGCAAATAATCATTTTAGGTTTCTCTTTTTTGGCAGTTTTAGCAACCTTATCCCAATCAATTAAACCCGTTTCTTTTTCAACTCCATAAAACGAAGGTGAATACAATTTACCTGAAAAATTAACAGGCGAACCATGCGTTAAATGGCCACCATGACTCAAATCGAAACCTAAAATTTTATCTCCAGGATTCAAACAAGCCAGCATAACTGCTGCATTTGCTTGTGCTCCAGAATGCGGCTGTACGTTTGCCCATTCTGCGTTAAACAAAGTTTTTAAACGATTAATGGCAATGTTTTCTATTTCATCTACCCATTGACAACCACCATAATAACGTTTTCCCGGAAGCCCTTCAGCATACTTGTTGGTTAGCACCGAACCTGCAGCTTTCATCACTTGATTACTGACATAGTTTTCAGAAGCAATAAGTTCTATGCCTTCGGTTTGACGAATGCGTTCTTGTTCAATCAATTCAAATATTACCTTGTCTTTCTTCATTTTTTTTGGATTATTGCGGGGCAAAAATAGTGTATTTGGTGTTCGGTTTTAGCATTCTTACTTGAGTATATTTGCCAAAATTCATTTGAATGAAAACAAGAGTTACGGAACTATTTGGTATTCAACATCCTATAATACAAGCTGGGATGGTTTGGTGCAGTGGCTGGGAATTAGCTTCAGCGGTTAGCAATGCTGGAGGACTCGGTATTATTGGCGCGGGCTCTATGTATCCTGAGCAGTTACGCACACATATTGAAAAATGTAAGAAAGCAACTGATAAGCCTTTCGCGGTAAATGTACCTTTGTTATATCCTGCGGTTGAAGAACACATGCAATCTATTGTTGAGTTAGGAGTAAAAATAGTTTTTACTTCAGCAGGCAATCCTGCAACTTGGACAAAATGGTTAAAAGAAAAAGGAATAACAGTAGTACACGTAATAGCCAATACGAAATTTGCCCAAAAAGCAGAAGCTGCAGGCGTTGATGCCGTTGTAGCAGAAGGTTTTGAAGCTGGCGGACATAACGGACGGGAAGAAACCACCACTTTGGTGTTGATTCCAATTATATGCAATGCTGTAAATATTCCAGTAATAGCAGCTGGCGGAATTGCAACAGGTAAACAAATGGCAGCTTGTTTGGCCTTAGGTGCAGAAGCTGTTCAGGTTGGTAGTCGTTTCGTGGCAACGCCAGAATCTTCAGGGCACGAAGCATTTAAAAACCGAGTAATTCACAGCAACGAAGGCGATACCAAACTGGCAATGAAGCAAGTAACACCGGTAAGATTGCTGATAAACGATTTTGCCAAGCAGATTCATGAAGCTGAAAGTGCAGGTGCCACACCAGCCCAACTCACAGAAATTTTAGGACGCGGTCGCGCCAAAAAAGGCATGTTTGAAGGTGATATGGAAGAAGGTGAATTAGAAATAGGGCAAGTAAGTAGCCTTATTCGGGAAATTAAACCTGCAGCTGAAATTGTGGAGGAGTTGATGGCGGAATGTGAGGAGACAATACGGCGTCTTTCTAATAGTTTTATTTAATTATTTGATTAATAAATTATTGCAAACTATTATTTAGACATTTCAAGGATTGGATTCTTGATTTGTCCAAAATGTTTCTTCTAATTTGCATTTACTAAATCTAAAATGCCGATAAATTCACGAGTAGTTTTTAGGGTTATGATATCACCCTAATTCACCCTCACCACTAGCGTTTGGCTTACTGTAGTAATGAATTTACTACCAGCTGGAATAATGGCTTCTTTGCCTTTTGCAAAAAGAACTGGCCAAAATAGAAGTGCACCAATTACTACAGTTTCTGTTGTTTTATTTTCGCCATCTTTTGATAAGTTGCCGCTCAATTGCACTGTTTGCCTGTCTACGGCTTTTACATTATTTAATTGTATGTCGAGTTTGCCTTCTTTTCCGAGGCTTTGGGCTTTTTCGGAGTTTATTATAATACCTTGCAAGGAAGTTCCTCCGGCAATAACGGTTTTGTTTTCAACTGTTACATCGCCAACTACTCTAAATTCAACTGTTTGACCTGCTTGCACGTATTTAGAATTGAGGTCCCAAGTGAGTTCTACGGTAAATTGCGTTCCTGATTTTAGTTCACGCTGTGTATTTGGGTCAATGCTGGAATTGTTCGAATTTCCTGCATTTGTAGCAGAAAATACATCTTTGGAACCGTTAGCATACTTAATCATAAAGACCTCAGACTTATATTTGGTATACAAAGGTCCATCGGCATCATTAAACTTTCGGTACTGAATATCGTTGGGATTTACGGCTGTAACTTTGGCTTTAATTTCTTCTCCATTTTTTAGGGTGATAATATCTTGCGCAGAGAGCGTTGCAGTAATAAGAAGAAAAAACAGAAAAGTGGCTTTCATGGGGTGTTATTTGTGCATGTAAAAGTACAAAATGCAATAAATAAATCACCCAGCTTTACTTATACCCCATACTCAAACCAACATCGCCTTTTACAACTAAACTAACAGATGCGGTTTCTTTACTGGAATTCTGGATAATGAATGCGGTATTGCGCTCCACTTTTACTTTTATCATTTCGTTGGGTTTGATGTCTATAAAAGAATGATTGCCTCCATCAATTGGAGCGCGGTGTACCTGAATGGTGTTGGTGGAAAGATTTCTTATTTTAACTGAGAACTTACCATGTTGATTATTGCCCAACACAAAACTCTCTTGTGGTTTAATGGTGGTGGTAGAATGCAGTGAATTGAAAATGCGACAAGAAGAGATGAGCATTAATAGAATTGAAGCAAAAAGTAAGTTTTTCATAAGTTGTTTTTTGAGTTTTTGTGAGGACAAAGTTGATGACTTATAAAAAAGCAATCGCCTCATATTACGATTTGAGACCAATTTGAAACCGCTGCTGCGCGAAGGATAGAGGAGAATAGCTCCCAACTTTTTTCAAGTTGGGACTATTTCCGATAGCCTGACCCGAATAACGCTAGGCTACTATTTTTGAAAATGCGCAAATGAGGGGCGCGCCCAAATAAAATTTAAAATAAGTCTGTTAAAAACAGATTAGTTTTGTGCCAAAATTATTGGAATATGCTTGCTGAAATTATTACGATTGGTGATGAGATATTGATTGGACAAATTGTAGATACCAATTCGGCCTGGATGGCGCAGGAGCTGAATAAAATTGGTATAAAGGTGAAACAGATAACATCTGTGTCTGACGATGAATTGCATATATTAAAGGCTTTGCAAGAAGCCGAAAGTCGGGCGCGCGTGGTGTTAATTACTGGCGGTTTAGGCCCGACGAAAGATGATATTACCAAAAAGACTTTGGCCAAGTATTTTAATTGTAGAATGGTGTTTAATGCCGCTCAATTTGAACAGGTTACGCGTATTTTTAAAAGCTTTGGTAGGGAAGTTACGCCTATAAATAGATTACAAGCGGAAGTACCCGAAGCATGTACATGTATTGTAAATAAAAACGGCACAGCTCCGGGAATGTGGTTCGAAAAAGGGGAAACAATATTTGTGTCGATGCCCGGCGTGCCTTATGAAATGAAGGGAATGATGAGCTATGATATCTTGCCATTGTTGCGCAAAAAGTTGCAAACACCTACCATTTTACACCGTACATTTTTAACGCAAGGTGTGGGCGAAAGTATGCTGGCGCAATGGATTGAAAAATGGGAGGATGCTTTGCCTGCGCATATAAAATTGGCCTATTTGCCGAGTCCGGGAATGGTGCGTTTGCGATTAAGCGCTACAGGTGAAGATGCCGAGATTTTGGAAAATGAAATAGCAGAATTGGCAGTGAAATTATATGAGTTGGTTGGTGAACATATATATGGAGAAGGGGAAATTACTTTGCCTCATTTAATTCAAGATTGGTTTATAAAGAATAACAAAACTTTGGCGTTGGCCGAAAGCTGTACTGGCGGAAGTATTGCGCATTTGTTGACTTCTGTGGCTGGTTGCTCAGCATATTTTGAAGGAGGATTTGTGAGTTACAGTAATGCCATGAAAATTGCTAAAGTAAATGTACCTGCGGAATTAATTGATTCGAATGGAGTGGTGAGCGAAGCCGTAGCGATAGCAATGGCAAAGGAAACAAAAGAGAAGTTAAAAACTGACTATGCACTATCAGTAACAGGTATTGCTGGACCAGATGGAGGCAGCGAAGAAAAACCTGTTGGTACAGTTTGGATTGGAATTTCTGGACCAGAAGGAACGTTTGCCAAGCATTTTAGGTTTAGCACAGACCGCAACAGAAACATCACTCATGCATCGCTGAGCGCATTGAATTTACTAAGAAAAGTGGTTTTAAATAAACTAGTTCTTTAAATCTGCTCGGCCGCGATACTCGGTAACCAGATCGTCGGCAACTATTGTTATAGTATATTCCGTTTCAAGGTAGCCATCGTAGGTAAGTTTGAATTTCCCTTCAATGGTTCTTCCTGGTCCGAATGGTTGAGGATCGAAGATAATTCCTGCCGGCGCAGAATCAGCATCAATGGTGTCCTGAGGAATTCCGTCTTGGGTATACCAAAAGAAACGCACTTTAGATTTATTGAGATTTACCAAACGGATATCGAGTGTGCGTAAGGTATCGGCTTCATAAACATCTTCACTTATTTTAATAGAATCTTTTGCCGTCCAAATTCCTATGAATGGATCAGTATTGTATTTACAATTTCCATCATCAGATTCTGCCTTATCGTCGAAGTTGCGGGCGTAAATATCTGTACAGCCTGTTTTATCGCATGAGACAAACAATGTTGATAAAAGGGAAAGAATTAGTATAGATTTTAATTTCCAAAACATGCCACGAAAGTAATATTTTAATTGATTGGGAGAAATGAAACGCAGAACTGACATATATATTGCTCACTATCAATTAAATGCAAAGTTAATAATGTTGTTTTTTATATGCTACTTCTTTCTAATTTTGCAGCCGAATATTCAAAAACAAAAACAAACATGAAAAAAGTAACATTATCTGTGTTGGCAGCAAGCTTATTGTTGTTAGCATCTTGCGGAGGCGGAAACGCTGAAGCTGAAAAGGCAAAAGCAGATTCAATTGCTGCTGCTGCAAAAGCAGATTCAATTGCGCAAGCAGAAGCTGCTGCTGCGGAAGCTGCAATGGCTGCTGAAAAAGCAACTGCTGATTCATTGGCTGCTATAGCAAAAGCTGATTCTATTGCTGCTGCTGACGCTGCTGCAAAAGGTGGCAAAAAACCATCTAAACCAAAGAAAAAAGAGGAACCTAAAAAAGAGGAACCAAAAAACAAATTTGACGCTGCTTCTGGAGACAAATCTCAACCTTCTAAATTTGATAAAGCAACAGGTGGAGATAAAAAAGATGCTGCTGCTCCAAAATCAAAATTTGATAAAGTTCTTGAAAAGAAATAATTTTTAAAGAATATAAAAACAGAAAAGGCTGCTTCAAATTGAGGCAGCCTTTTTTGCTTATACTATGTTCGCTATTTCAAATTTAGAATTGAATCAAGAAATTGGGACAATACATACTTCATTTGAACAATACTTAAAAGTAGTTACATTGAATAAAGCAGCTACACTAAACTTAAAAGCAAAAAAAAGCAGCTCTAAGAGCTGCTTTAAAAATGTGTTTCTTAAAATTATTTTGTGTAGATATCTGTTACTGTTAAAGCAACAACACCGCCTGTAGCAAGTGTGTAGTTCAAAGTAACTGTAGTACCAGCAATTGAACCTGTTCCGTTAGCTACGAATTGAGTACCAGAAACAGTTACTGTTTGGTTATTGATTTTTAAGCTAGTTGCAGTTTCCAAATCAGCAGTAATATTTTGTCCAGATAAACTGAAGTTGCTGATAGTAATTTTCTTAGGATCTGAACCTGTAGAAATTACGCTTGAAAAATTATCAGTTCCGTTTCCACCACCAGCGATTGTATATGTTTCTGAAACATTGTAATTACCTGCAAATGCAGATGCCCAAGAAGTTTCGCAGTTTGTTCCTTCATATCCAGAAGGGCAATCGCAAATACCTTCAGTACAAGTACCTCCATTATTACAAGTAACATCTTTACACTCATCTTTACAAGAAGTAAAAGCTACGGCTGTAACAGCCAATAATCCAAAAATAATTTTTTTCATGTTTATAGTTTTTATTGTTTTCGGGGGCAAAAGTAAACGAAAACTTTATCATTTGAAAATTTCTTAAATATTTGATTTACATAATTATACATGTTATAAGATAAAGTTCTATTGTTTTATTTCAGCTATTTTAACTTATTTTAACAAAATGCAATGCAAATTCGCAAAAAGAATATCAATTTGATCAGTCAAGCACACATTAAATCCTTTTTTCTCAACTATCTTTAATAGAATCACAAAAAAACACAAATATTATTGCACTGTTTATCTGGCAGTTAGCTTAATTCTCACAAATAATTTTAACATTTTTTATGAAATGGCTTGTATTTTTTAAGATTTTTTTAACTTTGTGCCCTTGTAAACTCAAAACAAAAACGAAAATGAAAAAAGTAACATTCGCTATCCTTACAGTTGGTATCGCTGTATTAGCATCTTGTGGAGGTGGAAACGCTGAAGCTGAAAAAGCAAAAGCTGATTCTATTGCTGCTGCTGCAACTGCAGATTCAATTGCTAAAGCTGAAGCTGAAGCTGCTGCTGCTGCTGCTGCTGCAACTGTTGACACAACTGCAAAAGTTGACACAGCTGCTGCTCCTGCAAAATAATTTTAAAGTTTCTTTAAAAGAAAAAGCCCAATCGAATGATTGGGCTTTTTTTGTGGCTAAAAATTGAGGAAGAGATGCATGTGTAATTTTACTGATTATTATTCATTTTGTATTTTAAACTACATTTTTCAATAACCTATATGACTTTCACAATCTATAAAATACTATTATTGCAAAATAATATTAAAACTAAAACATGAAAAAAAAGACACTTTTATTTTTACTTTCATCAATCTTGGCCTTTACTAGCATAGAAGCTCAAAATACTTGGTTTGAAGTAAAAGAAAACCCAAAAGGAATGTATAAAAACCCTGCTAGTACTTTTGCGGGATCACTATTAGTTCCTGGATACGGCTATTTTGCAAATGATATGATGAAAGAAGGATTCATTGCAGTTGGAGTTGAAGCATTGCTTATTGGAGGAGGTTTAGCTACTTACTATACTGGCGCTCTTACTGATGAATTTGCAATTTCAATGATTGCTGTAGGAGGAGGCTTACAATTAATCTCAGCTATTCATGCAACAATTCTTTCAAACAAATACAATAAGAAAAATGGATTTGCAATGAAAAAAACACCCAAAAGCACCTTTGAAATTGAAACGGCAGGTGTTGGTATCAATTTGAGATTAAGATTCTAAGCTAAACTTTATATTTTCTTGAAATGCTCATTCTTTCTCTTAAAGAGGAATGAGCATTTTTTATTCTACCCACAATTATCACAACCCGACCCATGATTTTTTTTAGTCTTCACATTGCCTCTGAAATGCCTATACAACCAATAAACCGAACCTACAACACATATTAAAACTAGGAGCTCTTGCATGTGGCGCAAGTTACAATTTATAATACTTTTGCCGCTACATTTCAAAAACGTACAATGCAACTTCAGTTTTCAAGGAAAGATAAATCCGATTCCGAACTCCTACACATATATAAAACATTGCTCCTCCCGAGAATGATTGAGGAGAAAATGCTCAACTTGCTTAGACAAGGTCAAATTTCTAAATGGTTTTCAGGCATTGGTCAAGAAGCAATTTCTGTAGGAACTGTGCTCGCAATGGAAACGGATGAATATATTTTGCCAATGCACCGTAATTTGGGAATTTTCACAGGTCGTGGCATGCCATTTCACCAACTTTTTACCCAATGGCAAGGGAAATTTAATGGCTTTTCTAAAGGTCGCGAACGCTCATTCCACTTTGGAGCCAATGAATACCATATTGTCGGCATGATTTCTCACCTTGGCCCACAAATGGGCGTTGCCGATGGAATTGCACTTGCGCATCAACTTAAAAAAACCAATAAAATTACTGCCGTTTTCACAGGCGATGGAGGAACTTCTCAAGGTGATTTTCACGAATCGGTAAACGTTGCGGCTGTTTGGGATTTACCCGTAATATTTATCATTGAAAATAACGGCTACGGACTTTCTACTCCGTCTAATGAACAGTTTCGTTTTAATTCATTTACAGAAAAAGGTCCTGGATATGGAATTCCGGCGCGACAAGTAGATGGAAATAATGTGCTGGAAGTACTCGATGCCATTCGCGAAATACGCGCAGACATGCAACAAAACCAAAGACCTTGGCTATTAGAATGTATGACTTTCCGCATGCGTGGACACGAAGAAGCTTCTGGAACTAAATATGTGCCCCAAGAGCTCTTCGACATTTGGGCGAAGAAAGACCCGATTAGCAATTATGAAGGATTCTTGCTGAACGAAAATGTACTTTCTCCTGAAAAAATCACTGAAATAAGAGCAGAATTCAAAAAATATATTGAGGAAGGCGTTGCTGCTACGTTTGCAGAACCTGAAATTATTCCCGATACTGCATATGAACTCAACGATGTGTATGCACCACATCATTTCACTCCAACACTTCCTGCTTCAGATAAAAAAACTGAAAAGCGCCTAATAGATGCCATTTCAGAAGGTTTGGCTTTGGCCATGGAAAAACATCCTGAGCTCATCTTAATGGGTCAAGACATTGCCGAATATGGCGGTGTTTTTAAAATAACAGATGGCTTTGTTGAACGTTTTGGAAAAAATCGTGTGCGAAATACGCCATTATGCGAAGCTGCCATTCTCGGAACAGGTCTTGGCCTTTCTATTAACGGAATGAAAGCAATGGTAGAAATGCAGTTTGCCGATTTTGTAACAGAAGGTTTCAATCAAATCATTAACAACCTTGCTAAAAGTCATTACCGCTGGGAACAAAATGTAGATGTTGTGGTAAGAATGCCTACAGGTGCTGGTGTTGCAGCTGGTCCGTTTCACAGCCAAAGCAATGAGGCCTGGTTTACCCACACGCCTGGATTAAAAGTGGTTTATCCAGCCTTTCCTTCTGATGCTAAAGGATTACTTTTAGCATCTTTCGAAGACCCAAATCCTGTGTTATTCTTCGAGCATAAAGCCTTGTACAGAAGCTATGCAGAAGAAGTAAGCAATGATTACTACACCATAGAAATTGGAAAAGCAAATCTGCTGAAAAAGGGAAAAGCTTTGAGCATCATTACTTATGGTTTTGGTGTACACTGGGCACTAGAAATTTTGGCCAAACACCCAGAAATTGATGCTGACCTTTTAGATTTGAGAACTTTAATGCCGCTCGACGAAGAAGCCGTTTTTGAGTCGGTGCGCAAAACTGGAAAAGTCATTATTTTACACGAAGATTGCCTCACAGGCGGTTTTGGTGGAGAGTTAGCCGCCCGCATTTCTGAAAATTGCTTCGAAAGTTTAGATGCTCCTGTGATGCGTGTTGGTAGTTTAGATACTCCTGTGCCATTTTCTTCTGTGTTAGAACAAAATTTTCTTCCTAAAAAACGTTTCGAAGAAAAACTTCTTCAACTCTTTAATTACTAAGTATGGACATTCTACAAGTTGAGAAACTCAAAAAGCAGTACGGAAAACTTGTAGCTGTTAATGAAGTTAGCTTTACTGTTAAAAAAGGCAGTGTTTTCGGACTTCTCGGCCCCAATGGAAGTGGCAAAACTACTATGCTTTGTTGCATCATGGGAATTTTAAATGCCGATTCGGGCCAGTATTCCTGGCTCAACGGTACAGATGAAACTGAAGCTAGAAAAAAAATTGGAGCCTTAATAGAAACGCCTAATTTCTACCCTTACTTAAGCGCTGAAAAGAATCTTGAAATTGTTGCGCTCATCAAACAACAAGGCAAAGACAGAATAGAGACGGTTTTAAAAGAAGTAGGCCTTTTTGAGCGTCGCAAGTCATCTTTCAAAACATTTTCTTTGGGCATGAAACAGCGGCTCGCCATCGCTTCCGCACTTGTAACAAATCCAGAAATTCTGGTGCTCGACGAACCAACTAACGGACTCGATCCACAAGGAATTAATGAAATTAGGCAAATCATTCTCCAACAAAGTAAAGCAGGCAAAACAATTATTCTTGCTTCTCACCTGCTTAACGAAGTAGAAAAAGTATGCACCGATGTAGTAATTCTTAAAAAAGGAAATGTGCTTGCCAGCGGCACGGTGAGCAGTTTGCTTCAACAAACCAATCAAATTGAAATTGCAGCAAATAATAACGATGCATTATTGCTTGCTTTACAATCCATTCCAAATGTAATAAGCGCTTCCTTCAATAAGCAGCAACGCATTACAGCTGAATTAGAAAAAGGATTCTATGCTGCAGATTTAAACGCCGCATTATTTGCCAAAAACATCAGCATCAGTCATTTACAACAAGTAAATACCGACCTCGAAAGTGAATTCTTAAAATTAGTAAACCAATGAAAAGGCTCCTCCAAATAGAATGGCTCAAATTAGCCTCCTACCGCACTTTCTATGTGTTTACAATTGCTTACGCGCTGTTGATTTTAGGGGTTTATTATGGCTTCGATAAACTTATTACCATTGGTATTCTAGATCTTTCTGTCGTTTATAAATTTCCAAAAGTTTGGTATTATGCAGCTTATGTAGGAACCTGGTTTGCGCCAGTACTTTGTTTGCTCATTATAAATTTAGTAGCCAACGAATTCAGCTTCAAAACACTCCGCCAACATATTATAGATGGCTTAACAAGAGAACAAGTGTTGTATGCAAAGCTATTTTTAGCAGCAGTATTAAGCATTGCAGGTGGTCTTGTTGCTGGTTTAACAGGTTTAATAGTAGGGCTTATAAAAAGTGGTGCAGGAACAGATGGCGCCATATTTCAAAACATCGATTATTTGCTAAGACTCATCTGGATGACATTTGGCCTTCAAACTGCTGCCATTCTTATTACACTATTAGTAAAACGTTCTGCGCTCTCTATCTTGGTTTTCTTAGGTTTTATGTGGATCATAGAGCCGCTTATTGGCAATATTTGGCTCAAGGACCTTTATCCATATTTTCCCTTAAATACATTCGATAACATTGTTGCCTCTCCCATTTCTATTGACCCGCCAAGCTTTGGAATGCACAGTACACCAATTGGAGTAATGATTGCAGCTATTATTTACCCTTTTATTTACATAGCTGCTTCCATCTATATCATTAAGAAAAAAGACTATTAAAGTTGGGCGCTCCGCCGCATTTCTTCACAAAAAATACCTCTCCAAACTTTACTTCGGTTTTATAAGTGCAATCGAGCGGCGTCCCGTATTCGCCCATACTGCCTTCGTACCTCAGGCGGTATTTGGCTCATCCGGTAGCGCAACATATCGATTTCAATCTTACTTTTGCAGTTCAAATTTTACTTTTTAAAAATTGAACCATTATTAACATACTGACTAGTAAAGCCGTTCAAAAAAAATCATCATGAAAACCATCCAATCTTTCACTTTAGTTGCAATTACTTGCTTTCTGCTTCTAATTTCTCCTACAATTGTAAATGCTCAGTGGCGTAACTCCACACCATTCGTAGGTACCTTCAACGACATTGCATTTCCCAACCAACTTACTGGCTACGCCTGCGGACCTGCAGGAGGAATTGGCAGTTGCCCCCTCAACAGCAGCGTCCACAAAACCATGGATGGTGGCAAAAATTGGGTACGTCTCAATACAGGCGTAAACAATGCCATGAATAAACTTTTGTTCTTGGACGCTTACACCGGTTGGGCACTTGGCGCAAGCAGTACAGTTATTAAAACCACAGATGGCGGAATGACTTGGGTGAGCCAAACTTCAGGAATTGGAGCCGGGCTCAATGATATTAGTTTCGGCGATGCAAATACAGGCTATGTTGTTGGTCAAAATGGAATACTCAGAAAATCAAGTAACGGAGGTGGAACATGGCAAACCATTACCTCTGGTGTTACAGGAACAATCAATGGTGTTTCATTTGTGACTCCAAATCTTGGCTTCTTTGCAGCCAGCAATGGGGTAATTCGTAAAACTACCAACGGTGGAACTTCATGGCAAACTGTTTATACCGGAACAGAATTTTTAAGAGACATTCACTTTGTAGATGCAAACAATGGTATTGCTATGAGTGGAGCCCGATTTTTAATTACAAGCAATGGTGGAACTAGTTGGACTCCGGTAGATACCGACCCTTTACACCTTTTATTGCGCATGCAGCTTATAAACAACAATTTAGGTTTTGCAATCAACGATGCCAATCAACTTTTAAAAACAACCGATAATGGCCTAACTTGGTCTACTACAGATGTTCCAAGCGGATATAACCTAAGTTGTTTATACATGCTCAACCAACAAAAGGGCTATTTTGGTGCAAACATCGGCCAAATCGTTATCACCGAAGACGGCGGAAACTCTGTTTTTGGTTTAACCTCCGGCCTAATTGGGCGAGTTGAGAATCTTCATTTTAGGAATCGAACACAAGGAATATTAGTAAGTGCAAATGGAGGAATCTTAAATACACAAAACGCCGGACTTACATTCGGAAAACGCGAAAGTGGTACAACTGTGAATCTTTCGACAGTTCAGTGGCTCACAGATACTTCAGCGCTTGTTGTCGGAGATTCTGGCGTTGTGCTTAAAACTACAGATGCTGGTTTGACTTTTAATCGCATCCAAACTTCATTTACCAATACGATAACAGACCTTTGGGCAGTAGACTCATTATACGCTTACGCGGCCTTAGGTAATGGGAGGGTTTTAAAAACTATAGATGCAGGAGAAACCTGGGTTTTTCAATCAACTTTAGCAACATTGCCTTTCTATGGAATTCATTTTTTAAACAGAAATGTTGGAATGGTTGTAGGTGGAAATCAAATTTACAAAACTAGCAATGGCGGAGCTTCTTGGATTCCTTGCAATACTGGAATTGTCCCAAACGGCGATTTATCTGAAGTGTGGGTGATTTCACCTTCCATTGCTTATGCTGTTGGCGGTTTTGGAAAAATGTACAAAACAATTAACGGAGGAGACTTGTGGGAACCAATATTTCCAGACGACAACACCAACGCAGAAATATCTGAAATGCAGTTTTTTAGTGAAGACACGGCATATTTTTCCAGACTAACAAGCCAACATCTTACATTTGATGGTGCTGCAACTGTAGGTTCTGCTAGCACTGCTTGCTTGGCCAACAACGCAGGCATGAACACGATACATTTACCAGAAAGAAACTGGGGATTCGCTGGAGGAGGACTTAGTGGCGTGTTTCATTCATTACAACAATTAGGAATATACAGAACTTACCTGCAAGACAGCACTTTTTGCCCAGGTTCAAAATTACTAGTTGGCTACAATGCATCAGGTATGTTTCTTAACACACATACATTTACTGCACAAATTAGCAACAGCGCTGGCAGTTTTGCCAATCCTGTTAATATTGGAAGCCTAGTTTTACCTACTCCGCACACCATTCCGGCGGGCATTATAACTTGCACGCTTCCTGCAAATTTAAATGGCACAGGTTATAGAATTCGGGTAGTTTGCGACGACCCTTCGCTTATTGGGCCCGACAATGGTTACGACATAACTATTGCGAATAATCTTGAACCTTTGGTTAGTATCATTTCTCCAAACCAGGAAATAGATTGTTCTAATAATTTCCTTAACCTAACAGCTGTAGGAACTGCATTAGGTTTAAATCCATCTTACGTTTGGAGATTAAATGGCAGCATTGTTCCATCTTCAGGAAATCAAGTTTCGCTCACAGATTTAAGTGGTGTTTCAGAAATAATAGTTCAAGCCCAAAGTTCATTGCTTTGTACAACAACACCTTTTACTACAGATACGCTCGTTTTTACTATTGGAGCTGCTCCAGAAGTTTTTGCGGGTAACGATACAACCCTGTGTTTCGGCGAAACATTAAACATAGGAGAAGCCTCAAATTTAACCGCTTCCTGGTTTCCTGCTAATTTCTTGAGCGACCCAAATTCGCCTATCACAGTTGCTAGCCCACAAGAAAATGTTGCTTACATTCTTACTTTAACAGATTTAAATGGATGTGCAGGAAAAGACACTGTAAACATTACCGTAAATTCATTACCCACAGCTCCGGTGATTACTGAAAGTGCAGGTTACCTTATTATAAATGAAACAGCCGGAAATGAAACAACATGGTTCCTCAATGGGGAAATTATCCCCGACGAAACAAACGATTCGCTACTTATTTTTTCTTTCGGAACATATACAGCCACAGTTTCTGACGAAATTGGCTGCAGTAGCACTTCTGCTGAATATGTAGTTTCAAGTGTTTCTAATCAAGCTTCAAATCAAAATACTAAAGATTTCAATATCATTCAACATAACAACACATTGATTTTAAGCGGATTAGATAATCTCTCACCTGGAAATGTTTTCATTTACGACATCAGTGGCAGAATAGTTTACACTTCAGCTTTTGCAAGTAAAAATGGTTCCGTAATTGTTTCTTTACCACAGCTTATCGAAGGAATTTACTTTATTTCAGTTCGTACACCAAATCAACAATCAGTAAAAAAAGTGCTATTTTCAAATTAAAGAAAAACCGTATTAAACTGCCGACTCTTTTCTTAGTTTAGACATTCTGACACACAAAAGCCCCATGTACTTGCCGTATTGGGAACTTATACTGTTCAAATTGTCATAAAAATACTAAAGGAACAATTCTTGAAAATGGGGCGCTGCTATTGATGATTTTGCGTACTTTTGCGCCCCGTCATCAGACACTTCAAACTAAAATATCATGATAAAATCAATTGCCGGATTGTTTGGAAAATTATTCGGAAGCAAGGCAGAAACTGATTTAAAAGAAATAAAACCATTATTGGATAAAACTATTGCAGTTTATCCTCAAATGGCAAACCTCAGCAATGATGAATTACGCGCTAAGACAATAGATTTTAGGGCATTGATTCAGACGCGCATCCAGAATGAAAAGCAAGAAATTGCAGACATTCAAGCAAAAATTAATGCAGACCCGAACATGGACTTCATGCAAAAAGAAGCCATGTTTGAAACAATCGATAAAATTAAAAAGAAGATAACCGCTGAAATTGAAGTGGTTTTAACTGAAATTTTGCCAGAGGTATTTGCAGTTGTTCGTGAAACTGCCCGTCGTTTCAAAGAAAATACAAGTATCGAAGTTACGGCAACAGAGCTTGATAAATCATTAGCTGCCAAATATTCCCATATTAAAATTGAAGGCAATAAGGCAATTTATGCAAATAGCTGGTCGGCTGCAGGAAACATGGTGACTTGGGACATGGTGCACTATGATGTGCAGTTGATAGGTGGTATCATGTTGCACAAAGGTAAAATCTCTGAAATGGCTACTGGTGAAGGTAAAACTTTGGTGGCAACTTTACCCGTATTCTTAAATGCCCTTTCTGGCGAAGGTGTGCACATTGTAACGGTAAACGATTACTTGGCACGTCGTGACTCCGAATGGATGGGGCCATTATATGAATTCCATGGTTTACGTGTAGATTGTATAGACAAGCACCAGCCAAATTCCGATGACCGCAGAAATGCTTATGCTGCAGAAATTACCTTCGGAACAAACAACGAATTTGGTTTCGATTATTTGAGAGATAACATGGCACGTAGCCCCGAAGATTTGGTGCAACGCGGTCATAATTTCGCTATTGTAGATGAGGTCGATTCAGTTTTAATTGATGATGCAAGAACTCCATTAATCATTTCTGGTCCTACTCCTAAAGGTGATAACCAAGAATTTTTTGCATTAAAGCCAAGGGTTGAAAAATTAGTGAATGCGCAAAAAGCATACATCAATACTGCATTATCTGAAGCAAAGAAAGCATTTGGCAATAACGAGAAAGATGCTGGTATGGCATTGTTGCGCGCACACAGAGGTTTGCCTAAAAACAAGGCTCTAATCAAATTCTTGAGCGAACCAGGTGTAAAAGCATTATTGCTCAAAACTGAAAACCAATACATGCAAGACCAAGGGCGTGAAATGTTTAAAGTTGACCAAGAACTGTTCTTTGTAATTGATGAGAAAAATAACTCTATCGAACTTACCGAAAAAGGCATTGAATTGATCACAGGTGTAAGTGAAGACCCACATTTCTTCGTAATGCCCGATGTTGGAAATGAAATTGCCATAATTGAAAAATCAGGGATTGCTTCAGATGAAAAACGCGAAAAGAAAGACGTGCTCATGCGCGATTTCGCTATTAAATCCGAGAGAATACATACCATTAACCAATTATTAAAAGCATACGCCCTTTTCGAAATGGACGTAGAATATGTGGTAATGGATGGAAAAGTAAAAATTGTAGATGAACAAACTGGTCGTATTCTCGATGGGCGTCGCTACAGCGATGGCTTGCATCAAGCTATTGAAGCAAAAGAAAATGTAACCATCGAAGATGCTACACAAACTTATGCTACTGTTACACTTCAGAATTATTTCAGAATGTATAACAAACTAGCTGGTATGACTGGTACAGCAGAAACAGAAGCGGGTGAGTTTTGGGATATTTACAAATTAGATGTTGCTGTAATTCCAACAAACAGAAGCATTTCAAGAAAAGACCACCAGGATTTGGTTTACAAAACCAAACGTGAAAAATACAATGCTGTAATTGAACAAATTGTTGAAGAAACTTCTAAAGGACGTCCCGTTTTGGTCGGAACAACTTCGGTTGAAATTTCTGAGTTGCTAAGCAGAACTCTGAAACTAAAAGGTATCAAACACAATGTATTGAATGCCAAATTACACCAACGTGAGGCTGATATTGTTGCTGAAGCAGGTATGGCTGGAACGGTTACCATTGCTACAAACATGGCTGGTCGTGGTACCGACATTAAATTAGGAGCAGGTGTTAAAGAAGCAGGTGGGTTAGCCATTATTGGTACCGAACGCCACGAAAGTCGCCGTGTCGACAGACAGTTGCGCGGTCGTGCAGGTCGTCAAGGTGACCCAGGTTCTTCTCAATTCTTCGTGTCTCTAGAAGATGATTTAATGCGCCTTTTTGGTTCTGAAAGAATTTCAAAAGTGATGGACCGTCTTGGAATGAAAGAAGGGGAAGTAATTCAAAGCGGAATGATTACAAATTCTATTGAGCGCGCACAGCGTAAAGTAGAAGAAAACAATTTCGGTATTCGTAAACGATTATTGGAATACGACAATGAAATGAATCGCCAGCGCGAGGTTGTTTACAAGCGCCGCAGAAATGCCTTGTATGGCGAAAGATTAGCAGTAGATATTGCTAACATGATGCTTGAAACTTGCGAAAACATTGTTGTAGAATACCAAGACACAAGAGATTTTGAAGGGTTTAAATTAGAAGTGATTCGCATTCTGTCTTTAGACACTGCAATTACTCATGAAGAGTTCCTAAAAAGTAAATCTGAAATTTTAGGAGAACAATTGTACAAAGAAGCAGAAGCATTTTACAGAAGAAAATCTGAGCATATTGCCGAGGTTGCTTTGCCAATCATTCGTCAGGTATATGATGCTCCTGGAAATACGTATATCAATATGATGATTCCAATTACTGATGGTATAAAAGCCACTCAGATAATGGTGAATATGAAACGTGCTGCCGAAACTGGTGGTCGCGAAGTAGTAACAGCCATGGAACAATCTACAACACTCGCCATGATTGATGATGCTTGGAAAGAACATTTACGCGAAATGGACGAATTAAAGCAATCTGTTCAAAATGCAGTGTATGAGCAAAAAGATCCTTTATTGATTTATAAAATTGAATCTTTTAAATTGTTCCAGCAAATGTTAGGAACTGTTGGTAAAGAAATTACCGCATTTTTAATGAAGGGTAATTTACCAACGCAAGACCCTAACGCTGTGCAACAAGCTCCTGCTCCAAGAGTTGCTTTAAATGTTCCTAAGAAACAACCTGCACCTCAATTAAAGCTAAGCCGCTCTGATGCACCGCCAGCATCTTTAAGAGAACCTTCTGCTAACGATAGCGATACTATTGTAAAACAACAACCTGTAATTGCTGACCCAAAAATTGGTCGCAACGACCCTTGTCCTTGTGGAAGTGGCAAAAAATATAAAGCTTGCCACGGGCTAACTGCAGAAAATTAATGCATGGAAATTCAAGAATTGCAACAAACCGTTGATAATTGGATAAAAGAAAACGGAGTACGCTATTTTAATGAATTGACCAATATGGCTATTCTTACCGAAGAAGTAGGTGAAGTTGCACGCATCATGTCCCGAAAGTTTGGCGAACAATCTTTTAAAACTGGTGAAACAGGCGATAATTTGGGTGATGAATTGGCAGATGTAATGTTTGTATTGGTCTGCATAGCTAATCAAACAGGAATAAACCTGCAAGATGCCATAACCGCCAATCTGGAAAAGAAGTCCAATCGGGATAAAAACAGGCACAAGGAAAATAAAAAATTACAATAGCTTTATTTGTACGGTACTGCTATGCAAGCAATACTAACTGAATTTGCTCCTGCATGCAACAAGTGTTGGGTGCAGGATTCCAAAGTTGCTCCTGTTGTCACAACATCATCTACCAATAAAATATTCTTGTTCGCAACTCTTCTATTATCTGTAACTTCAAAAACAGACTCCACATTTTGCCATCTTGCAAATCTCGAACGCCTGGTTTGAGAACCCGTAGCATCTCTTTTCATTAATATATCGTTTTCTACACTCGCCGGCAAGCGCTGTGAAAGACCTCTGGCAAAACTTTCACTTTGGTTATAGCCCCTAATCCTTTGCTTATCTGGATGCAAAGGAACAGGAAGAATCAATTCTGAATCATTATAGTAATTACTTTCTTTTAATTCCTGACCATACAATTTACCCATTTCCTCGCCCACTTCAGGGGCATTCTTATATTTCAATGCGTAAATTAATTCTTGAACATTTCCATCTTTTCTAAAATACAAGAATGCGGCGGCGGCTTTTACTGGTGCGCGCCCCCAAAACAATTGTTCAACAGGATTTCCTTGATACAAATGAAAATTTGTTCTTGGAAAAGTATACCTGCATGTTAGGCAGATTACCGCTTCTTTTCTTAACAAAACCTCGTTACAAGAAGCACAAATACGAGGAAAAAACAAGTGTAATAATGAGTTAAACATAATAAGTATATAATTTTAATAATAATATTCATTCAAAATTAACCAAAACCTTGCTCAAATTGCCACTCTCTTGCAAAAAAAAATATCTTTGCATGGCTTTTAAAATTTCATCAACATTATGGAGAACAATACACCATCAAACGAAAATCAAGAAAAAGAAAACAAAGGAAGAGGACTTATTCTCGTATTATTTGTCTTAATTGCACTGTTAACAGCCGTTTCTGGTTATCTATTCTTTGAATTAAGTACTTTGAAAAAGGAAAAAGCCGAATTAGAAACTCAAAAAGTTGCTGCCGAAAAAGATACAGATGAGTACCGCAACCAACTGCGCGACCTTACTGCAAAATATGATAGTTTGATGCAAGCTCATGAGGGTTTGCGTTCTGAACTAGAAACAGAAAGGGCTAAAGTTGTAAAGTTACTAGCAGATTATGAGGCCTTGAAAAAATCAGGCGGCACTTTAGCCAGCCCAGGTGGAGCATCTCTTAGAACTCGTTTAGAAGAGTTACAGCAAACTTATGATGAAAGTGAAGGTGTTATTTTAGAATTAAAAGCTAAAAATCAGGAACTTACAAATGAAAACTTCCGCGCAACCAAACAACTAGAAGAAACCAATCTTCAAAACGGAAAACTTACAAGCGAAAATAGCAAACTCACCAAAACAGTTGAAGTTGCTAAAAGATTAAAAACCTATGAAGTATATGCCGATGCAGTAAAAGTTTCTGGCGGAGGTAAAAAAGAAAAAGCAACTGAAAAAGCAAGCAAAGCCAATCGCTTGCGTGTTTGCTTTACAGTGCTAGACAATCAACTTGCTGATAAACAAGAAAAAAGTATTTATGTAGTTATTAAAGATTCAGATAAAAAAACCTTTACAATTGGCGACAAATCGAAAATTACCCTTTTAAATGGCGATGAAATTCCTTTCAGTATTAAAAAAGAAATTTTTTACGACAATAAAGTAATGCAACTTTGCTTGAATTGGGAAGTGAGCCAAACAGAACCTCTTAAACCGGGACAATATTCAGTTGAGATATATGCTGAAGGAGTTCAAATTGGTCAAACCGAATTCGAATTAAAATAACAAACAATATATAATTCATAATAAAAAAGCCACTTAGCAATAAGTGGCTTTTCTGTTTTTGGGGGCCAATCGCGCTATCGCCCATATTCTTTGTTTTACAAACAAAGAGCTATTTGGCTCTATCGCTGGCCCACAATCACAAAATCACTTCGATAAACGCGGTGCAACAACCTTTACGTAGTCACTTCTCCAAGCTCGCTGGCCGCAGTGATAAAAATGAGCGAAGCGAAGGAATCTGCAAAACAAAAAAACTACCTAAGAAAACTCCGTGCACTCTGTGCTAAAAAATGAGCGAAGCGAAGGAAATCTCACTTCGACAAGCTCAGTGACCGCAATTACACATGCTCATTGCCCTTGGTGCCAAAACCTCTGTACACTTAGTGCTAAAACAATGAGCGAGGCGAAGGAATCTACAAAACAAAAAAGCTAGCGAAGAAAACTCTGTGCTCTTTGTGCCGCAACCTCTGTGCCCTCCGTGCTAAAAAATGAGCGAAGCGAAGAAAACCTCACTTCGACAAGCTCAGTGACCGCTTTTCGACAAGCTACCGCAATTTCACAAGCTCAGCAACCACAGCGACTGGATTACAATAAAAAAGGGCTGCCCTTTTCAGAACAGCCCTTTCAAAATAAATTAATAATATTTATTCCTTTATTAACTTCTGCACAAAAGATGAATTTGCAGTGTAAACACGTACAAAGTAAACTCCAGTTGCAAGGTGATTTATTTCAACATTACCAGAAGTTCCTATTTGCTGATTTAATACAATTCTTCCAGTTGCATCT
>JAIXYK010000005.1 GCA_027490225.1 Bacteroidota bacterium | reverse complement strand
TGCTGTTCGGCTGTGCTTTCTAACGTTATGCTTGCTCCATTTTGTATTGGGTTTGGGTAGAGTTTGTTTACTATTTGTTTTTCTGGTACTATTGGTTTGTTTATAGTTACAGTTAAGGTATCATAGCCTTCAAAACCGCACTGGTTATGAGCTTTAAGTATGTAGCTAGTTGTGCTATCGGGGCACACAGTAGGAAACTGCCCCATGCTATTACCATTCATTTGAAACCATTCAAATTCTGCTGGATACGCACTACTAATCTCCGCTTCCAATGCAAAGCAATCGCCTTTTTGCAATGCTGTAGTAGGTTCTATGCCTTTTACTACATGCGGGTAGGTATAGCTAATTGGTGCAATAGAATCTATTAACAATACTCCATTATATTCAGTCCAATCATCTTTTATTGGAGAAGCCACAGAATCTGCCCATAATACAAAATGGGTATAGTCTTGTGTTGGGGTAAAATTTATACTGGTTTCCACCCAAGCATCTTGGCTTATGGCTTCGCTTACAAAAGCATCGGGCCCATTTGCACCTTCTAATTTATTACTGCAAACATCATTGGTAAGAAATATTTTTAATTTCCTTGGGTTACAAATTAAACCATCAAGATACAAAGGTCTGCCTGATCGGCAATAAGCCTTTAAATTGTAATTTATATCCTTTTTAAAACCACATGGAAACTCTTGTATCACATTTTCTGAAAAAACCGCAAACTTTACTGAGTCTTCGAGTTCTTCTATTATTGTGTTTATTGTCCCTAACCTTAAAAAAAGTTTTCCGTATTGTGCGCTTAAGTTTGAGTCGTTCACATCAAGCAAAGTTGAATTACTAAATGGGATCGGACTAAGCCCATTTGCAATTCTAACAGAGTCTTCAAAATCAAAAAAATACTTTGGCTGTCGGAAAGGCCCCCTTAACAAATCAGGACTTCTGGAAATAGAATAATCTATTGCATTTAAGTTGCAAATCTGCCAGTTTGAAGCAAAGTTTAGCCAATTTTCTAGATTATAACTAAAATAAGGATCTATGGTAAGCTCTGGATGTAATTGATAAAAAATATAACTATTAATTTCAATAACAAACTCTTCCCCTGGCTGCTCAAATGATGGGTTTTGTATGGGAATGTTGAATGTTTGGGCAGATGCGACCCAAACATTCAACATTAAAATTATAAAAAGTTTAATAGATAACTTTTTCACTGCATACTTGGTTAGTACTCTTGTCAAAAATACGTAAAACACATATTTTGTCAGAATTACGGTTTAACACTTTGGTACCCGTAAAGTTAAAACTTTCTATCAATTGGCCCAAATTATTTATTATCTGAACTTCTAGCTGTTTTTCGGTAGTTAGAACCACGTTACCTAATTGATTATGAATACTGTATGGGCAATTTCTATCCAAAGCGGCGTTTTTATTGGTTTGTGCCATTTTATTAGAGCCCGTTTGTGCCACACAAGCATCGTCGTAGTCATAATCTACCATGCCATTGGCAGCCCAGCGCATACTGCGTGCTACGTAAACACTAGGCCCGCCTTGCATAGCGCATTGTTGTGCAATATATTCTACTTGTAACATTTGGTTGGGGGTTAAAGTATCAATATTTTCAGTAAAAGTAGCTCTGTAAATGCCAGCAAGTGTCCTTAAATTTTCTTCGTGCAAGTTATCTGCATTACCCAAATTGCTTAGTTGATTTTCTCTTTCTTGCAGGGCTGCAATCCTGTTATTGCTCAAAGTGCTATTGGTATCTTTAATGGTAAGCTCGCTCCAGTAGGTATTTACTAAATTTACACTTGAATTGGTGTGGGCTATAAAAAAACTATCTAATACAGCTGAATATGCCCTTAATACTGGAGCTTGCACTAATTCAGTATATACCTGTTCTTTGTTCCAACTCTGCTGACCTTCGGTTAGTGTAGTGTCCGTTTGTACAAACTTTCCTAAATACTTTATTTCATACTCTTCCCAATTAGAAAATTGACATGCGGTATAAAGGTTAACTGGTGTTGTTAATTCAGAATATAGAATTGAATTTACAATTGTTGAATTAGAATTAGAAAAAAGAAACGGATTCGGATTTACAGAATTATTGGGTTGAATGCCCCTTAAGTAAAAGTTGGTGTTAAAACCGTCTGTTGGTGATTGCTGAGTTCCATAAGCATACAAATGACTCTCAATATTCGTCCACCATTTGTTATCGTTGGCACGGCCGCCAAAGTTTACATTTTGGGGGCTGCCTTGAGCACCTAAAATACCACCATCGTACACTACAATGCCTTTGTCGCAATCGTCCATACTATTTTTCTGAATTCTAGAACCAATGCAACTTCCTTTGGCACTTATACCCCAGCCACAGTTAATAATGCTATCACAACTTAAAGTGCGCACAGATGAGAATTGAATATCAATTCCCTTTATTTTCATTTCATTAACAGTTGTTAAACCCGAGTTACTACCATTTACAAAATTATCAAAAGCACGAACTCCCGTGCAGTTAGAAAACCTCAAACCAGCCATGTCTAACTGAGGAATAAACAATAAGTTTGAAGCATTTGTTAAGGTAACCGCATTAGAATATACTTGCGGCTCGAAACAATTCATAAACACAATACCTCTGGTGGAATTGTTTACATAATTTTGAGAAACTGTGGTAAAGTCGTCTGCAATGGTAGAAAGATAAATGTTAGAAACGGTAATTCCTACACGGCTAGGTGAACCATTACTTTCGTACATAAGACTATTGTTTTTAATATTCTTAACACATTTTTGATTCCCAGAAAACACAATTCCGTTTCTCTGTAAATTATCTATGTTATTAAACAAAACATCTAAGGTTGAATTTTTACACTTATTTATTTCGATTGCTGTTCCTGTTATGTTATCGAAACTGTTTCCATAAACCAGCACTTTTTGATTTGTTTTTTCTATGCAAATACCAACTGTGCAATTTTCAAATTCATTAATTTTATTATTGGCTGGTACATTAACAACATCGTCATATCTAGCTACTTTGGCTGTATATGTTTTACCATTGCCGGGCGATGTTGCAAAAATAGCTTGACCGAGGGTGGAACCGAGACTTGTAATATTGTCGAATTTACAGTTTAAAACATCAAAACTTGTTGTTTCGAATATTAAACCTGCATTTTGGTTTAAAAACAAATTTCTATTCCCCACTTCATCGCCAATTTTTTGAGGTACACAATTTCTAAACGTCATTCCCACACCTCTAAAGTTGACATTAGCAATAGGTGGTAATAAATTAGTTGTTTTTTGAATAGTGTTTCCATAAAAATTAATAGAGTTTGATTGGTTACTCAAATCGAAACAATAGGCATTGTTTTTAAAATTATTGTTGACACAACTAATAAAAGTGTTGTATACTGTGCTAATAACATTGAATGCATTTCTAATTTCAGAATTTGAGATATCAACCTTCGCTAATGATTCTGTCGTAATACCTTTCCACATGTAGTTTGAACAGGCGTCTATTGTAGAGTGATCAATTGTAAATCGAACTCCTTCTCCCACCTTAAAAATTGCATCTTTTGCCATTTTAATTTCTGGACAATATGATATTGAAAAATCTGTATCAATATAAATAACACCATTAAATGCTACTAAACTATTTGTGGTTAATACATTTGAACCAATAGTATTAATTATCTGAGAAGCTGTTGTTCCATCATTAAATGTGTAAAATTCGCCTTCACAACAATAACCTGTAGTAACAGAAAATGGAATATTCGCAATAACTGACATACCGCCAAATTCATTTGGAGCAGTGATTAGCAAATTCCCATTATAAGTTCCATCAATAGGGAAATTAAATGTTGGATATGTTTGGGCTGATGTAAATTCTAAAGAGCCATTTAATGTCCATAAATAGACAAAATTCTCTTCAAAACACATCAATTCAGGTTCTAATTGCACTTGTTTGCAATACATATTGGTAATAATTGTATTAGCTACTGGCAGTATTGTAAAGTTTTTTATTACATCAATTTGACCACACTCATTTACAAGTTTAAGCATTACGGTGTAATTCCCTGGTGGTAGCATATCAAATACTTGAAAAATGTTTGATATGTTGTTATCACCGCAACCTTGGGTAATATCTTGAGAAATAATCGACCAGCAATAGTTAACACCTTCTTGTTGATTAGCAGTTGAAAATGTAAATGAAGACCCATAACATAGCTGAGTAGGGCCGTTAATGGCTTGTAATTCAGGAGGACTTAAAAGAGTAATACATGTAGCTGGGTCAATATTATTACTTCCTAATAACACCCATGTTTGGCTAGGAGGAGTTTGCGAATAAACAAATCCTTTTCCACACAAAAAGCCGCTATTACTTACTGTATATGGAATGATAAATTCTAATGGAGGAACCACAGGAGGATACTGTGTTTGTGATATTGTTTCTAAAAAAACATTATCTAAGTATAGTTCAATATCCACTTTAATATTACTAGCTGAGCCGGGCGTACTATTAACAAGCCCTTCTAAAACAACAAAAATTTGATCACCTTCACAGGCTTGCTCAATTTGATTTCCGTAAGCATCTTGAAACTTCACACTGAAAGGAGCTTCTTGAATATCTGCCTTAGCAGGCAAGACAAACATAAAAATTAGCCAAATGAAAGAAAAGATAAATATTTTACCCCTCCCCTTAATAGTTGGTTTTAAAGTAATAGTAGTTTCCATATACGATTGTTTTTTACAAACGTAATTCATAATATCTTATTAAAATACATTGTAAAAATAAACTATAAATTTATTTTACTATTCAGTATCACTATTCAAAAATTTGTACCTTTGCAATCCCAAAATAGATAATTAAAAGAGACTTAATTTTAAATAGTGTTTTATTTAACCAAAGAAATACAACTTTATTTGTTTAAGTTAATCAGAAAATCTCATTTTCTAACTTTTAATTTTTTGTAAACAGCATTTCATATAGATTGGACTTTAGTGAACAATTGCCCTTTAATTCAGAAATCTATCTCATTAATAGGACGTTTTATTAATTTTAATATCTAGTAGCCATATAATCAATTCTCAACAGGTCTAAAGCAATTTTTCAACTTTACTGCATAAAAAAAGCCGAACGTTTCCGCTCGGCTTTTAAGTATTTAGTTAAAGACTAAATTATTTTTTCACATCATCAGCCTGACGAGATGCACGCGTTGCAGTAACAGCAACAACATCAACATTTGGTGCTTCTAAGAAAACAAGATTACCAGCAGTAACTTGGCTAATACGCACACCTTGACCAATTTCCAATTTAGAAATATCAATTGTAATGTTATCTGGTAAATCTTTTAAGAAAGCACGCACTTTTAATCTGCGCATTTTCATTACCAATTTACCACCTGCACGCACACCAGGAGCAACTCCAACAGTTTTTACTGGAATCTGAATAATAACAGGCTTGTCAGCATGAATTTCCATAAAATCAACATGCTGAATTTTATCATTCATGTTGTTATACTGCACATCCTGCAATAAAGCATTGATTTTTTTACCGTTAATTTCCAATTCCACAGTATGTACTTCCGGAGTAAAAATTAATGGTTTAAAATCTGTTTCTAAAGCAGAAAAATGGATTTGTTCTTTACCTCCGTAAAGCACGCAAGGAACTAATCCTTGTTTGCGCAATGCTTTGGTATCTTTTTTCCCTACGTCCACGCGAGGTGTACCGCTCATAAAGATTGTTTTCATTGTTTGTTTGTTTTTGAGATTAATTAAAAAATTGTCTTAAATATTTTTAGCAAATAAAGCTGGAGCTGATACTTTCGTAGTTGTGCACCTTACTAACTACATCCGCAAATAAATCTGCTACAGTAAGTACCTTTATTTTTGAAGATTGTTGTTTCAATGGTATTGTATCTGTAACCACTAACTCGGTGATTTTAGAATTTTCTATTCTTTCGTAAGCTTTTCCAGATAAAACAGGATGCGTACAAAATGCTCTGATGCTTTTTGCACCACGGTCCATAATCATATCAGCAGCCATGGTAATTGTTCCGGCTGTATCAATAATGTCATCAATCAATATTACATCACGACCTTCTACTGAACCAATCAAAGTCATTTTATCAACTTTATTGGCCACTTTTCTTTCCTTGTAACAAATGGCCATTCCAGCATCTAAGTATTTAGCATACGCATTTGCACGCTTACTTCCGCCCATATCAGGAGCAGCAATAGTTAAATTTGTAAGGTTTAACTCTTGGATATGCGGAATAAAAATGGAACTTGAATATAAATGGTCAACCGGCACGTCAAAAAATCCTTGAATTTGGTCGGCATGCAAATCCATCGTCATAATGCGTGTAACACCAGCAGCTTGTAATAAGTTAGCTACCAACTTTGCACCAATCGCAACCCTGGGCTTGTCTTTTCTGTCTTGTCTTGCAAAACCCATGTATGGAATTACAGCAATAATATGACGTGCAGAAGCTCTTTTTGCAGCATCAATCATTAAAAGCAGCTCAAACAAATTTTCTGTAGGGGGAAAAGTACTTTGGATAATGAACAAATCACTTCCTCTAACACTTTCTTCGTAGGCGGTTTGAAATTCTCCGTCGCTAAATCTTGTAAACGATACTTTTCCAAGCGCTTTACCATATTTAGCAGCAATTTGCTCTGCGAGATACAAGGAAGATGTACCAGAAAATATTTTTACAGGATTATTATGCGATTCCACGTCTATATTTTGAGGGCGCAAAAGTAAGCATCTCAATTGGATTGACCAAAGAGAATTTCACAATTAAGTTTGAAATAGAAAAAATAATATTACTTTTGCCCCCCTATCAAAATGCCCAGCTGGCGGAATTGGTAGACGCGCTGGTCTCAAACACCTGTGGGAAACCGTGCCGGTTCGACTCCGGCGCTGGGTACATATCCGAACTCGCTATGCAAATATAGGGGTTCGGATTTTTTATACCACTTTTCTCTTACATCTGAAACTGCCTCAAATTTTTGCAAAAAGCATGCATAAAAAAGTAATGCTTACAATTGCAATTTTCTTCATTTCAAGTATATAATGCTTACAAGGTAATATTAATGTAGCACAGAAATCCGTTTAGTAACTAGTTCATTTCCAATTTTTACGCGGATAATGTATGCTCCATTGTATAAGTTTCTGGTATCGAAATAAGCCAATGAACTGCCTTGTTTCATTTCTGTTGTACTAATTAATTTACCACTTAAATCGTACAATTCAATTGCAATATTGCCTTTATTTACATTTTTCCATTGAATACCAACCACATCATTTGCAGGATTAGGGTAGGTAACGAGTGTATTCTCTGTATTTTCGGAAGATATTTTTGTAATAACCGGAGCAAACGTCTGAACTGTTTCATTGATTGTAGTTACTTTTGAAGCGGTTCTTCTACCATAAAATGTAGGGCCAACTACATAAGGATAAGCTGAATTCCAATTCTCCTTAACGGTTGTAAAATAGCAATAGATTCCGTTAGGATATTCAGGAGTTATGCAAAAACGTCCATTATGCTCATCTAAGAAGTCCGGAGTAGCAGCTGATGTAGTATTGTATTGATAATCTTCTCTGAAATATCCTAGTGGATATGTGGCACTAACAGGAGGGCCAGCTGTTACTGTATTACCTGCTGCGTTTGTATTTCTCACTGTAATATTTCTTAAAGCATAACTCGATTTCATTCTTGTAATTCCACCTGTTCCGTCGGCATTTTTGAATGCATAAGCACCATAAATTGGAAAACCATCATAAGTAAAACCCAACAATGGTGAATGTTGTGTGCTATCTATGGCATACAATCCATCTGATGCGTATAAATCGCACACATTTGAAATCACATCTAAATCTAATCCAAATGCACTTGGGTTTTGGTGGTGATGGTAATTACCCATTGCAGGATGAGCTTTGGCACAATCAAAACCTAAGCGCTCCCCAACTACAGCATCGCGGTTCCAAACACCATCGCCCATTCCCATTAAAGGACCACCAGCCAGTGAGTTTGAAGAATTCTTCCAAGAAACACCATCTCTGTAATCAAAAAGCGCCACACCATTTATAAATACACCAATATTGCCTCCCGTAGTATTTGTTGGAGTTCCTGTATTTTGAACAGGGAAGCGGGAAATTTTAAAAATGGCATTTTGGTTAGTAGCCAAGGATGGGTTTCCATCTTGAAAAGGTCCTGTTATGTATGCAGGAATTCCTTTGGTTGAAACGTACATGAAACTATCTGAATATTGCACTGTTTGCACATTTGCCAAAACATTGTCTTGAATTGGAGTAGAATTTCCGGCTACATAATGTCGGCCCATAATTCCAGTTGTATTTTGGAGCCACGATGATAATTCGGGCGTTATTTGAGCTGTTACAGTGCAAATTTTTAACATTGCTAAAAGCACAATAAATTTAAAATGTAGATTTCTGTTCATAAAATGGGTTTTTATAATTGTTAGACGATTTTTAATTGATTAATCATTTTTTAATTGATTAATCATTCGCTGCTTTCAATAAAATTTCTTTTGGGAAAGCAAATTGTGGATTGAAAACAAATTGTTTATCAGAAAGGGTGAGTAAAAATGCAATAATATCAACCTTTTCGTTGTCATTAAGATGTATAGGTTCAGCTAACTCTGACGATAATGTCTTACTTTTTTGCACGCCAGATACATAATGGTTCATTACCTCAGATAGCTTTTTAAATCTTCCATCATGCATATATGGAAATGAATAAGTTAGATTTCGCAAGGTGGGAACTTTAAATTTTAGAGAATCCTTAGAAAGTTTTGTAATGCGCATTCTTCCATAATCATTCAAATCAGGATCAACACTTAAACCATTATTTTTAAAAGCGTAACTAGTAAATAGTGGTTCTTGATGACAACTTGCACAACTTTTCTTGAACAGCCGATAGCCATTGTTTTCTTGTTCGGTAAATAGAGCTTGTTTATTCATCACACTGTCGTATTTAGAATTTGCACTAATTAGGGTGAGCATAAATTGGGACAATGCTTTTAAAGTGCGCTCTCCTGAAATAATAGAATCTTGAAATGCTGTTTTGAACAGTGTTGGATAAAGCTTAGATTTTTTAAGTTTTTCTGCAACATTCGTAAATGATTCGCCCATTTCTCCCGGGTGCGTTATTGGAGCGAGCGCTTGCATATCGAGGTGATTGATGGCGCCGTCCCACATAAAAGTAGATGACCAGGCAAGATTCATGAGTGCTGGAGAATTCCTAGTACCAATGCTGTCGCCAATTCCATGACTTAACTTGTGGTCAACATGCGTAAATGCATTGTAATTGGAATGGCAGCTTGCACAGGAAATGCTATTGTCTTTAGAAAGTAATGGGTCGTAAAAAAGTACCCTTCCAAGCGTCACGACATCTGTATTGATTGGATTTCTCTTGAAATTATAAACAGGTTTTGGCCAATTTTGAGGAATATAAAACGAAGGTTTTTCTATAGCAATAAACGCAGACACAATTACTTGGAGCAATAAAAAAATGAGCGTATATTTTCTTTTCATTGTGCTATTTTGAAAGAATTTGAAAACGCTTTTGACATCAAAACAGCTTCGTTGGATGGCGACATGATATGATGCTTTTCTGCAATATCAATGTTGTTTATAAAATGTTCCAGCTCAAGATGCACCTCAATTATTTTTTTAGAAGTTAATTTCAATTGAACTGATTGCAATGCATTGTAAGGAAATTGATATCCTCCTAAATGCAATTCAAACGAAGAATCCATACTCTTACAAAGGTTACTTTTGCCCTCAAACTTTCCATTTATATAACCATTTTGCCAAGTCCAGTACATACCATTTGTAGGGTCAAGGTCGCCACCAAAAGCGCCCGATACATTTGTGGTACTATCTATTCCGGAAAGGAAGTTTATTTCATTAAATATCAAATTTTCAGGAATTTTTAAGGGAATGCTGTATGATTTTTCATTTTCTGCATCTAACAGATAGAATCCAGAAGTATCTTTCCAAACAATCTCGCTATTAAGTAATAATTGAATACCAGAAATGTAATATTTAACCATTTCAAAAGCGACGCTATCTTTCTGATTATGAAAGAAATATTGCTTACCTAAAGTTAAATTTGTTGAACCAAAAACAGGAGTAACCTTCAGTAGACAAATGTTTGAATTTTGACCGCGGATGTTTGTAACAAAAGAAAAAATAAGGATTAAACCAGCCAAGCATTTTTTCAATTTCTTTTTCCTTTTTTAGGTTGATGGGTGAAATGATCTGATAATTCCTCTGTAAGTAAATTAAATGCTGGTAATTGATTTGTTTCGCATAATTTCTTTATATCAAGAAAATGTGCGTAGTGAATCTGCTCAATTTCCATTTGCAATTTACCTAATTCGTCGAGATATTGAACATTAGCAACAGCAGCCGTGTCTGATTTTAAAGTTATGTAAAGTTGTTGTTTTGTTTTGCGAATACTTTCTTCTGCAGTTCGAATTTTTTTTCGGTGTTGAGCTATTAATTTATCATACTGAGTAACTTGATCCTCAGAAAAAGACAATTTCTTGATAATAATATTTCTAGGTCCTTTTTCTTTTGGATTATTATAGCTGCCGTTATATATAAAAACTAACAGGCCAATATTGGTTAAGAAAAGCGCCAATGCTAAAAATGAAAGCAATCGGATTTTACTCATTGTAGAAAGAATTGGTTGGAGTTAACTGAAATTTTTCGGCAAGGTTTGCATCTTTACGTTTCGTTTTTGTACCATCATTAATTATCAGAACGTTTAAAACTAAGAGCACAATTAAGGATGCTGCAAAAGTCCATACAAGATTTATAGAAAACTTATTTTTTTCTACATCTTTTATTTTTTGTTGAATGCGCGTGAACAAAAACTCGGGCGCATCTACTTTTTTAATTTCTTCTAACATTTCCTTTTCGTTATAAATCGAAATGATAACTCTTCTTGGTGATTAGACGATGCATTACTACAAATCATTCGTTTGGTTTAATTTTTTTGCAAGATTTTCTTTTGCCCGGTAAATTAAAGATTCAACAGCTTTTGGTTGTATCTTCATTATTTCTGCAATTTCTAATAGGGTTTGTTTTTCAATCTTGAATAAGATAAGTGCTGTTTTTTGATTTTCGGGCAATGTGTTTAGTACCGAAAATATCCGCAGTAAAGCTTCTTTTTGCTCTAATTGCACGCCTGGATGGTTGAAGTCTGAAAGTTCCAGTTTCGGCTCGTTCGTTTTATCAAAAAATAAAGAAGATAAAACCCCAAACCTCTTTTTACGTTTTCTGGATTTAATAAAGTCGAGCGATTTATTGATAGTAATTCTATAAATCCATGTGCTCAGTTTCGATTCATAATTAAACTTACCCATTGACAAATGAACAGAAACAAAAACATCTTGTGTAATTTCCTGAGCGTCCTCATAATTCTGAGTATACTGTAGCGCCAAGTTAAAAACGAGATTTTTATAAGTATTGTAAAGTGTTTCGAAAGTCAAGTTCAACGCGCAATTGGAATGCTTGAGTTAAAATTATTCATTTAAAAAATTAACAGCAGGCCATGTCAGACTATTAAAACAAATATGGTTTAATAGTCTTTACAAATTATTGGCATCCAAAATCCAGATTAATACATTTAAACGTATCTTAACACAGTAATTTTATAGGTTAATGGTAAAAGAAAACAAATATTGGTACCTTAGAAATCATAAGCTATTTGAGCAGTTGGAATCAAAAGATATTGATTCTTTATGCATTATATCCAATTTGAAAAATGGGCGAAAAAATGATTTTATATTTTTTTCAGAAGAAGAGGTGAAAAAAATCTACTTCCTAAAAGTTGGAACAGTAAAAATTTGCAGAGAAGATAGTGCTGGTAAGGAAATAATAACTGAAATCCTTACGCAGGGAGATATTTTTGGTTTTACAGGAGAAGGCGCAGCCAGATTAGAATATGCTAAAGTGATAAGCGATGAAGCTAGACTCTGCTTTTTTGAGTATGCAAATTTCAAAAACGTTCTAAGGGAAAATCCATTATTATCACTCAACTATTCAGCAGCAATACAAGACAAACTGTTGTTGTTTCAGCAAAAATATGAGGATTTGATTTTTAAAGATGTAGAAACAAGGGTCAAAGATTTTTTTAATCGGTACGCAAAACACCATGGCAAAGAAAAAAAGGAAGGTGTAGAAATGGAAATGCTCCTAACACATCAAGATATTGCTGATTATACAGCTTCATCTCGTCAGTCTGTTACAACAATAATCAATAAATTAATGGAAGAAGGGAAGATTGTTTATGATGGACGCAAAAAAGTAATCATTCCAGCTGAAACAATCTTGTAACATTGTCGCATGAACGACAGTTGCTCAGATACGCTGTTATTAATTTTGTTTGAAATTAATAATCATGAAAACGATCTTTCAACTCCTAGTGTTATCAGTAACTTTTTTCTCTTGCAAAAAAGAAGAATTTGAAAAACCAGTAAACAATACATTTGATTTAGCAGGTGCAACACTAAAATATCAAGCTAATTTTGTTTCCAATGTTCATTCAACCTCGGGTAGTGTTAGTGTTTATGAAGAAAATAACGTTCGAACTTTGGTTTTCAAAAATTTCAAAACAGATAGTGGTCCTGCGCTTAGGGTTTATTTATCAAAAGGAACTAATATCTCTACTTTTATAAGTTTGGGAAATTTAACCTCCATTGAAGGAGATTTTTTTTATACTTTAGACGGCTCCATAAACGTAGCAGAGTTTCCTTATGTTTTGATTTGGTGCGAACAATTTTCTGTTTTATTTGGAAATGCCAAATTAGAATAGCTATAGAATTAAATTAAATATTTGTGTCGTTAATTATAGAAAAAAACACAATAAAACTTTTAAGATTTCCATTCTCATTATTGCTGATGCCTGTGTTTATTTTAGCATTGAGTCAGGCGGAAAATTCAATATTAGCAAACGCAGTAATAAGTTTTCTAATTATTCACGTATTGGTTTACCCCGCGAGCAATGGGTACAATAGCTACGTAGACAAAGATGAATCTCCCGTTGGGGGCTTAGAAAAACCGCCTCAGCCAACAAAACAATTATTTTGGATAACTTTAATAATGGACATTGTTGCCGTTTTATTTTCAGCAATTTTTATAAATAAATTATTTAGTGCTTGCATCTTATTATACATGCTCGCTTCGAGAGCATACAGTTCACCCAAGATAAGATTAAAGAAATATCCAATACTTGGATTTTTAACTGTGTTTATATTCCAAGGAGCTTTTACCTATTTAATGTGCACCGTTGGCATAACTGGGGCTTCCTTTAATTTTACTGATGCAGGCATCTACATTTTAGCTGCAAGTTCATTTCAAATAGCTGGAGCTTATCCTTTAACCCAAGTTTACCAGCATGAGCAAGATTTAAAAGATGGAGTTAAAACTTTAAGCTATCAACTTGGTTATATAGGAACCTTTATTTTCTCTATTGCAATGTTTATTATTTGCAACATATTTTATTATTTATATTTTAATAGTATTAATCAATTAAATTCATTTATGCTCATTCAATTATTTTTTATTCCAATAATAATTTATTTTTCTTACTGGTTTTATAAGGTTATTCATAACGCTTCAGAGGCGAATTTCAGGAATACCATGCGCATGAATTACATATCTGCAATTTGCATGAATAGTTGCTTTATACTTCTGTTAATTTTCGACAAATTATGAGTTATTTAGCAGCAATTGAGACTGCAGTGCCTCAGTTTAGTCACAGTCAGCAAGACGTCTCTAAGTTTTACCAAAGGGTAACTTATGACGAAATAATTAAAAGGAAAATAAAAATTATTGGATTAAAATCAGGGATTGAAAATAGATATTCTGTAATTCCTGATTTTAGTCTTAATATGGAGAAATATGAATTTTTTCCAAAGTCTCAGAATTTAGAACCCGCTCCTTCCTTGACTGAAAGGATGAAGTTATTTAGAAAAAATGCACTGAAATTGTCTTTAGATGCTGTTTTGAAAATTAAAGATTTTGAAACATTAAAATCAAAAATAACGCACATTATTACGGTAACCTGCACAGGAATGTATGCTCCCGGTTTAGAAATAGAATTGATTAAAGCGCTAAATTTAAAAAAGGAAACCCAAAGAAGCAGTTTTAATTTTATGGGCTGTAATGCTGCAATTCTTGCGCTTCGAGCTGCTGATGCTATTTGCAACAGCGCAAAAGATGCAACAGTGTTGGTTGTTTGTGTGGAACTTTGTACCATTCATTTTCAAAATAATTTTACTGACGATTATTTACTTTCTACTGCATTATTTGCAGATGGTGCAGCAGCTACAATAATTTGCTCTGAAAAGCCAGAAGCTCCTTATTACGAAGGAATTGAAATAAATGGTTTCGATTCTGTAGTGATTCATGAAGGGGAAAACGATATGGCTTGGCAGCTTTCTGAAACAGGATTTATTATGAATTTAACTTCATATGTTTCTGAATTGGTAAATATCAATATGAAAGAGCTTTTAATTGCAATGAAATTAGATTTTGCTACTATTAAAAAATGGGCAATTCATCCGGGCGGAAGAAAGATTCTAGATGATTTTGTAGATAAAATGCAAGTTGAAAAACAGCAGTTGTTCGAGTCTTATGATACCTTAAGAAATTATGGAAACATGTCTTCGGCTACTATATTATTCGTTATTAAACAAATCCTTGATTCATATAAGCAAACCATTGAAAATGAAAAGATTTTCTGTGCTGCGTTCGGACCTGGTTTGAGCATTGAAACAATGCAACTGAAATATGTTTAAGCAAAGAAGCGATAAAAAAGAATTATTAGACGCGGAAAATATTCCTGAAAAAGATTTATTTATCAATTTAAAGGAATTACATGTAATTAATAAATATTTAGGTGGTTATCAAATTTCTAAAAATGCTTTAAAATCTATATTAGATAAGAATAAAACCTACAGCATTCTCGATATTGGTTCTGGTGGCGGAGATACTTTAAAAGAAATATTTAATTGGGGAAATAAAAATAAATATAATCTTAATTTATATGGTTTAGATTTAAAACAAAGTTGTATTAATTATTCTTTAATAAATTCTCCAATAAATGAAATTCAATTTATTTGTGACGATTATTTAAACATTAATACCCATTTAAAAGAAGTAAATATCATTCATGCTTGCTTGTTTTGCCATCATTTATCAGAAAGAGAGATAATTGATTTAATTCAATTTGCGCAATTAAATAATTCAATTTTAGTAATTAATGATTTAGAAAGAAATCCATTTGCTTATTACAGCATTAAATTTTTAACGCAATTATTTTCTAATTCTTATTTGGTAAAAAATGATGCACCATTATCTGTATTGCGCGGTTTTAAAAGAAAAGAATGGATTTCTATCTTAGAAAAATCTGGGAATAAATGCTATTCATTAAAATATAAATGGGCATTTAGGTACGAATTAATTATTTATCCAAATGAAAGCAGATAAGGTTTATGATTGTGCCATTGTAGGAGGAGGTTTAGCAGGTTTGTGTTTATCCATTCAACTTGCCCAGAAAGGATTTGAGGTGGTGCTAATCGAAAAAAACAGCTATCCTTTTCATAAAGTTTGTGGGGAATATATTTCCTTGGAAAGTTGGAATTTTCTCACACAATTGGGAATTCCTTTAGCAGAAATGAATTTGCCAATCATAAAGAATTTAAAAGTTACCGCTGAAAATGGATTTGAAATAAACGCTCCGTTAGATTTGGGCGGCTTTGGAATTAGCAGATTTACGCTCGATGAAAAACTTGCTCATCGCGCCAAACAAGCTGGCGTCGTGGTCTTAGAAAATACCGTTGCAAAGGACGTTTCTCTGGAAAACGAGATTTATACCATTTCCACTAATTCATTGCAATTCAAAAGCAAATTGGCATTCGGTAGTTTTGG
>JAIXYK010000002.1 GCA_027490225.1 Bacteroidota bacterium | reverse complement strand
AATAATGAATAATGAATAATGAATAATGAATAATGAATAATGAATAATGAATAATGAATAATGAATAATGAATAATGAATAATTTAATTGATTTGTATTGAAACTAGAAAAAAAATCTCAGAAAGTAGCTACGTTGCCGCATTTCTTTAGAAGAATGCTGAAGTATAACTTTTTTGCTGTTGTTTTAGTAGGAACATCTTTAAGCATAGGTATTTTTGGTTATCATTTTATTGGTCACTTAAATTTTATAGATAGTTTGCACATGTCGAGCATGATTCTTACTGGAATGGGACCTGTTGCTGAAATGAAAAGCGATGCGGCAAAATTATTCTCGTCTTTTTATGCACTTTACAGCGGTGTTGCATTTCTAAGTATTACAGCAGTATTTTTCGCGCCAATCATTCACAGATTATTGCACATTTTGCAAGTAGAAACCACAGAAGATTCATTCGAAAATTTGAGTTAACGCGATTTTTAAGAAAACCTAAATGCTAAAATTTACTCAACTGCAAGCCTGAGCGATTGAAACAAACTACCCCGTTAAGGGCTGAATGGTGCGCGGGCACGGAGTAGTGTGGAAAGCGCGGCCCGGAGGGACAGGCCCTCGAAGCCACTGTCTTGCTGCCTTCGAGAGCCTCAGGCAGAGTCAAGGGCCTTTGGCAGCGTAATCGGTGGCTGAGGCCCTCGAAGCCACACTATATCTTTGTAAATCGTTTAACGGAAGAAAATCCATTACCAACTATTCTCACAAAATAAATCCCCGATTTCAATTCTTTTGCATTGACAGAAATCTTTGGTCCATTAAAAATTTGGGATTCAACAATTCTACCGCTCAAATCAAAAAGCTCTAAACGACTGTATTCAGCTTTTGCATCTTCAAATTCTACCACAAAATCTGCATTGCTTGGATTAGGAAATAATTTCCATTTAGGTTCATTATTTACCAGATGAATAGAAGCTGGATCAACGCCTGTAAAGACGCGCACATTGTCCATATAAAAGTTACTTGCACCGTCGTTTATAGAACGAATTTTAAATTGCACATAATCACTTCCATTTACAAATGCATCTATTCCAATTACATTATCAAACCATTGTGACGCTTTAAACGGACGAAAATTGGTCCATACGGTATCAACAGTATTTAAAGCTTGACCACCTTTGTAAAATATTCTTTGCCAAGTTTCACCGCAATTATTAGAAATTAATACCTCAATGGAATCGCTCAACGTAGCTGTTCTGTAGCGATAAGCATGCTGAAATCCGAAAAACAAGTTAGAAGTGGGTCCATTCAAATTTATATTTGGAAGAACAAGTTCATCGTTTTCTCTAAATGCCCCTGAATAACTTAAAAAATTCATTCTTGCTGAATAACCGCTGTATGGAATTCCACTGGTATGTGTGGTATCCCATGTTTTTTTATTATCAGGATTTAAAAGCAACCATTCTGCACTTGGTAAATCCATTTGCTCGAAAGTTTCAATATACGGAATTGACCTTTCTGCTAATCTATTGAAATGGATGGCGCGGCTGTTATTAAGTGTATTTTTTTCTAATACGTCTATAAAAAGTGAAGCGGTTACGATTAATTCATTTCTTCCGATAGACGCACCTAATTGAGGTAAATCTACAGTATCTCTTTCACCTGGATTTAAGGTACCATTCCAATCGAAAGTACCAGCATTTATAAAGTTTAGCTTTACTTGTAATGTGGCACCGCTAACAGGTGTTGTTCCATAATTAACAATTACAGCTTTTGCAGTTACAATTTGAGCACATGCGTAAGCTGGAGTAATGATACTTTCTACAGCAATATCAAACGGAGAGGTATTTGGAGGTACCGGAGTATTATTGGTAGCCAGAAAATTATAAGCAGCTTCCAAGTTAATAATTCCATTGCCATAAGTATTGTCTTCACCTACAGCACCTAAATCTGTAGCACTTTGGTAAAGGGCATTCAATATATCTCTTCCGGATAAATAAGGAAACGCTTCTTTTAATAATAAAACAGCACCGGCAACGTGCGGCCCAGCCATAGATGTACCTGAATACAATGCATACTGATCTTGCTGCACGCTCGATCTTATATTAACTCCAGGAGCGCTAACTTCAGGTTTAATTTTTAAATCAGCACTTACATCACAAGGAGTTGGTCCACGGCTGGAGAAATCGGCAATGGTATTTTCGGGTGTATTGGCATCTAAAGCACCAACAGTAAAGATTGTAAGTGAATCGAGTGTAACAAATTGTGGCAAGCTTACAGTTCCTGGCCCAGGACCTTCATTACCTGCTGAAAATTCAACTGCTATTCCAGCTGCATCTAATGCCTGATAAAGACCTTCAACAAAAGTAGCCGTGCATAAATCCAATAAAACGGAATCTCCAATTCCCCATGAATTACAGATTACATGCGGTACATCATCGCTTGTATTGTCATCACCATCTGGATTTAAAGCAAATTCGAATGCGCCTAAAATATTGAAAAGGGGTTTGATGTCGGCAGCGTCTTCTACTATTGGGTCCGATGCCATGTAAGAGGCGTTAAAAGCAACGCCAATTGTGTCGTTCGTTGCTGTATCAAGTCCTAAGACTGTTCCAGTAACATGTGTGCCATGCGCATCCGATTTGTCGGCAGGAATTTCTGAATCAAATGGTTTCCAATTGTGTGTCTCTGGTAAAAAATTCCCACGCCATTGTCTGCTAATTGCTGGATGAATGGTCCAAACGCCAGTATCAACTGTGTATAATTTTGTTCCTAAGCCTGTGTAACCAAGGTTCCACATAAATGGGGCTTTAATGGCTTCTAAGCCAGGTTCATGCCCTGCTACCGCACGTTGATTGGATGCTTCTTTCGCTACAACTCCATTATATTTTAAAGTATACCGATCGTGCCATTCAATCTCAGCAATTTCTGATCGGTTACTTAATATTTCAAGTAATGCAGGTGTAGCATCAATCACCATTGTATTTATGATATAATACTTTGAAACTACTTCACTATTATCTTGTAATTGGCTTTTTTGCGTTGCAATAATTTCTTCAATTGCCAATTGTGATGTTCCTGCTATTTGTTTTAACTGCTTATTAAGTTGAGAAATTCTCTCGCTTTGAGACCAATTATTAGTCAAAGCTTGTTGTTGAAATTGAGAAAAATTAAACTGATTTGAGAAATATACATCTACGGTAATTGTTTCATTGGGCTGCAATTGCTGCATTTTCTGAAATAAGAAAGGACTGATATTTCCAGAATTCTGAGCTAAAAGAAAAGCAGATTGGAAGATGAAAAGCAATGTTGGTAGAAAAAATCTCATGATAAAATGTTTGTGGCAAATTACGCAATAATCTAAATAATTATATAAATCTTTAATTATGTAAATATAATTGGCTATTCAAGTATTGCTCCTGGACATATAAAAAGATTTTTGCGATTAAAAATACTGAGCAACAAAGTTGTAAAAGCCTTCACATTAAGAATATCTTGCATTTTAACCTCACAAGGAATCTAAAATTTAAATTATTGTTACGCTCTGAAATCTTCCTTGCATTCTCGATATCATCAAATCTTTAATGGCTAATAATAAACTGATATTTACAATTTTTTTCAAGCCTTAATTTTCAAAATTCGGCAGCTTGATTTTCATGTTTTTTAAAAGCAGATTTTCTTTAATTTCGTAGCTATATTTTTGAGTTATGATGCATCCATACAGACTTTTAATTCTGTTGTTTTTATTAATTTCTAATTACCTTCTAGGCGTTGGTCCTGCAAAAAAAGGCTTTATTCCCAATGCCGGACAATGGAACAACCAGGTTCGCTACAGAATGTCACTTCCCAATGGTGCTATTTTCTTGAAAAACACCGGTTTTAATTATGTCTTTTTTGATGGGGAAGCAGTTCATGAACAACATGCGCACGCCCACAACCCTTCAACAGAAACTGCGCATGAACTATTGATGATAAATCACCATGCCATTCAGATGGATTTTATTGGTGCCAACCAAGCAGTTGTTCCAGTGAATAATTCAGCACCAGGGAATACCAAATACAGCTATTTTTTAGGAAAAGAAAAATCCAAATGGGCAACTGGTTTACAGGCATATGAATCTGTTTTATATCCTGAAATATACAACGGTGTTGACCTAAATGTTTACACAAATGCTGCAGGAATTAAATATGATTTTATAGTAAAAGCCAATACAAATGCAGATTTTAATGTGATAAAAATGCTTTATACCGGAGCCGATGAAGTTACCTTGCAGAACGAAATTTTAACCATTAAAACCTCTGTTGGAACTATCACAGAACAAGCACCTTACGCCTATCAAATAATTGATGGAATAAAACAAACTGTAAACTGCAGTTTCACCAAAGATGCTACAGGAAACATTGGTTTCGATTTAGGAAATTTCAACAACAATTACGATTTAATTATAGACCCGCAACTAATTTTTGCAACCTATTCTGGAAGTATTGATGATAATTGGGGCTATACGGCAACCAACGATAATGCAGGAAATGGATATTCTGGCGGAGTTGTTTTTGGGGCAAATTTTCAAACTACACCCGGTGCTTATCAATTGCCTTTTGGCGGAGGACAAATAGATATAGGTATTTTAAAATACCTTCCAGATGGGACGGATGTCATACAAATAACTTACTTAGGTGGTAACGAAGTAGAATTTCCGCACAGTATGATTGTAAACGAATACGATGAATTGCTCTTATTTGGAACTACTGGCTCAGAAAATTTCCCAACAACAAATGGGGCTTATGAAACTGATTTTAAAGGTGGTACTTCAACCTCATTTCCTGGTATTCCAATTAATAATGGTTTAGATATTTTCGTTTGTCGGTTTTCCAGCGACTTATCGCAGTTGTATGCTTCCACTTATGTAGGAGGAACCGGAAACGACGGCTTCAATGGAGCAGCTTCATTAATTCAAAATTATGCTGACGAGATTAGAGGTTCATTGTGGGTGGATGCCAATAATAATGTGTACGTTGGAACAAGTACCAATAGTTCTGATTTCCCGACAACGCCTGGAACCATCCAGCCCACATATGGAGGGGCTCAAGATGGTGTAATTTTAAAGTTAGATGGAAATCTGAGCACCTTAATCTGGAGCAGTTACATGGGTGGAACTGAAGATGATGGTATTTATTATTTAACTGTGGATGCTGACCAACAAGTGCTGATAACTGGTGGAACTTTTTCTCAAAATTTCCCTACCACAGCTGGAGCTTGGGACCTTACATATGCAGGAAATGGAAACTCTGATGGCTTTGTTGCTAAAATTGATTCTAACGGTCAAACATTAATTGCTTCCACATTTATTGGAACTGCTCAATATGACCAATCATATATTGTTGGAACAGACAAAACAGAACATGTTTATGTTTTTGGACAAACCCAAGAAACTGGAAATTATTTTAATACCAATACTGCAGTTGGCGTAACTGGAGGAAATCAATTCATTACTAAACTAGCTCCAGATTTAAGCGGAGTTGTTTGGAGTACTGCATTTGGCAATGCAACCGGTTCTCCAGACATTTCACCTACAGCTTTACTGGTGGATGTTTGCGATAAAATTTATGTAACAGGCTGGGGTGGTTTTCTAACAGGTTTTGGCACTACTACTAATGGATTAATAACAACAGCTGATGCGTTCCAATCAAATACAGACGGAAATGATTTTTATTTATATGTAATTGACAACCAAGCCCAAAATCTTGTTTATGCATCTTTTTTAGGAGGAACAATTACTGCCGACCATGTTGACGGAGGAACATCTCGGTTTGATAGAAAAGGCGTAATTTATCAATCAATCTGCGCAAGTTGTGGAGGACAGAGTGATTTACCTGTAACTTCTGGAGCATATTCTTCAACAAATAATGCTTCAAATTGCAACAATGCATTGGTAAAGTTCGATTTCGAATCGCCCATTACCGTTTCTGCTTTTGTGAATGTGGATGATCCTGTGGGATGCGCTCCTTATGAAGTAGAATTTAATAACACAAGCGTTAATGCTGATGTTTTCAGCTGGAGAATTGGTGATACAGAAATTTCTAACCTACAAAATTTTAATTATACTTTTACCGAAAGTGGCACTTATGAAGTAACGCTCATTGCTACAGCAAGTGGAACTTGTAACGGAGCCGACACTGTTTCTTTAACCGTAACAGTGCTTTCTTCTATTGAAGCTAGTTTACCAACCATTACTACTTGTGGCGGAAACGAAGTAACTTTGGGAACTACCGATTTTTCTGACCCTTATTTCACCTATTTATGGTCACCAAATATTGGAATTGCAGATATTACAGATCGTCAGCCAGTAATTGTTGCAGACACAACTATTGAATACAGATTGGTTGTGAGTATTGGTTCTTGTGCTGATACATTAATCCAAATAGTAAATGTATTAGGAGGCCAAAACGTACAATTGCCCGATTTAGATGTTTGTACTTTAGATACAATTCCAACTCAAATAAATTTCCCCTTTCCAAATGGCACAACATTCCAATGGACGCCTAATAACGGATTAAGTAGCAATTCCATCGAAAACCCGCTGATTTATACCAATGATACAATTGAATACTTATTAGAAGCTACATTTCCTGATGGTTGCATTGATTCATTTAAGTTAAAAGTTAACCCACGATTCGATTCTTTTAATGCCGGTACAGATAAATTGGCTTGTGTTAACGAAGGCGTGTTAATTGGACTTCCAGATAGTTCAGGAAACTATAGTTATTCTTGGACACCAACCTCACCGCTCAATAACAGTACAATTGCTCAACCCTTTGCTACCATTCAAGATACTACTCAATTTATTGTTACAAGATTTCCTTTAGGTAATACACTTGGTTGCCCTGCAAAAGATACCATTGTTATAAACATTACCGATAAACCTACAGCCTTATTTGGCATTGAACTTTACCCAGGTTGCGATGGCGCTACGGTCATTTTTAGAGATTCCAGTTCCGATTATCAAACACTCATCTGGAGATTTAGCAATGGAATCGAAACAACTGATGTTCTTCCTACTTATGTTTTCCCATACGATTCTACATTAAGTGCAGCGCTAACCGTTTTTAATGGCGATTGCAAAGACAGTTTATACAAAGCAGTTCCATTACAACCGCTTGCTTTTTACATTGGCGACAACGAAACCAATGTGTTTTCGCCCAATACAGATGGATTAAACGATTGTTTCAGTCCCGCATTGCAAGATGTTGATTCTCCTTATAATGAGCTTTTCTTGCCATGTACCGATATTTTAGTTTTTAACCGCTGGGGCGAAAAAGTATTCGATAGTGTGATAGACAATGTTCCTTCTTGTTGGGATGGAAAAAATCGTGGTGGTGAACTGCTTCCAGAAGGTGTTTATTATTACATCTATTATTACGACGGTAAAGAAAAAGCTGGTGAAGTGCACCTAAGACTTAAAAACTAAGCAATGATAGATTTGTTATTGGGTAAGTTTAATCCAGCGCAAGAAGCAGCTTTTGATGAAGTTCCGCTTGCAACTGCCGACGAACCCAATCATTACCTGCAAAGCGAAGTTTTAGATGCTTGGTTAGAAATGCATGCAGCTGCCAAACAGCATAAAATTGAATTGCAAATCATATCGAGCACCCGTAATTTTGAAAGGCAAAAAACCATTTGGGAAAATAAATGGAATGGAGTTACGCTCACCCAAGGACGAAATTTGGCAACTGAAAATTTAAGTGATGCTGAAAAAGCAAAAGCCATATTAAAATACAGCGCTATGCCCTGCACCAGCCGTCACCATTGGGGTACAGACTTCGACATAAATTCTGTAGAAGATGCATATTTCGAAACCACAAAAGGCCAAGAAGAATACCATTGGTTGCAACAAAACGCAGCTAAATTTGGCTTCGCACAGCCTTATACCGTTAAATCGCCAGAGCGCCCAAATGGTTATGAAGAAGAAAAATGGCATTGGTCGTACACACCACTTTCTATCAATCTGCTCGATGTTTACTTAGAAATAATCCAATACCAAGACATTAAAGGTTTTCAAGGTGCAACATGCGCGCAGGAGCTGGAAGTGATTACAAATTATGTGTTTGGTGTGGCCGGCAGTTGCAAGCCTGCAATAGTGTAACCTAATATTTTCGAATAAAAATTTGGGCGTGCCCCTTAGCCCTAAAAAGAAAAAGGGGCTAAGGGTCGCGTTTTTCGCTGCAAGCTCCTACGGAGGCTTTCCGCTTCAACCGCTCACGCAAGCATCTAGGTGGTTTTAGGCTGAACGGCTACTGGGGAAATAGGTGTTGAAGTTTATTTGAGCATTTGGGAAATAATTAAAAACCCGAGGGGTTCAATTTATAGTAACATCAAAATAAATCTTTGATAGTCAAAATAACTTTCTGCTCAAAATTAAATTGTAATAACATATAATTCTCTTAACTTTGTTAGAAAGATAAATTCAAATGTCAACTGCAGAAATTCGCCAAAAGCTCCATAATTATTTAGAAAGTGCTGATGACAAAGTAATAAAAGCAATGTTTACTATTATGGAGAAAGATATTGAAAACAATGCATTAGTTTACACCTCAAAATTAAAATCTGAATTAAGTAAAAGACAAAAAGATTATTTAGATAACAATTTTCGACTAGTAAATCAAGAGGATAGCAAAAAAAGAATTAGGCAGATTCTAAATGAAAATAAATAGAAGAGATTTTGATATTTCTTTACACCCAATAGCTCAAAATGAATACGAAGAATCTGTAAGATGGTATTTAAAAAATAGCCATAACACAGCTTTGAAATTCATAAAAGAAGTTGAAAATACTATAAATTTAATAAAGCTTCACCCACTTCGTTGGAAAAATGAATTTGAAAATTATTTTGAACTAGGACTAAAAAAAATTCCCATTTACGATTATCTATATCATAGATTCAGATAAAGAACTAATAATAATTTTAGCCATTTATCATCAAAAAAGAACACCTCAACGAAAGTATCGCAAACCTCATTCTGAAAAGTAAATTTATCAATAAGGAAACAGTCGTAAAAGCATTAATAAAATATTCAATTTCCTAAATAACTGATTCATTTACAAATGCCCGCGCCAGGATGGAGGCGGCATCCTTTTTTGAGGCACGAAAAAAAGATACAGCCGACAGCCTGTTAGGCGCCCAAAATATTTTTAAAATGCAATTTGTACACAACTTAAATCAATTTACAAACAGTTTATCTGTGGTGGCTAAGGTTTGTAATGCATAATTGTTTAGCTTGTGTCCTTTAAACACTTTGAAAAACTATGAAATTTACTGCGCGTATAATTATCACAATCAGCATTTTACATTTTTGCACTTTGGTACAAGCCAATACTTTCTATGCTACACCTAAGACCATAAAAAACACCATTACGCGCATTGAACCAACTTCTTGGTGGATTGGAATGAAAAATCCGCAGGTGGAAATCATTGTTTTTCACCCGATGATTAGCACTTATACGCCCAAAATTACCTGGGAAGGAATTAGCATTGTAAGCACTGTGCCGGCAGAAAATCCTGATTTTGTGTACCTTACTTTGCAAATTGCTCCGAATGCTGCGGCAGGCGAGGTTCCTATATATTTTATAAATGGTAAAAAACGATTGGTACACGGTTTCAACCTGCAAACAAGAAGCAACGCTGCAGGAAAAGCGCTGGGTGTGAATGCTTCAGACTTTATTTACCTGGCAATGCCAGACCGATTTTGCAATGGCGACCCAAGCAACGACATTATTGCTGGAATGGAACAAACCAACATTCGCCGCGATTCATTATTCGTAAGGCATGGTGGGGATCTGGCAGGTGTAGAAAGCAAACTTAATTACTTGTCGGAGTTAGGAGTAACGGCACTTTGGTTGAATCCGGTGCAGGAAAATAACCAGCCGATCAGCTCGTATCATGGTTATGCCATTACAGACCATTATAAGATTGACGCCCGTTTTGGAAGTAACGAACAATACAAGCAATTGGTAGAAAAAGCGCGTGCTTTGAAAATTAAAACGGTGATGGATATTGTTCCAAATCACACGGGCGACAGGCATTGGTTGTTTAAAAATCAACCTTCCAAATCTTGGTTTAACCAATGGGAAAAATTCACAAAAACCACATACCGCGCTCCTACCCTAGTTGATCCATACGCCACAGAAACTGACCGCAAACAGTTTACTGACGGCTGGTTCGACAGACATATGCCTGACTTAAACCAGCGCGACGCGCATGTGGCAAAATACCTCACTCAAAGTTATATTTGGTGGGTAGAATACACTGGTTTAGATGCATTTAGAATAGATACTTACGCATATCCTGACCAGAATTACTTGGCGCGAATGGCGCAAGATTTATTAGCAGAATACCCAAATTTGGGCATGTTTGCGGAAATTTGGGACCATGGTGTAGGAATACAATCTTTCTTTACAGAAAAGTTTAAAGCCCGTGGTCGATTCGATTCACAATTGCCTTCTGCCCTTGACTTTCAATTGCAATATGCTATAGCAGACGCACTTACCAAACCTTTCGGCTGGACAGATGGTGCTGCTCGTATTTACTACACCTTAGCACAAGATATTTTATATAACAAAGCATCTAACAATGTTACTTTTTTAGATAACCACGATTTTAGTCGTTTCTTTTCTGTGGTAGGTGAAAATGTAGACAAACTCAAATCGGGCATTGCCATGCTGATGACCATGCGCGGTATTCCAAGTATGTATTATGGAACCGAGATTTTAATGAAAAACTATGCCGACCCTGATGGAAAAGTACGTGCAGATTTTCCTGGTGGATGGGCGGCAGATAGTAGCAACAAATTTGTAAGAGCTGGCCGCAAACCAGCTGAGGAAGATGCTTTTAGATATGTGCAGAAATTAGCTGTTTGGCATAAACAATCGCCTGCAATTGCCGATGGTGATTTTCACCAGTTTGTACCTGAAAAAGGAATTTACGTGTACTTTAGAATTGCTGAAAAAGAAAGAATAATGGTGATAGTAAATACCAATGCCACCGAAACTGCAATTTCTGTAGATCGCTATGATGAATTTTTAAAATCGAAACGCGCAGGAAAAAGCATTATTAGTAATGAAACTTTAAATCTAAACGAATTTAAATTGAAGGGATTTTGCACAGAAATAATATCATTTTAAATTGAGAATAGATTAATTAAAATTCAATGCCTCAAAGATTTCTTTTTGTGTGCATTTTTCTAATTCTCCCATTCTCAATGATGTAGTTGATTCCATCTAGCGTAAAAGTTTCATTTTCTTTTAATTGAAAAAGGTTTAATAAATCATCTTCCATGGTGTGGATGCTACCTTTATTTTTGCGAACCATTTCAAGGTATGCTGTGTTTATTCCATTGTAAGCGCCGCAAACGATTAATCTGATGGGAACATTAACTTGATGAAGCAATTCTAAATCTCTCGGTGTGGCGTTATTATCTGCAATCATAATTACGGCTTTTACTTTATTGTTCATTTTGAGGCCTTCAATAACGGCTTCAATATTATTTTCGGGAGCATCTCCGCCTCCACCGCTCGTCATAGAGGTATTCATGGTTTTGAAAAGTTCGGCTTTGCTGCTGGTTTTTATGTAATAATTTCCGCCAACTGCTCCAGTTATTTTGGTATGGTCAGGTTTGTTATTGCCATCATTAAAAAATACAAAATCGTGATTTCCTTTATTGTATTCTAAGTTTTTTGCATGCCATACTTTAAATTGAGCTAAATACGGATACATGCTTCCTGTTACATCTGTTGCGATGAGGCAATTTTCCCAATGTTTATTCCTTTCAAATGCTCTTAAAACAACATCGGGTGTTGTATACTTACCTAAAGCATTAGTTCTTCTTGTTGTATCTGAAGCATATGTTCTTTTTGTTGTATCTATGTATTCGCATTTAATTGTACTGGTAGTTTTGTATAAAAACTTATCTAAATTAAACACCGTACTATCGGGTAAAATGGGTGTTTGTAATAAAGTGATATCTGCATTTTTATAGTCTAATTTTATACTGACCATAGCTTTGGTCAGAATTTTTTTTCCAGAATAACGAGCTGGTAAAATGCGCATTTCACTATTTAGCAGCTGAATGATTTTTGCATTTTCCTTATTTTCTTCCAAAGGATTTAATGATTGAAATTTACCAGAAGTATTGATAATTAATTGAATTGAAAATTCATTAAAATCAGCATTTAAGCGTCTTAATTTTTTATTTAATTTCTTTTTCACATCTTTATTAAATCCAAAAATTCTGACCAATTTATTACCCGTAATTAAATGACGCTCTTCAACAGTATCGCAGATTTTTACAAAAGGTAATTTTTTACATAAGATAACTGAATCTAATTCTTCTGTACTTTCGGAAGTGCCTTCATACATTTTAGTATAATAATCGAGCAGCGGAGTTTCCATATCTCGCATTTCATCGGTCTTTTTTAATGTAATTACGAAGCCATGAAAAAGGTTATTGCAATATTCAGCATTGTTGCAACCCGTTTGTTCTATCCAGTACCATTTTATTTCTTTATTGCTGCTCAAACCAGGAATACTGGCGTACAATTTTTCTAATCGGCTGGCATTTAATTGAACTTGATCGAATTCCTGATTTAACTTGTATTTTGTATAAACGAGTGAAATTGTTTCGATTTCGTTTAATTTAATTTTAGATAATTTATTTCTGGGAACAGCAGCATTAAAAGCCATTTCCAATAAAATGGTAAATTCATTTTCAACTGCATTTAATTGGGGTGTTGAAATCCGGGTGACTTTATTTTCGTTTTTTAAAACAACTGCCGACTGGCTTAAAATAAATAATGGCGAAATAAATGCCAACGTTAAAATAAATAGATTTAAATTTTTCATCATTTTCTATTTAGGGGGTTCAATAGCAAAACGAAATGAAAAATATTTTTAGTATGGAGCTGTGAAAATAAGGTTGGGGAATTTTAATATTTACCCTATTCTAAATAATTTCAATAAATGCATTTATTCTATGACCATTATTTTTTCTGCATGCTTATTCCAAAGTATTATTCTTTGTTCCATGCTTGAAGTAATAATTTTATTGCCTTGCATATTCCAGGAAATGCCCCACAAATAATCTTTTGAATTACCTTCTGAAATGAGATTTCCTTTTATGTCCCAAATTCTGAGTGCGTCGCTGGCTGATGCTAATTTGTCTCCTTTTTTATTCCATGCTAAATTTCTGTATTCGCCTTTGCTAATGTCAATAGATTTTAAGAGTTCTCCTTGTTCGTACCAATATTGAAGTAAGGATTTATTTTTTTCATCTCCGTAATCGCCAGTAACAAAAAAATTACCGGATTTATGCCAGGCGACACATAGTAACAAGACTTCTTCGGGTCTGTGTTTTATTGCTTTTAATAAATTTCCTTCGATGTCGAAGATGCGAATATCTTCGCTAACAGTGGTTAGTATGTTCTTGAAAGGATGCCAATCAACAGCTGTTATGCTTTTGGAAGAATTGGTTTGATGCTGAAACTTTTTGATTAATTCTCCTTTTATGTTGTAAATGAATATTTGTCCTTCGTTGTCGGCAACTGCCAAATATTCGCCTGTATAATTCCAGTCAATTCCTCTTGCTCCTTCGGGTGAAATTCCTAGCAATTCAATTTTATTGTTGTTATCTAAATTGATAATTGTTGATTTGCCGGAAGAATTTTGTGTTGCAATGGCAATTACATTTTTTGTTGGGTGCCATTTTACGCGCGTAATGGTATTTTTTATAGGAATTGCTTTGTGGATTGTCTGGTTATTTTCATTATAAATTTTAAGTGTGTCTATATTTCCTCCAACTGCTATGTGCTTTCCGTTAGGACTCCAATCGGCTGTCCAAAGAATTTCTTTTTGAATGGGATTTTGACCATAGGCAGTATTGTAGAAAATGATACCCAGCAATTTAATAAGTGTAAATATTCGGAGGCTTTTTATCATTTCGTTTTTATCTCTTTTTTCAAATTAAATATATTGGATTTATTTATAATTGAATAGCATATATTGATTTTTTATTTGGATTTATTTCTTTGATATTTTTAATTATTATTTAATTTAAGTTGCTTCTAATTACTCCACAATAATCTCTTCATTTAGTTTCCATGCAGAATAACTTAAAACTTTATAGGGATTTTTTGAATATTCATTTTCAAATAATTCAACCCTAAAATTTAATTTTGGATATGAAATAAACTCTTTTGAAGTTCCTTTTTCGAAATTATCGGCAATAGAACGAGGAAAAAGCCTTTCCTGACCTTGATAAAACCTTTTCAAGTAATTTTTGATTGTGTCGGGATTGTTTTTAAATATTGCTTTTGTTAAATTTTCTTGCAATACGATAGGCGCTCCATTGAATTTTTCATCTGAACATTGTTCTCCAAACCTTAAGAAGACTTCTTTATTTTTAACCTTGGCTTTTACTGCTTTCTTCTTAAATATAGTATCCTGTTTTTCAATTTCTATAGATGAATCAACCTGATTTGAATTTACAGTAACAGTATCTTTTACTTGCTTAACTGTTGGTGTTGCTGATTTTTCTATACTTGAATGATTGCAGGCTGTAAAACTGAGCATAACAGAAATTGCAACTGATAATAAACTAAAAAGAAAAGCAACTTTATTTATCATTTTATTTTGCTCAATTATTTTTCAATTGTTAAATGTCGAAAAATATGAAATTAGTTTTACAAAGTCTGATTTTGAAAACTGTTAAATAAGAAGCCAAAAAGCTGAATCAAAAAACCTTTTGCCCAACTAAAAACCAATGCCCGCGTTAAGGATTGAAGCAGCCACCTTGTGGCGCTGAAAGCCTGACCTTTGTGCTAAAATGCGTTTAGCAATTTTAGCACAAAGGGAACGCCCATTAAAAGTTAACTTTCTAGCGCTTTTGGAGCACACTGTATCTTAAGAAAATTTCAAAGCCTCCTCGGTAGGCCGAAATGGAAGAGAGTCCGGAGGTATTGATGTCGTAACTCATGCCCATGGAATACCTGTCCCAATCGAGTAAAATTTTGCCAACAACAGCATCTTTAACCCTCGCAAATAAGCCAATGGACATGGAAAGTGGTTTTCTGTTTCCTGTGTAAATTGCGCCGCTGTTGAAAATGTATTTATAATAAGTGCCGAGCAATAACTCATTGGCATTGCCCTGGTTTTGGTAATAAATTCCGGGTAAAAAACAAACATTTGTATTTTCAATACCAATTTCACCGTTTATGTAAGTGGAAAAACGCATATTTAATCTTTCTAATCCATTGTCGCTTACAAACGAATTGTTGGGTCTATTTAAATGGTACACACCAAAACCTACATTTAGCTTACGGTTTTTGTTTTGTGTCATGTATCCATTGGTATTTGAATAGGTGTACAACAAGCCTGCTCCTGCATCTAAATAGCTGTAATTGGGAGAATTGAGCGGTTCACCATTTGGCAAAGCAGCATTAAAAGAACTTCCATCGTATTGAGATGCCCAGCGACCGTCTATAGCTCCAATTGCTTTTTGACCGTAACCAGTATAAATTCCTAAGCCGAATGTGCTTTTTTTCTGAATAATAAGGTGATAGGTTAAATGTAAGTTTACAATGTTAGTAGTGATTTTGGGTTCACCCGCTTGGTCGTTGAAAAAGAAGATTCCTAAACCAAAATTTCCTTTTCGTTTTTTGGCTTCACGGTTTAATAGTACATCAAAATTGGCAGATGAAGTTTGAAAAGGTTTAGCAACACTGTTCCACTGGCTTCTGTAACTTACAATGCCTTGCATGGTGTTGGTAGCGCCCGCAAATGCAGGATTTAATGCTAATGGCGTAAATTCTATTTGAGAAAAATGAATGTCCTGCGCATATAAGTTTTTAACAAATAAGCAGACAAAAACTAAGCATATATATTTGAATTTCATGGCCTTTAGAATTATCTGATTAATGTTAAATTTCCTGCTTCTTCTTTACTTGTGCCATCGTTTAACAGGTAATAAACTTTATAAACGTATGCGCCACTTTCTGATGGTTTCCCATTAAATGTGCCATCCCAGCAGGAGCTTTTTTCTGAAGATTGAAAGACTTTTTGGCCCCATCGGTTATACACTTCATAATTTAATTCTTTGATACAATTACCAAAAATACAAAGGGTTTCATTTGAAGTTGGGCCTGTGTCGTCGGGTGAAAAAATGGTAGGCACAAAAACTTCTCCGCACGGACTATTCACATTTACAATTGCTTCGGCAGCATTGAAACAACCGTTGTTATCAAGTCCTGTAACAATGTATGTGGTAGTAACTGTAGGTGACGCAACAGGATTTGAACAAGTGTCGCAACTTAAACCACTGGAAGGAGACCATGTGTATGTGTTGCCACCAAAAGCTTGTAATTGAACGGAATCGCCAAGTAAAATTGTGGTATTATCAGGACTTACAAAAATATCTGGACCAGGTAAAATCCCTACAATTGCTGCACTTGAATCGATGCAGCCATTGGCATCAGTAACTACTACGGTATAATTGCCTGATGGTAAATTTGTAGCAATGGCAGTGTTTGTATTTGAAGGTGACCAACTATAGGTAAAATTTGGAGTTCCACCAGTAACTGCTGCCGTTGCGCTTCCTCCGGTATTATTGCAGCTAGCAGAAACTGTAGTAACAGAAACATTGGGAATAGCGTTAATGGTTAGGTTTAGGGTAAGAATGCTATCGCAGCCATTAGCAGCCAAAAATGTTTCTGTAAATGTACCTGTTTGTGTGTAATTATTACCAGCTGCGGAAGTGTAGGTTCCACAATTAGATACAGTGAGGCTTACGTTTATGGTTTGGCAACCAGTATTGTTTGAATTCCAGCAGATTTGCACCAGTCCACCACCGCCATTCGCGCTATTTACGCCAGTTGCGGTTCCAGGATAACTGGTAAGTAATGCATCTGTTTCATTTGCTGGCACTCCAAAAAATCCTCCTGTTATGGTATTTCCTGAAATTCCAGGGCAAGTTGCGCATAAATATCCGCTACCACCACCGCCTGTAGAGCCAACACCAAAACAACCATCGTGACTGCTACCTCCTCCGCCACCAAAAAATCCATCGCCACCGCCGCCGCCGCCAGTATTGAGAAAAGTAAGGTCATTAGCACCGTTGCCACCAGCCAAAGAAGTTCCTGGTTGTCCTGAAACAGGTGGAGGACAAAAATCATTGTTACCGGGTGCACCACCAGCCGTTTGGGTGCCACCAAAACCATTTACATTAAATGAATTAGAGGCTGCGGTGTATTCTGCTTGCAGCCCTCCTCCTGCTCCACCTGCGCGGTTGTATGCAGCACCACCGCCACCGCCTGCAATTGCTAAAAGTTCATTGATGCTTCCCGCCATTCTTATTGCCGTTTTTCCGCCGCCCCCGCCGCCGCCGCCGACATCTGTAGGAATTCCAAAGTTTTCTTCGTTGCGATTTCCGTCACCGCCATCGCCACCTGCAGGCCAGCCGCCATTGCCACCAGTATTTCCGTTTGCTGGTTGACCGCCTGTGCCAACTGCTATTTGTAAAATATCTCCAGGAGTTACTGGCAAGCTAAATTCTGTATAACCACCGCCACCTCCCGCATTATTTGTAGAATCTGGACCACCACCGCCTGCAGCGCCCCACATTTTTACAGATATGCTATCAACACCAGCAGGAACTGTCCAAGTCTGCGCGACACCAGTTGGCAAAAATTCAATACAATTTGTTGTTTGGGCGCAAAGAGTTACGTTTATATTTCCATTTCCCGTTCCACAAACATCAGTTACTTGCACTGTATAATTTCCCGGTTGTGTAACTTGAATGGTTTGGCTTGTTTGACCGGTTGACCATAGATATGTTGCGCCTGGGTTTTGTGCATTGAGTGTGTATGGAAAATCAGATTCGCAGAGCACTAAATTTTCAGGGCCTAGAGAAACTGTTACATCATCATTATTTTGAAAAATCCAAGCGGGGAAATTGGGGAGGCCGTTGAAGTTTCCAGTACTGTCGTTCCCGATAAATGTCAACACCTCATAATCAAAAGCCGGACTGGCTGTGTTGGGACAATTAATTCGGTTGAGTGTATTAACCGGCAAGCCAATACCGCTATCGTATTCCACAAACAAAACATACAGTTTACCATCAGGCCCTAGCTGCATTTGGGAGATGTACGAAAATCCATCGATACCTGAAAAATCGAAAAACGAGGTATATGAATTGGCAATATTGCTGCTGTTTAAATCATAACGTCCGATTTTGGTGCCATTAGCAAAATAGAGGTACCTGCTGTTTGGCGAAAATTCAAAATAAAAAAAGCCTTCGTAAGTGCTTAATTCTTGAGGATTCGAAATGACTCCTGTGGCGGGATTAAATTGCAAAAGCATACCAGTATCAGCAGGAAATTCGTCAAGCAAAACAAAAATCTTTGTGCCATCGGGCGAAGCTTTTATCTTGTAAAATGTGCCTTCGGGAATGCTAAAAACAGAAGAAAGCTGCACACCAGCTGATGTAACGCTATAGATACCTATACCAGATGAATCTTGGTTGATGAGAATCCAATAATCGTTTCCATTTGCATGTTTAACGGCACATAAGCCTTCAGCCGAAGGAGCATAAACACTTTCGGTCTCTGTTACGCCTCCTAATCCATTGTTAAGCGCTTGATTTATTTTGAAATAACTTAAACCTCTGCCATGTGGTTGGGCATTCATTACCGAATCAGAAGCATCCAAATAATATTCAAGATCATCCATGGTGAACAGGTAGTATTTTCCAGATTCACCGGGCGCATCGATAAATACCGACGATTGCATTGCGCTGTATCCTCCGCCTTCGATACCTTGCATATCATAGATTGACTGATTGGCTGCATTCCAAATATTTCCAGTGGGACCTAAGGTTTCATATCCACCTCCATTGCTATAGAATAGAATATTTCCGAGCGAGTCACAATACGAAGCACATCCTTCATAAGCAGAAATCGCGCTACCGGAAATCTCAACAGGCTCACCACTGCTGAAGTCTATTGAACGGTTATTGCCAAGATGCCAAACATTTGCTTGTTTTTGGGCAAATGCTTCGATGGAAAAAAGCGTACAAAAAAAGAAAATTAAATTCTGCATGATGTTACGGTAATGCATCAGTTATTTTATTTAGTTGAAATGAGAGTTGAACTTAATTGCTTAGTATTGTAATAGTACCTTTATAATCTTTTATGGATGCAGTTGGAACAAATAAAACATAAAAGTAGGTTCCATCCGTAGCATTACCTCCATCCCAAGTATTTTGGTAATCATCGCTTTGGTAGAGTAATCTTCCCCATCTGTTAAAAATCTTAAGACTAACATTTTTAAAACCTTCTAGATTTTCGATTACAAACAAATCGTTTATGTTATCACCATTTGGAGAAAATGTATTTGGAATTACAATATCGCCGCAGGGACCACTTGCATTAACAATTACCTCAGCAGCATCGAAACATCCATTGGTATCTAATCCTGTAACAATATACGTGGTAGTTTCTGAAGGAAAAGCCAAAGGATTAAAACAAGTGTCACAACTTAATCCATTGGAAGGCGACCATGAGTAAGTGTTACCACCAAAGGCTTTTAATTGAACGGTATCGCAAAGCAAAGAACCGTTGGAAGTAGCGGTAACTGTTGTGCTTACATTAACAAACTGAATGCTGATGGAATCTCTATCCACACATCCGGCTGCATTGCTGGCTTGCAAGGTATACAAACCGGTGCTATCGGCAGAAAACACAGCATCTTCGCTACCATCCTGCCAGAGGTAATTACTCAAGCCGGGTTGAGAAAGCGTAAATTCAGGGGTATTGCAAAGTAAGGTGTCATTGCCTAGGTTTAAGAAATTATCTGACGATAGCACCACATGTAAACTGTCTGTGCAAGTGAATTCCTGAATCTCAATAGCTGGCGGCGCATAAGTAAGTGAGGTAATAAAACCAAACTCTTCTTGACAAGGAACGGTTGAAAGGATATTGCCGGTGTTTTTATCTATTTCATAAAGCGTTGCATTCGAACTAATGGCCCAAAGTTTTTGGGTTGATGCATCATAGGCAAGACCTCTACAGTCATTTTGAGTTGGGCCCATCAATGTTGTGGTTGCATCGCTTACACTGATGCTGTAAAGATTCCCACTGTATGAAATCCCATATAAAATATTTCCCTGCGGATCATAGGCAAGCCCATTAATACCATCGACAATGCCGTAATAAAAGGAGGAAATAGTTTGAAGATTTATATCTCCAATAATATTAAGTGCACCTGTACTTGTGTTTACGCTATACAATTGCTGGTTTACGGGATCTCCCAAAGGAGAAGGCAAAACACCAACTGCATAAAAAATACCGTTTGTATTATCGAACTCGCCTGCAAATATATTTTCTTGATAGCCAAACGTAATGGGTGTTTCGGCTGCTGTTTGAATATCTATACTTCCAAGGCCTTGAAAAACCGAAAAACCATAGAGTGTAGATGTAGAACTTTCAAATCCGGTTGCAATCCAGTCGTCGCCGGCATTGTCCTGAATGGTATCGATACTTCCATCGAGCGGAGAAATGTAAAAAATCAAATCCGCGCCCAAATGGTCGTATGCGATGAGTTTTCCTTCCTGTCCAGCAACGGTGTTAGTAGCATTTACAAGCAAGCTTAAATTCACAAAGCCCTGTGTTCTTTCTGCAGCAGTTGGCACGTAGCGCGGAGCTGCAACTGTATCAGAAGGTATAAAAGTTCCAGAACCACCGGACCACGACAGGCCTGTTACATTGGAAAAGCTGCTTAAATCGGCTTGAAGCTGAAGGGTATCGTTGCCACAAACGGTGAGCGTATCGCCCAAATCAAAGAGGTTGCATTCTGAGGTTATCGAACACGGCGAAATGATGATGGTATCGGTTCCAATACCACATAAGTCAGTTACTTGAACGGAATAATTGCCTGGTTGGGTAATTTGAATGGTTTGAGTAGTCTGCCCTGTTGACCAAAGATAAGTTGCTCCTGGATTCTGTGCGTTTAAAGTGTAAGGAAAATCTAATTCGCAGAGCACCAAATTTTCAGGACCTAGATTTACTGAAATGTTATCATTGTTTTCAAAAATCCATGCTGGGAAATTAGGTAGACCAAAATATGTATCTGTATTCAAAGATTCAAAAACGTTTTGCTCTACAAAAGGTGTAGTAGTATTTGGGCAGGAAATTCTATTTAGTTTAACAGATTGATCTGTAAAAGATATTTCCAAAAAATAAATTTTTCCATCTGGACCAAGCTGCATTTGTCCTAGCCCTGATAAGTTGGTATTGATTGTTCCTACTAGTTCATTACTAAAGGCAATATTACTTGCTTGTAAATTATACCTAGAAACAGTAAAAACGTTATTGTCATTAGTTACCTCATATAGGAAATTGCTATTAGGTGAAAATTCAAACGCATCTGCAGTACTTGGTAAAGAAATGGGATTTGAGAGTTGACCTGTTGTATTATTAAAGCTGATCAAATTACTACCAGCCCTCACAAAAGCGCCATTTGGTGAGGCTTTTATAATTCCAAAATTAGGGCCTATAGCTGTATAGGTATTCACAAATGAGACTCCAGCAGCACTTAACCTGTAAACACCAATTCCCAATGTGTCTTGATTAATTAACATCCAAAAATCTTGTTGGTTGGAATGACGAATGGCGCATAAACCTTCGAAAGAAGGAGTAAAAATGCGTTGGTCAATATCTACAACTCCACCTAAGCCTCCATTCAAAGTCATATCCACGGTAAAATAGCTGAGCCCACGACCATTCGGTTGAGCTGTATTTGTTGCAGGTGAAGCACCGACATTGAATTCGCCTTCATCCATAGTAAACACATAATATTTACTTGGCTGGTTAGGTGCCTCAACAATTACAGAAGATTGTGCAGCGCTGAAACCTCCACCTTGTGTTCCCAGCATATCGTGTATTATAGCGTTGTTACGATTCCAAATATGGCCTCCGTCTTGTCCACTAAAATCGGGTTCACGCCCGCCACCGTTGGTATAAAAAAGTAGGTTACCTAAAGAATCGCAGTAAGAAGAAGAACCTTCAAAAGAAAACATTTCACTCCCAGCAATAAAAACAGGCTCACCACTCGAAAAATCGAGCGCTTGCCCAGTGCCAAAATGCCAGATGTTGGCTTGTTTTTGAGCCTGCAAATAGTTTGTTATCAACCACAGAAGCAGGAGTAATGTTGGTTTCCTTAATTGAGTCATGAGTTTGGATGGTTATTGGGTTTAAGAAGAAACAATTTACAAACGATAAAGTTAATTGATTTAGGGTTTTATGAATTTCGAGTAGTTGGATAAAACCAAAAGGTTTCAACAGCACGACAAGCAGAGATGAATTATTTTCTGTTGTATCTAAACCCTCCTCCATCACCCACATTAAAACGCAAAAAGATTTCACTTGCTCCGAATCTGTTAGAGTTTAATGTCAATGATGAAATGGTAAAATCATATGCATAACCAAGCGAAAACTGATCCCAGTCGATCATTAATTTGGCAATGTATGAATCTTTCAAACGGGTAAATATGCCTAAAGAAACAGCAAAAGGACGCTCAAAACCTGTATAATTTGAACCATTATTAAACTTGTATTTGTAATATGACCCAAACAATAGTTGGGAGAAGGTTCCTTGACGTTGATAATAAACTCCCGGAAGAATATCGCCATCGGTGCCATCAATCGATATATCGGCGTTTGCAAATGCCGTATAGCGTATAGGTAATTTTTCGGAGGCCAGTTCAATAAATGAATTATTCGGACGGGTAATGTGGTAAGCTGCCACACCAACATTTACCCGCTTATTCGCATTTTTGGCCATTGCTTTAACCTTCTTGGCATACGTATACAAGATACCTGCACCTGCATCGAAATACCCGAAATTTTGGTTGTTAAAATCTTCTCCACTTGCCAATCCAGGGTTATAAGCAACACCATCATATTGAGAAGCCCAGATGCCATCACTATTTTCAAATGAACGGAGCGAATACCCTGCATTAATAGCAAGGCTAAGCTGGCTTTTCGCATTTAGGCGAATATGATCGGCAATCGCAAGTGCCACATTGTTTGTAACCATACCCATATCGCCAATGCGGTCGTTAAAAAAGGACAGGCCCAAAGCCAGAAAATTACTTTTGCTGGTATTGTCTTGCGTTACACGGGCATCAAATGAGGCATTTGCAGTGCGAAAGGAACTCCCCAACTGTCCCCACTGGGTACGATAGGCCATGTTAGCCTGAATTGGGCTGTTTGCGCCGGCAAGCGCCGGATTTAAAACAAGCGGGGCATATTCTGTGTTAGAAAAATGAATATCCTGTGCCTGCAATGTTAGCGTAGCTGCAACCAATGCAATGGAAATGTAGAATGCGTTTTTCATTTGTGTTATCTGACTAAAGTTATTGTTCCTGTTTTATTGATTTGAGAACCATCGATTTGCCTTATGAATAAATTATAGGCATAAGTTCCTGTTGCTGCTTCGCTTCCTTTAAATGTTCCATCCCAGCATTGAGAAATATCCTCCGATTCAAAAATCTCTTCACCCCAACGGTTGTGAATTAGCAGTTTAAATTGCTCCACACAGTCGCTGAAGATGCAGAATGTTTCGTTCACTTGATTCCCCTTGCCATTGGGTGAAAAAATCGTTGGAATGAAAGGCTCCTTGCAAAGAATATCTACTTCAATGCGAATCGTATCGGTAATTAGGCAACCAAAGGAGTCGATGGCAGTAACTATGTAGGTGGTGGTTTCAGAAGGAGTGGCAAAAGGCGAAGCACAGCTTAAGCAGCTAAGTTCATCTTCGGGATTCCACGAGTAGCTCTCGCCTCCTGTGGCAATAAGTTGAACGGTATCGCCAAGCAAAATAGATGAAGGAGAAGCAGTTACAGTAACCGATGCATTTACAAACTGAATACTGATGGTGTCGGTATCAACACATCCATCTAAATTGCTGGCTTGCAGGGTAAATAAACCGGTAGTCGTTGGTGTGAATATAGCATCTTCGCTACCATCTTGCCAAAGATAATTAGTCAAGCCTGGTTGTGAAAGTGTAAATTCAGGGGTATTGCAAAGCAAAGTGTCGTTGCCCAAGTTTAAGAAATTATTTGACGACAACACCACATGTAAACTGTCTGTGCAGGTGAATTCCTGAATCTCAATAGCTGGCGGCGCATAAGTAAGTGAAGTAATAAAACCAAACTCTTCTTGACAAGGAACGGTTGAAAGGGTACTGCCAGTGTTTTTATCTATTTCATAAAGCGTTGCATTCGAACTTATAGCCCAAAGTTTTTGAGTAGATGCATCAAATGCAAGACCACGGCAATCGCTTTGAGTTGGGCCAATCAAGGTCGTGGTTGCATTGCTTACATTTATGCGGTATAGATTTCCATTGTATGAAATTCCATATAAAACATTGTCTTGGGGATCGTAGGCTAGCCCATTAATACCATCGCCATCGCCATAATAAAGTACAGAATTGGTAAAAAGATTTAAATTCCCGATAACGGTAAGCGCACCTGTGCTTGTGTTTACGCTGTACAATTGCTGGTTTGCAGGATCTCCTAATGGAGAAGGCAAAACACCCACCGCATAAAAAATACCGTTCGTATTATCGAATTCGCCTGCAAAAATATTTTCTTGATACCCAAATGTAATGGGCGTTTCGACTCCTGATTGAATATCAATACTTCCAAGTCCTAAGAATGCCGAAATACCATAGAATGTGGATGTGGCGCTTTCAAATCCTGTAGCTATCCAGTCATCACCAGCATTGTCCTGAATAGTATCGATGCTGCCATCGAGCGGCGAAATATAGAATATTAAATCTTCACTTAAATGATCGTATGCGATAAGCTTTCCGCCTTGACCTGCTGAACTATTAGTTCCGTCTACCTGCAACGATAAATTCACAAAACCCTGCGCTCGTTCTGCTGCTGTTGGCACATAACGCGGTGCAGCAATTGTATTGGACGGGATAAATGTTCCCGAACCACCAGTCCAAGATAGGCCTGTGACAATGGGGAAGCTGCTTAAATCGGCTTGGAGCTGAACCGTATCAGTACCGCAAACGGTAAGCGTATCGCCCAAATCGAAGGATGCGCAGGGCTCCTCTAATGTAATGCAATCGCCGGGTAGCAGATGAATCCATGGCGGAAGCGAAGTTGAATTAACCTCGTCGGGTAAAACGTTAATGGGTCCAATTGAGGCCGCAGGATTATCGGGATTCTCAATTCGATAAACCGAACTGCCAATTACATAATAAAGATTGCCGTCAGGACCAAGTTGCGCACCTCCATTTGGGCCGGTCTGATTATCGATAGGAATTTGTGTTGCAGAAGCAGCAATCGTTGTTGGATTTCCCGATGTTAAATCAAATCGATAGAGCGAAAAATTGCCACCAGCATAAAGAAAATTGCCATCGAATGTAAATTCAAAATATTGCAAAACATCACCACCAGGTACACTAAATGGAATATTAATGGGGGAAGTAATTTGACCATTTGCCGTATTAAAATCATACAGTTGAAATCCCAAAAAAGTACTGCCGGTTGGATCTAACTCTCCTGTGCAGACAAATTTAGTTCCCTGGTAATTTAACCTTCCGGAACCGTTGAAGTTAACCGGACTCAAAACAGGTATTGGATTTACGCCCTGTTCTGTAACTTCAAAGGCTGCTATGCTTGGATTTGCAGGATCAGCACCGTTGCTTATTAACCAATAACCGTCTCCTGCATTGTTAGGATAAGCCATCAATATCTCTGATTCATTGTCGTATAAAGGAATTGTTTTCTGCCCTGCTATCACATCTCCCAACCCTCCATCAAGTGTCATATCGACCAACGAATAGGTAATACCGTAATTCCCTTCCTCATAATCATCGATGCAAAAAATGTAATATTTATCACATGAACCTGGCAAAGGCACGATTACCGCTGCCATGTAAGAAGAAAGCACATCACTGCCGCCCAAATTGCTTCCGTTGGGCATAGGTTCATCTTGTGCATTCCAAACGGTAACGCCGTCGGTATAAAATAAAAGTTCACCTGAATTTTTATCTGCAACAGACGCAGAACCCTCGATCTGTGTCCCGGTTATAAGCGGGGGCAGGATACTTGGCAAGGCTGCTCCTGTTGGAAAACTTGGAGGCGTAGTATTGAAATCGATGGACGAACCAAAGCCAAAACGCCACTGGTTATTTTGAAATTGGGCAAAAGAGTCATGACAATTTACTATGATGATAAATATTATTAGGTGCTTAATGACTTTCATCTTTTGTTTTAGTTTTAATAGGTGATAAATAATTCAATTCATCCCTTTATTGAAGCAATGGTGTGTTTAGTTTAAAATGATATAGAACTTCAGAATTAGGTTTGTATCGTTTGATTGATTAATCATCATGAAAATAAATTTAGCGAACCAACGTAATAGTCCCAGACTTTGAGACAATCGTTTCATCTGTTTTTTTGATATATAAATTAATGGCATATGAGCCTGATGAAGCTTCGCTTCCTTTATATGTCCCGTCCCAACATTTTGAAATATCCTCCGATTCAAAAATCTTTTCGCCCCAACGATTGAAAATTAAAAGCTTGAATTGCTCCACACAATCGCTGAACACGCAATACGTTTCGTTGGCCTGCGGACCTTTACCATTGGGCGAGAAGATGGTGGGTATGAATAATTCACTGCATATACTGTCGATTTCTGTAACTACAGTAATGGTTATAGTGTCCGACGAAACGCAACCGCTGGCATTACTCCCTGTTACAATGTAAGTGGTGGTTCCTGTTGGCGATGCCAGCGGATTTGAACAATCGGTGCAGCTCAAGCCCTGCGGCGGGGTCCAGGAGTAGGATTCGGCACCACTGGCATTAAGTTGCAGGGTGTCGCCTAAATTAAGTGTGCTTGCCACTTGCTGTATTTCTGTTAAGCATGAACAATCTTCTATAACAATGGAGGTATCACTCGAAAATGAGAAACACGCACTGTTTAAAGAGGCCGTTATGGTTACCGAGCCCGAATCGGCATAAGTAAATGAAACTGGATTTCCAATTTGAGCGCTATTGGGCACTCCAAAATTCCAGCTCAGGGTTTGGTCGGCAATGTCAAGCACCGAGGCATTAATTTCGAGCGTGAGACAATCGTAGTCAAAGCTGATGGGGGGCGGTAAAAAATTGCGATTGGGAACTTGTGCTGGCAAACCAAGTTGGCATTGGCCGTTTAATGCCAGTGCATTTTCTTCGAATCCGCATGCAAGACCTGCGTTGTTCGGAGAATTGATGGCCGCCAGCGCATTGCCAGCCGTGGCTACATAAATCTTTCCGTTTGGCGCTTGTTCTACCTGAAACGTTGGATTGGCGGGTGTACCGATTAATGTATTTGAATTAGCAATTGCAGCAGAATCATAAACACTCAAATCGAACTGATACACAGAAATGGTATTGGTGAAATAAAACTTGCTGCCATCGGGCGAAAAGCTGCATCCGTATTTTCGGATGGGTAAATCAGGAGTCGGATTAACCGTATTATCGGTAACCTCTACCGAGATTGGATTGGAAAGCTGACCAGTAGCGGGATTAAAATCAAAAAACTCAATGGTTGTTGATCCGTCAATCGGCATTCCAATACGTGTGCCTGAAGGATTTGCCTTGATTGAACCATAACCAGCATAGCGGTCGTTTGGATTATTGGCAGGAATGATCAAGGGAGAACCCACAGCAGTTACTACGGGTGTAGGGCTCACTTCGCAGCCAGTAACTTTGTATGCTAGGAATTCATTGTTGATGATACGATGTACAATTACCCAATAGCCCCGGATGGCTTCGCTGCGGATAACTGTAATTTTTTCGGTAAGAGAATCCTGGGTCAACAAGATGTTTTTATTGGCAACCTCCACATCGCCAAGGCCGCCATTGAGTGTCATATCCACCACCGAATAATGTAAACCAGTATACGTATCAAACTCCAATTCATCAATAGTAAAAATGAAATATTTATTCGGATTCTCCGGAAAGGGAACAATCACCGGCCCCTGACTCGACGACCTGAAAAGCCCACCAATAAGTCCGGTTCCGTTAGGCATTGGCTGATTTGTTGATCCCCAAACAGTGAGACCATCCGAATAAAAGAGCAAACTGCCGGTTTCGGGATTAGATACTGAAGCGCATTGTTCGGCACTAAATAGTAATGAACTGAGCGCACCATTGGGTGTAGGGCCGTTAAAGTTAACACGACAACCGTTGCCAAATGTCCAGTTGTTATTCTGGAGTTGAGCAAAACATGAAGTTCCAAACAAGGATAAAATACAGGATTGTATGATTAAAAAGATGCGAGGAACGTTAATAAAAGCAAACGAGTTCATGGATTAAACTTAAGATTTGGCTTTGCAATTTTATTTCAAAAAGGATGTTTAAGAAAGTTTTTATTGGAATTTTATTATGTCTCATGGAAAGCAATTTAAATAATGAAAATATCAATCCAATTACTATTTTTATGGCTATAAATACACAACTATGAATAAGATTAAGGGAGATAATCTTCATACACTAATACATTCCCTTTCTCCAACTGAAAAGCGGTTCTTTAAGCGGTTTGTCAAGGGAAGAAAGGAGGAAGAAAATGATTACTTATTTCTATTCGATGTGCTCAATGACATGCGTGAATTTGATAAGAAGCTCTTTCTAGAAAGCATTTCAGAGCGTAAATTCCAAAAGCAAGTCGAAGTAAAAAAACACTATTTATTTCAGCTTATACTCGACTCCCAGCGTCAGTATCGCGACACCAAATTATGGCTGCATAATGCACTTGTCGAAATCGATATCCTCATAGAGAAAGGCCTGTATGCTACTGCTAATAAGCGTATCCAAAACCTTATTAATCAAGCCCGGATTAATGAAGATTTTTTATTCGAGATTCAATTGCTTCAAAAAAAAGTGTTGCTCGCTCGCTATCAACCACAAATCGATACCAATTCAGTACTTCATGAACAACAACTTTGCTATGCCAAAAGCCAAAATTTATTGAAATACAAACAATTGCTCAACGAATTGTCTGCAATTTTAAGTCAAAACAGTTTTGTGAGAAACAGCAAACAACTGCGACGCTTTGATCGGTTTAAAAAGAATAGTCTTATAAACAACCCGGCTGAAGCTAAATCGTTGAATGCTCAACTTTGCTATCACCATTTCAACTTCCTCTATCATGCATCTCTAGGCGAAAACGTTAGCTGTTACAAGTCGGCAGTAAAAATGCATCGTTTAATATCAACGCACCCCGAGGCCACACGAAGCTTCGCGCAAATTTATCTTCGCGCAGTTTCAGCCAGATTATCGGCATTAATCATAGGGAGATATAAAAAAAATGAATTTCAGTCGCTCGTAAGCGAATTAAAAGAAAACACAACTCGCATAAACGAGCCCGAAATACGCAAAGTCGCTCAGGGTATTTTATACGAATACCAACTGATTGCTCTTTTACGTGAAAATAATTATGAAAAGGCCTTGAAACTAGTATACGAAGCAATCGATTTTGTTAAGAATAATGAAATTCTCGCCGATGGAAACGCATTAAAGTACCTATGTTTTGACATCGCTAAAACATTTTTTATTACAGGGAATTATTCGGATGCTAATAAGTGGTTGTTAAAAGTGAATTTTATTGAAAGCAAAAGTAACGGCACCGACATTTATGCCTTCTCGCGCATTTTATCATTATTCTGCGATATTTTCCTAAACAACACCGAAAATGTAGAATACAATGCGAATTATCTTCGCAAACAATTGAGAAATGAAGGCGCTTTATTTGAGTACGAAGCATTTCTAATTAGCCGGATTGTGAATAACTTTATCCATTGGAATGACCTTAGAAAAAATGACAAAGTTGCTCTTTTGGAGCGATTTAGAGAAGAACTGAAAGATCAACTAGCATCTAAATGGAAGGCAAACATGGTCTTATATTTTGATTTCGAATGGTGGATTGGCTTGCAATTGGGTCGCCTTCCTTAATTAGGTTTCACTCAAAAGCGCTTAAAAAGCTATAAATGATGCGTTTAAATTAATTATTAAAATTTTGAATGCAAGGATATTTTTGGATACATTAATAATTCCGTGTATTGATTGAAATCTGCATAAAAGAGCAAATGCGTTTATGCAAACGAACTTTAGGATGAATGTCGTAAAGATTGAACGATTATTCATACAATGAGAAAAAATTTAGCGAACCAACGTAATTGTCCCCGATTTTGAGACGATGGTTTCATTTGCTCTTTTGATGTACAGATTGAAAGCATAAGATCCCGTTGCCGCTTCATTCCCTTTAAAAGTTCCGTCCCAGCATTGAGCAATATCCTCCGATTCAAAAATTTTTTCTCCCCATCGGTTGAAAATTAAAAGCTTGAACTGTTCCACACAATCGCTTAAAATGCAAAATGTTTCATTGGCCTGCGGACCTTTTCCGTTGGGCGAAAAGATGCTTGGGATGAATACTTCGTTGCAGATAATATCGATTTCATTTACCCGAACAATTACCTCGACATCACCGGAACACCCATTGGTGTCTTTTCCTGTAACAACATAGGAAGTCGTTTCTGTAGGCGCAGCAAAAGGATTAGAACATGTGTCGCAACTTAATCCTATGGAAGGAGTCCATGAATAGAATGTTGCACCACTTGCGTTTAATTGAACAGACTCACCATTTGTGATTGTCGCGCTATCGGGAGTTACTCCAATTGTTAAGCCGCCCGATAGAGCAAGTAAGCTAAATGAAAGTGTATCCGAAAGATTACAATAGTTTGTGTTTGACACTACAACGGAGTAGTTGCCAGAACACACATTATTTATCGAGCTAATGGTATCGCTTACATTGGATTGAATTAGGCCATTGCTCCACTCATAAGTATAAATTCCATCACCTGATGTTACGTTGATAGCGATCGATCCATCGCAAGTGGTACACGTAATCGGAAGAACACTGTTCGTATTCGTCTGTAACTGGGGCATTTGTAATTTGGAAATTATTAATTCTGCTAAGTCGCCCCCGGTTTCTAAAGTATTATCGAAATAGGCTCCTGAACCGGGATCAGTTAAAGGATAGGTGGATGGGAGAAATGGACAGTACAAATCACTTCCCGTATTACTACAAAAAACAACTGAATTACTTTGGTCTATATCGATACAGGTTCTCCTTTCAGCGCCTGATCCTCCCATGTACGAGCACCACTGCAAATCGCCGTTGTTCGACAAGCGGCCAAGTATGGGTTCCGAGCTACAAGTAGCACTTGCAATAAAAAAAGGAGCGTTTATCGTGTTGGTGATATAAGGGAAACTATTGTTTGGAATCGAGGCTTCCGCTCCAGACATTGGAGAGGTAAAATGAATAAATGCAAAATATACATTATCACATTTATCAACTTCTAAATTATCAAACGTACCAAAAGCTTCGGATTCATCTCCTCCCATTAGTGTTGCCCATAAACGTGACCCATCATTATTGAACTTCAAAAAAAATGCATCAGAAAAACCTCCATTGTATGATCCCTGAAAGAACGTACCTGCGTTTTGTATTGGAAAATTAGTAGACTCGGTGCTTCCCATAACGAATAGATTACCCTGCGAATCATTGCATGTGGATATTCCAATATCATAACTGTTGCCTCCGTAATATGTTGCCCAAAGTCGGGAACCATTGTCTGCGAATTTTAAAATGAATGCATCACCAGCACCTCCATAGTTTGACTGAAAGTATCCGCCATTGTTTTGAGTGATGAAATTGTCTGAAAACGTTTCTCCTACAATAAAAGCATTTCCGTTTAAATCAGTAGAAATGGAATGCCCTTCGTCAATCCCTGTTCCGCCATAATAAGTAGCCCACTGTCGCACACCAAGGTTGTTAAATTTCAAGATAAATGCATCGGATTCTCCTGCATTTGTTCCTTGAAAAAAAGCTCCGGTGTTTTGCGTAGGAAAATTAGGAGAGTTTGTTTTCCCGGTAATCCATAAATTTCCTTGCAAGTCGGTGGATAAGCCATATCCTTGATCCTGTCCTGAACCTCCATAATAACTGGCCCAAAGACGCGTTCCATTATTTTGAAATTTCAGAATAAATGCATCCATGAATCCCCCTCCGTATGTTGGCTGATTATAGGAGCCTGCTCCTGCACTTTGAACAGGAAAATCCTGAGATTTAGTCCAGCCCGTTACAAAAACATTCCCATTCATATCGGTTTCAATTGAATAAGCAGACTCCTCGCCGAAACCACCATAGTAAGTTGCCCATAAAAGATTTCCCGAAGCAGAAAATTTAAGCAAGAACACATTGAGATCGATAGCGAAGGGAAGAGTGCTGTAGTCGCTCGAAAAATAAGTAGTTCCACCAGGATCTAGTAGTGGGAAATTTTCGGATGATGTAGCTCCTGTTACGAATATATTTCCGTCTTGATCCGTTTCCGTAGAGAAACAGTCATCCGCACTGTTACCTCCATAAAATGTATACCAGTATAGTTGTGGATCGATGATTAAACGCTTCGATGAATCATAGCATGCAAGATCAAACTTCAGAAGCGTTTGGTTGTTGTTAATGGTTGTGAGCTGGTAATTACTTTCAATTTCAGTTTCTCCATCCTGTTCATACGTAAATGGTTTTTCCTCTTTTAGACTTCCTAATTGAGTTTGTATGCTAATGCTTCCATCCTTTAAAAGTGTTAATGGATTCTGCCCTTCGTATAAAAGATTTATTTGCGATGGATCAGCACCGGGATGAACAACGAAGTCGTATTTCATTCCACTCGTTTGGCTGCTATAAAAGACCCAATCGATGCCCGGATAAACTTCTTTAATCGTGATTTTATCATATTGATGTACCTCGACTATTCCTTGAGGACAATGTCCATAGAAATAATTGTAATGCTCATTGCTTTCTACTTCTTTGATAATGCTTTCGCGTTGAATTTTTGCGCCATCCAAGTGAACATTAAACCAAGCCATTTCTGTTTTGAGATCTTGATTTATTGATGTTAACGGACTGTTTTTTTGATTGCCAGCTTGCTTATTTTGGTATTTCACAAAAACATACGTTAGTCCTTTTTCGGTAATATAAAAGTTCATTCCAGGAGCTTCTGCCTTGAACAAAACAAATGGTACAGGGCTTGAGTTCACGTCCATAATTTGCCCTATATTTTCTATAAATCTTACAGGTTTGGACTTTAAATAGTCTTTGAATTGATCGTTCGAAACGGTTTTT
>JAIXYK010000028.1 GCA_027490225.1 Bacteroidota bacterium | reverse complement strand
GATATTAACAAAAACGGACTTATCAACAAAGAAAAAGAAGCAAAAAGAAAATTTACAACAACTAAAATAAATAAATTTGAAAACTAAAACATGTAAACCATTTTTAGGAAAAGACAATATCGATAAACAATTCCACTAAATTTGTGGTTCATTAATTTATAAAATTATGTCATTCGAACTCCCTAAATTAACTTATGCATATAATGCATTAGAGCCTCATATTGATGCTCGTACAATGGAAATCCATCATTCTAAACACCATGCAGCTTATGTAAATAACCTGAATGCTGCATTAACAGGAACTCCTGCTGAAGGTCAAACAATTGAGCAATTGATGGCTGGCATTTCAAAATTATCACCTGCTGTAAGAAATAACGGTGGAGGTCATTACAATCACAGTTTATTTTGGGAGTTAATGGCACCAAACGCAGGAGGTAACCCTTCAGGAGCTTTGTTAGAGGCTATTAATCAATCATTTGGCTCTTTCGATAAATTTAAAGAAGACTTTGCAAAAGCAGGAGCAACACGTTTCGGTTCTGGTTGGGCTTGGTTAGTAAAACATGATGGTAAATTGGTGGTTACTTCCACTCCAAATCAAGATAACCCAATTATGGATATCGCAGAAGTAAAAGGAACGCCTATTCTTGCTGTGGATGTTTGGGAACACGCTTATTACTTGAACTACCAAAATCGCCGTCCTGATTATATTACAGCTTTCTGGAATGTTGTTAATTGGAATGTTGTTGCAGAGCGTTTTGCAAAAGGTTAAAAATTAAAATAATTAAATGAACACCTGCTCTCGGGCGGGTGTTTTTGTTTAAATCCTTGTTAATGATTGCAATATTATATTGTAATTCAATAAAAACGATGCAATTACTTTGCAATAGATAATTTTAAAACAAAATGAAAAACCTAGTTTATATTTTATGTGCTTTCCTTTTGCTAACAGGTTGTACAAAAACACCACAATCCTGCATTGTAGCAGATAAAACTACAGTGGAAGTTGGAGAGCCAATATCATTTAGTAGTTGTGCGGTTGATGTTAAAAGATATGCTTGGAATTTTGGAGATGGAACACTAAATGAAGCCTCTTCTTTGCAACATGCTTACGCTCAACCTGGTATTTACCAAGTACAGCTGCGCGTTTTTTCGAATAAAGACAAGAAATGGGATACAAGCACTTTGCTTATAAACGTAAAAAATAAAATAAGATACCTAAAGAGAATTCAAATAAATTCTTTCAATATTAACAATCCCAACAACCAAACTTGGGACGCTAATGTGAATACGGCGCCTGACATTTTCATTCAATTTGGAATTGTTGGTAGCGCTATTCAAAGTCAAACGCCAACTATTGGAGAATTGCAATTGAATCAATGCCCTGTTTTTTGGGATTTTTCTGCTGGTGGTTACCCCGTTTTAACAAACGAAAACTGGAAATTCTCTCTTAATGATAATGATGGAACAATCCTTCAACCTCTGAATGAGTTAATGAATGAATTTGTGGTAAATCCTTTTACTGCTCCATCAGCTAATAATAAAATAAGCCTAATTTCTGGCAACTACTCATTAGAACTGGAATTTGTTGAATAACGGCACTATTAAAAGTGCAAAATATATTTATGAATAGAAACAAATCTGCCGAACTTTTCGAAAAGGCAAAAACATATTTTCCCGGTGGAGTAAATTCTCCAGTAAGAGCATTCAAATCTGTTGGCGGAACTCCGTTATTTATTAAAAAAGGCGATGGTTCTCATATTTGGGACGAAGACGGTAACGAGTTTATAGATTTCTGTTACTCTTGGGGACCACTTATTCTGGGTCATAACAATACTAAAATACGCGAAAAGGTTTGGGAAGCAATGCAAGATGGCACTTCTTTCGGAGCTCCAACAGCGCTTGAAAATGAATTGGCTGAACTTATTTTAAGCAATAACAGGTTTATTGAAAAAATTCGTTTTGTAAGTTCTGGTACCGAGGCGGTTATGTCGGCAATAAGACTTGCAAGAGGTTTTACTGGCAGAGATAAAATTTTAAAGTTCGAAGGTTGCTATCACGGTCACGTGGATTCACTTTTGGTGAAAGCCGGTTCTGGTTTAATCACCTTTGGAAACTCTTCCAGTGCAGGTATTCCCAAAGGAATAGTAAATGATACGATAGTAGTTCCTTTAAATAGAATTGATTTGGTGCGCGAAGCTTTTGAAACTTTTAAAGACCAAATTGCGGCCATCATCATTGAACCAATTCCTGCAAATAACGGCTTGTTAGGTGTTACAAAAGAATTCTTGTTTTGTTTGTCGTGTATGGCAAAGAAAAATGGAGCTTTATTGATTTTTGATGAAGTAATTTCTGGATTTCGTGCTGGATTTGAAGGAGCTGCAGGCTTGTATTCTATTGAACCCGATATCGTTACTTATGGAAAAATAATTGGAGGAGGCTTTCCTGTTGGGGCTTATGGCGCCAGCAAAGAAATTATGAGTCGAGTTTCTCCAGATGGAGATGTTTACCAAGCAGGAACATTGTCAGGTAACCCTGTGGCGATGGCTGCTGGAATAGCGGCACTTACAGAGTGCTTAAAACCTGGATTCTACCAGCAGTTGGCCGAAAAAACCAAACAATTTACAGATACAATCATTCAACACTCAATTTCTAAAAAATACCCTTTCAAAATATTTGTAAACCAATCTATTTTCTGGTTGGCCTTCACCTCACAAAACGAGGTAAACGCTGCCGAAGAAATTGACCCTAAAAGCATGGATAAATTCAAAATTCTTCATGCTTTTATGCTCGAAAACGGAGTTTATTTTGGTCCTTCCGGGTATGAGGTTGGCTTTATTTCTGCTGCACATAGCGAGGCCGACTTAGAAAAATCTGCCCAGGTTATTTGTGATGGTCTTGATTTAGTATTTGAACAAGTTTTAAGTCCAGTTGCTCAATAACCAAATCCAAAACAACTGGTCTACCATCGTGCCGTCTAAATAACCGGCATACATCCATTCATCAGAATCTTCTTGGATTCTAGAAATTAAAAATGATGTAGAGAGCGAGGAAACTATCATTCCTGCGGCATTTCCTGCGATGTAATATTTAAGCAAGTAAGCCGAAATTGAAATAGCAGCTACTATTATTAATAGCAAACTGCTCAATTGTTTGGATTTGTTTATGCCTAAAACACCTGCAAAAGTTTTTACCTGGTGCTTTGCATCATGTTCTAAATCTCGAATATCAAACGGAATGGTTATAGCAAATATGAAAACAAATCTTTGTGCGAAAGTTAACCATTGAGAAAGATTTGGTATCCAATAAATATCCAAAATTGCAAAGGGAACAAAAACAGTAACAAAAGCCCAAACTACCGCAACCAGTGCTATTTTTATAAAAGGGAAATCTCTTAATCGAATCCACTTTCCATCTGTTTTCCAAACGGGAATAACATAAAGCAATGCTAATGTTACAAAAGGTAGGAATTTTAAAACGTTGGCAACATTTGCATAAGGTAAAAAAGCTATCATTGAAATTGTTAAACCGATAATTGCAAATGCTTTTAGCAGTTTATCGTTCGCAACAATCCAGCGGTGCCTTTCTGAGCGTTGCCAAGCATAAATTGCAGATTTACGAAAAAGCCGATGGTAATTATAGATAAAAAGTGTGGCCCCAAAAATCCCAGCAGATAAATCTAATTGAGGCTTTAATTGGTGCATGATGCAAGTACACCAATACAAGCAAGTTGCTGCAAAAGCCACCCAACAATTACCAAAGACAAGAATCCTAACTATTTTCTTGAGCCATTCTGGCATATTCAATTAATTAACTAAAAAAAGTAATCCTACCGAACCAAGTATATAACCTGAAACAGTGGCTGTGGCAGCATGCCAAAGGGTGAGTCTTTTGGCCATAGTTCCGAAGCCTTCCTCATAATAAGGATTGTCTTTGTAAGTAACGTCAAAGCCATACCTAGTCTTTAACTTTGGTTTAGAAAAGCCTACCAATCCTGTATATCCAACAATTATAAAAGGTCCGTATCTATCATCAATTGCTGGACTTGCAATGCCTACCAAAAACGCATTTAGTGCTGACAACCTGGCTCTTTTCTTATACTTTTTAAATGCATCATTTTGGCCCCGCATATAATCTCCCATTTGTTCAGAAGTATACCAGTTGCCTTCGAGTGTATCCTGAATATAGAGTACCAAAGGCGGCTTTTTAGTGGAGTAGTTAACCGAATAAATCTTTTCCAATTCCATCGACTTCACCTTAGTTCTTCCGGGTTTACGATAATATAAAAGATTGCCATCTAAGGAATCATTTTTAACTCCGACAAACATCCTGATTTTAGCCTTTCTATCAATTAACCTCAGCGTATCAGGTAAGCTTCTTTCTCTATTTTTAAAGTTTTTCCAATTCGTTTTTATTTTCTTTTTAAATGCTGCATTATCAAACTCTCCACTGGGGTTAAAAACGAAATAACCATTTGTATTTCCTCTTTTTATAGAAGTTATTCTTTCCTTTGAAATTGTCTTTTCTTTTATTTCGCCATTTTTAAACAGAGAAATTTTCACGCTTCCCGCCATTTCTTGCTTAATTATACCAATTAGTGCCGACCTATTTAACCTGTAAATAGTGTCTTGGCTATAAGTAATGCAGCTTGTGAGGAGAATCACAATGAAAAAAATGTTCTTTAAAACTGAAGAATTTATCATACCAAGAATATTACGCCAAACCTACATAATTATTGATAAATTTTTTGTTTTGACTTTTGGCAAATCGGTTTTTTAGAAATTTAATTCAAAACTATATTATTGTTGAATTGTTATTAAATTCGCAATCCCAAAATAAACAAATAAATAGCTCTTATGATTCGTGATTTCGAAAGCAGACATATTGGTCCCCGTGAAGAAGAAGTGAAGCCAATGCTTCAAAAAATTGGTGTTTCATCTATTGATGAACTCATCGACAAAACTGTGCCTGCAGGAATTCGTTTGAAAAAACCAATTGAGTTGGATGCTGCAATGTCTGAATTTGAATACCTGAATCACATTCAGGCAATTGCAAATAAGAATAAAATTTACAAGTCGTATATCGGCTTGGGATATTACAATACCATAACACCTTCAGTAATTCTAAGAAACATTTTCGAAAATCCAGGATGGTACACTGCTTATACACCTTATCAGGCAGAGATTGCGCAAGGTCGTTTAGAAGCCTTGTTAAATTACCAAACACTGATAATGGATTTAACAGGAATGGAATTGGCAAATGCTTCTCTTTTAGATGAAGCAACTGCAGCGGCTGAAGCCATGCACATGTTTTATGCAATGCGCACAAAAGAACAAACAAAAGCCAATGCAAACGTTTTGTTCGTTTCCGAAAAATGCTTCCCACAAACTATAGATTTGTTAAAAACACGTTCTGCCCCATTAGGCATAGAACTTCAAATTGGAAATCACAATACATTAGAGTGGAATGCTTCAATTTTCGGTGCTGTAATCCAATACCCGGATATTGATGGGGAAATAAATGATTATCAAGCATTCACAACTGCTGCAAAAGCAAATAACGCTTCGGTTTGTGTTTGTGCAGATTTAATGAGTTTAACATTATTAAAGGCTCCCGGACACTGGGGCGCTGATTGTGTTGTAGGTTCTTCTCAAAGATTTGGCGTTCCATTAGGATATGGTGGACCACATGCTGCATATTTTGCAACGCACGAAAGTTTTAAGCGCTTTATTCCGGGAAGAATTATTGGTGTTTCTATAGATAGTCATGGAAACCAAGCTTTAAGAATGGCATTGCAAACCAGAGAGCAACATATAAAAAGAGACAAAGCAACATCAAATATTTGCACAGCACAGGCTTTATTAGCAATTATGGCTTCGATGTATGCTGTATATCATGGCCCTAAAGGATTACAAGCAATTGCCACTAAAATTCATCAATCTACCTTTACATTAGCTTCCAAATTAAATGAATTAGGATTTAAGGTTATTACCCGTCAATATTTCGATACCATTACCATCGATTTAAATGGAAAGACTTCAAAAGAAAATCTTGAACAAGTTGCGCTAAATCACCAGGTCAACTTAAGGTATGTGAATGATTCAACCGTTTCTATTTCTTTGGATGAAACAACATCTGAAACAGATTTAAATCAACTAGCCGAGATTTTTGCAAAAGCAGCGGGAACATCAATAGTAAAGTTTCAAAGAGCGCATCAATCAACTATTGATGCTTCTCATTTAAAAACAGAGGCCATCATTCAGCAGCATGTTTTTAATCGCTACCATTCAGAAACAGAAATGATGCGATACATCAAGAAGTTGGAAAATAAAGATTTGGCACTGAACCATTCAATGATTTCTTTGGGTTCTTGTACCATGAAATTGAATGCTGCCAGCGAATTAATGCCATTAAGTCTACCAGGTTTTGCTCAAATTCATCCATTTGTTCCTGTAAATCAGGCAGAAGGCTACCACGAAATGTTTAATTGGCTAAATGATGCATTGTGCAAATCAACTGGTTTTGCAGCAATGTCACTACAACCAAATTCTGGAGCACAAGGCGAATATGCAGGTTTAATGACCATCAGAGCTTATCACCAAAGCAGAGGCGATTTTCATAGAAACATCGCATTGATTCCTTCATCTGCACATGGAACCAATCCTGCTTCTGCTGTAATGGCTGGAATGGAAGTAGTTGTTACAAAATGCGACGAAAATGGAAATGTTGATATTGAAGATTTAAGAAATAAGGCGGTTCAATATAAAGACAAGCTGTCTTGTTTAATGGTAACGTATCCTTCAACCCATGGTGTTTTTGAAGAAGGTATTGTAACAATTACCAGTATTATCCACGAAAATGGTGGCTTGGTTTATATGGATGGTGCAAATATGAATGCTCAAGTTGGATTAACAAGTCCTGGAAATATTGGAGCAGATGTTTGTCACTTAAATCTTCATAAAACCTTTGCAATACCTCATGGTGGTGGAGGACCAGGAATGGGTCCAATTGGTGTAAATGAAAAACTTAAGCCGTTTTTACCTGGTCATTCTTTAGTAAAAACTGGCGGGACGCATGCAATTTCTGCAGTTTCTGCAACTCCTTTTGGAAGTTCTTTAATTTTACTAGTTTCATACGCTTACATAAGAATGTTAGGTGGTGATGGAATAACAAATGCCACAAAATTTGCAATTTTTAACGCAAATTATTTAAGAGCGCTTTTAGAACCTCATTATCCTATTTTATATAAAGGAGAACATGGTTTTGTAGCACATGAAATGATATTAGATTGCAGGGAATTTAAGAAAACTGCGCAAATAGAAGTGGCAGATATTGCTAAACGTTTGATGGACTATGGTTATCATGCACCAACTGTTTCTTTTCCAGTACCAGGAACTATCATGGTTGAACCTACAGAAAGCGAAGGTTTACAAGAGTTGGATAGGTTTGCAGAAGCAATGATTGCCATTAGAAACGAAATTGCAGAAGTTGAAACAGGACTTGCAAAAGCAGAGAATAACGTGATAGTAAATGCCCCACACACAGCTGTTTCTGTAATGACTGACGACTGGAATAAGCCATATTCAAGACAAAAAGCAGCCTTTCCTTTAAGTTGGGTTTCTGAAAATAAATTTTGGCCTTCTGTTGGAAAAATTGATAATGCCTACGGAGATAGAAATTTGGTTTGCAGTTGCGAGCCAATGGAATCTTATATGTTGGAAGAAGCAAAAAGTTAATTTTTTGTTTTTGAATATTTAATTTAGTTACTTTGACACCTTTATAAAGAAAAAACATAAATGAAGAAAATTTTTACACTCGCACTTTTATTTTCAGCAACTGTAATGGTTGCTCAATCTAACAGATCAAATCCATCTCAATTGTTCCGATTTGATCAACAAACATCTATTAACCCTAACTATACTATCAACAATTCGAGAGCAATTGGTGATACTGTATTCTTTTTTGATGGAAGTGGTTTTTCATGGGCTACAGGAGTAGCTGATGCCGCAATCTTTGATTCTCAAACTGCGGATAATGATGGATTAATTATTAACCCTGCAATTGCAGCAGGTTTCGCTGCAAATAATGGTGACTTTACATTCTTTTACAGCACAGACTCAATCACAGGAGATAGTAGTTTCTGGATGGGAACATATTCTTGGTTTACAGTTTCTGGTGCAGCTGCTAAAGCTGATGACTGGTTTACTTTCGGACCTATTAATGTTCCTGCTTCTGGTGCAAAAATTAAATGGCAACACAGAATGCCTGACCCTGATTTTAGAGATGGCTACAGAGTATTAGTAAATGGTTCATCATTATTTCCTGATGAATTTACTCAAGTGATTTTTGATGTAAATGATAACGCAGCTTCAACTGCTAATGATACCGTTTGGTCAACGAGAGAAGCTTGGCTTCCATTTGCTTACAATGGTCAGGAAATCTACATTGGTTTCAACCACGATGCGCAAGACATGTTTATTCTATACTTAGATGATATGGCAATTGTTGAAGACGAAAACTTAGGTTTTGATGAAAATGTAAATGCTCGTTTTGTGGCTTTATATCCAAATCCAACAAACAGTTTAACAAATGTTTCTTACAGCTTGGCTAAAAACTCTACAGTAAGTGTTTCTGTTGTTGATTTAACTGGTAAAGTTGTTTACACAGCAACTGAAGGAAATAAAGCTGCTGGAAATAATCAATTAAAAATTGAAACTACAGGTTTAGCTAACGGTGCTTATTTTATCAATCTTAATGTTGATGGAAAAACTATTACTCAAAAACTTTCTGTTATCCGTTAATAACATCTAAATTCTATAAAAAAAGCAATGGGTTTTCTCATTGCTTTTTTTATTTGTTATAATTGCAGCGATAAACACTTAAAAATGTTCCTTAACCTTTAAGTCTTTAACTTTATATTTGCTTCACCAATATACTACCTATGAAAAAAATTATACTCAGCCTGACAATTGGTTTAATAGTTTCTAACCTTGTTCAGGGACAAATTGAAAAAACAGCACTTCCATTAAACAGGAAAGTAAGCAATGAAGAAATTAGATCTTTAAAACAACACCACACTGGTGCCGTTAATAGAGATTTGATTCAAGACTTGTATATAGATTATTCTTTTGTAGATAATTTCCTACAAGCAACAACTTCGACAAGTCAAAGTAGTTTTGTATGGCGTTTCAATTCCAGAAATACAGCAATTGACACAGCATTAAGTTTTGTTGGAGTTAAATTTTTCGAAGTAACTGGGTACACAGACCCTGCAGATGGGGCAAATTCATACATAGACCCAATAAGTTATGCTGCAAATTTTGAAATGGTTATCGATAGTATTTTTACTTTGGTAAGTCATGAAAATAATTCTGGAGAAAACGATTCTTTAATTGTACAAGTTCATCGTTTACAATCTAATGCTACTAGCACCTTTGCTGATCCTGCAATAGTACTTTGGGCAGATACAATTATTTCAAATACATCTTTGTCACCCAATGGAAATTGGCTAGGATCTGGTGCTGTTCAGTTTTTAAACTGGGCTCCTAATGTAACAGTACCAGCAGGAAGACGCGCCGGTGTTACAATTAAATACTTTGGCCCAAAACAAGATACTTGTGGAATAATTGCTTCTTATATTACAAATCCTAATGGACCAGCTGCGCCAAATGATATTGCACTAAAAAGCGCTGCGCCATACTCAGTTATGAAATATCCTCCATTTATTCCTAATTACTCAAACAATTCTAACATATTTTATGGAGCTCCTGCTGCTGGAGCTGATACCAGTTTCTTTTCTGCTCAAAACTGGGAAATCTGGATCAGAGCTCGTGTAAATGAAGTATTAGATATCGAAAAAGTAAATGGTATTCAAATGGGACATGCTTATCCAAACCCATTCAGCGAAATCACAAATTTCACTTTCAACTTAGATAATTCAGCTGAAATTGGTGTTCAAATGTTCGACATAACTGGTAAATTGGTGTACACTGAAAATATGGGTAAAAAATCTGCAGGAAAAAATAATGTGAGCATAAATGCAGGAAACTTACCAGCAGGAATGTACATGTACCGCATTACTGCAGATGGAAAAGCTTCTGTAAGTAAAAAAGTTACTATTGTACGTTAATATTCAAAACGATAACATTCATAAAAACCCGTGGCAATGCTGCGGGTTTTTTTATTTTTGCCAAATGAAATTTAAACTCCTAATTGCTGCACTTCTTTTATTTTCGGAAATAAATGCACAAATCGCAAATGATACCATTGGATTTACCGATAAAACAGACACTTTGTATGCAAGCCCAAATGGAGGTTATGTTTCAGGAAAAAACGGCTATGGAGATAGAGAGAAACTGCAGGTTTATTTTCCTGCACCAAAGCCCTACAGCATTATAGGTTGTCTATTTTTAACAGGATATAAATCTTCCCCATCTACAAATCCCAATAGTAAGGCATGTATTAAAGTGAAGAGATTCGACGCTACTTCCATTACGACGGCTCCATTTTCTGTTGGTCCAAAAGAAACGAAAGATTCCGTTTTTATAAATTTTAATAACATCAATACAAGTTCTAATTTAGAAAACAGCATAACTTCAGTACTTTATGCCAATCCAATTCTAGTAAACACTGGTTATACCATTGGTATTAACTTCGATAGCTTAGCTGTTGAAGATTCATTAGCGCTTTACACCACCAAAGACGATTCTGCCTCTATTTACGGCAGAAGCTGGGAATTCTGGAACAATCGTTACCAAAGAATTGCCGATACATGGGGCTTAAATGTTGACCTCGGAATTTTCCCGATTATAGACACATTATTAACAGGAATTAAAATTTTACCCACCGTTAAAGCCAGCATTTTTCCTTTGCCAGCCAACGATTATATAACCATTAGCTTACAAGAAAGTATAGAAAATGCATCTATACTGATTTTAGATATGCAAGGAAGATTAGTTTTTTCACAAGACTATTTACAAAATGAATCTGTATTTCAAATTAATACATCATCTTTATCTTCAGGTAAGTACATAATAAGAATCAACGGGATAGAAAAAATGGCTGTTGCCCCGTTAATTATTATGCATTAATGCCTATACAACAGTGAACTATCGCCGAAACTTAAAAAGCGATAATCGTTGCATATTGCAAAATCATATATTTTTCTCCAATTTTTTTCGCCTACAAATGCGCTTACTAAAAGCAGTAATGTGCTTTCGGGTTGGTGAAAATTGGTAATTAAAAAATCGCAGGTTTTAATCTCATATCCAGGTGCAATGATTACAGCCGTTTTACCACTTATGGTTTTAGCTTTTGCCTCATTCATTTTACGTACTAAAAAAGCAAATGCATCTTTACAATTGGGCAGCTCATCTTCTGAATAATTATAGGGTTCCCATTGCTCTACAGCTATTTCTAACTTACTGTCAGGTTGTTTCATAAGCCTCACTGCCGTCCAATAAATACTTTCCAAAGACCTCAAGGATGTAGTTCCCACACAGCCAATTCTTCCTTTGGCATTGCACAAATTTTCAAGTAAATCAATCTTTACAATTACTTCCTCTTCATGCATCTCATGTGCTGACATTGTATCAGCTTTTACTGGCTTAAAAGTTCCAGCTCCCACATGTAAAGTTAAAAAGTCACAAGAAATACCGTTTTTCTGAAGATTTGTTAAGACCCTTTCTGTAAAGTGCAATCCTGCAGTTGGTGCCGCAACAGAGCCTTTCTCTGAAGCATACACAGTTTGGTAACGTTCCTCATCTTCGGCAATTGGCGACCTTTTCATATATGGCGGCAACGGAATTTGTCCAGCCTTTTCAATTACCTCTGCAAAAGAAAAATCACTTGGCGACCATTCAAATTGAATCAAAAATCCATCACTAATCTTTTCTACTAGTTGTGCATTCAATTCACAACTTACTTCATCAATTTTAAAAACCTGTGATAGCTTTTCATTTGCTTTCCACTTTTTTGCATTTCCAACCAAACAAATCCATTTAGAATTAGCAGTATGCAACATGGCTGTTTGAATATCCGCTTGCTGAGCCGGTTCTAAAATAAATACCTCCACCAAAGCTCCAGTTGCTGTTTTAAAATGTAGTCGCGCATGGATTACACGTGTTTGATTAAAAATCAATGTATCACCTGCATTCAACAATTCAGGAAGTTCATAAAACTGATTGTTCTGAATAGCTTCATTTTCAAAAACCAGCAATTTTGCATCGTCTCTATTTTCAAGAGGAAACTGTGCAATTTTTTCTTGTGGAAGTTGGTAAGTATAATCTTTAATTGAAAGTTCTTGTGGAACTATTTTACTCATATGGAGGCTTTCCTTATTCTTTTAAATAATTCGGATGCATAAACGAAATTGTTTATTTCCTCATTATCTGTTTCTAAAATTTCGTGTTTATCGCCTTCCCACCATTTTTTTCCTTTAAATAGGTAAATGATTTTATCTCCAATTTCCAATACCGAATTCATATCGTGTGTATTAATAACTGTGGTAATGCTGTATTCTTCCGTAATTTCTTTAATCAAATTATCAATAACGATGGAAGTTTTAGGATCAAGACCAGAATTTGGCTCATCACAAAAAAGATATTTGGGATTTAATGCTATTGCGCGCGCTATGGCTACCCTTTTTTTCATTCCCCCACTTAATTGCGAAGGATATAGATTATGAGCATTTGGAAGGTTAACCCTGTTCAAACAAAAATTTACACGCTCTTTTCTTTCCTCAGGAGACATTGGCGAAAACATTTGCAATGGGAAAGCTACATTCTCCTCGACAGATTGCGAATCGAATAATGCGCCACCTTGAAATACCATTCCAATTTCTTTCCTCACATCTCGTTTTTCATCTTCATTTAAAAGTGTAAAATCTCTGCCGTGATAAATAATCGAACCCGAATCAACTTTATACAATGCAACAAGGCATTTAATCAAAACTGTTTTACCTGAACCACTTCCTCCAATAACCAAATTGGTTTTTCCCTCTTCAAAAATTATAGACAAATCATCAAGTACCAGCTTGTCTTCAAACGATTTTGAAATATTTCTTACTTCTATCATGACAACAAAAGTTGAGTAAGCAAATAATTCATCACCAACAAAAAGATACTGCTATATACAACAGCTTTAGTGCTGGAGGCTCCAACTTCTAAGGCTCCTCCACTTGTATAATAACCAAAGAAAGATGAGATCGATGTAATCAAAAAAGCAAAGAAAACCGTTTTCACCAATGCGTATGTTACATAAAACGGCTGAAATGCATATTGAACTCCATAAACGAAACCTGTACTTGTAACAACTCCAGCCAAAGAACCAAAGAACCAACCTCCCAAAATTCCCTGAAACATGCTGATTATGATTAAAAACGGATTGATGATAATGGCCGCAATAATCTTTGGCAAGGCTAAGTAAGATGCTGAATTGATGCCCATGATTTCCAAAGCATCTATCTGCTCTGTTACACGCATGGTTCCAATTTCAGAAGAGATACTTGAGCCAACTTTTCCTGCCAGAATCAAACTTATGATTGTTGGAGAAAATTCTAATATAATTGAATCTCTTGTAGCTAAACCTACAGCGTACAATGGTATAAAAGGGCTATCAATATTATATGCTGTTTGAATGGTGATAACCGCCCCCATAAACAATGAAATGATGGTAATAATGGGCAATGAATTAATGCCCAATGAGTTCATTTCGTAAAAAAGCTGTTTCCGGAACCACGCAAACTTTTGCGGTTTACTAAATACGCCTTTCAAAAAAAGGAAATATTCTCCCGTGGTGTGTAAAAATTGTAGCATCTGATGCTTCAAACGTACATCATTTTTAAACAACATTTCAATAAGTTGTCTGTCTTTATTAAGTATAATGTGTTAAAATCTAATTCTATTTATTCAGCAGCACTGTTAACTTTGCAAAATTGAAGGCCCCAAGATGTTGACATTTGAAGAACGTATAAATCTTTTACGCTATGCTACACTGCAGAATGAAAAGATAATGTATTTAGATTCAAACAATTACCCAGATATATATGGTGACTATAATTGGGTAATTCTTATTGGTGAAACAACTAATTTAGAAGTCAACACCAATCTTACTGACCCATGGAACGCCTTATCCGCTTTTGTAAAAAATAAAAAAGCCCCATTATTAGGCACATTTCTTACTTACGATTTAAAAAATAGCCGAGAAAAACTCCATTCTTCACAAGAAGATAAAACAGGATTTCCATTATTGGCTTGTTGGGAACCCGCCGCAATAATTGCGGAAAAAAAAGATGGGAGTCCTTTATATTATGGTAATTATGAGAACTTACTTAAAAAATCAGAAGAACTGGTTGCTTCAGAAAATACGCTAAAAGAAATCTCCTTAAAACCAACGCTTACAAAAGAAGAATACCTCAGCGGATTCGAAAAAATTCAGCAAGCTTTACAAGCTGGAGATATTTATGAAATGAATTTTTGCCAGCACTTTTCTGCCAGCATAAAAAATATTGACCCCATTTCGCTTTATCAGAAACTAAACAAACTTTCTCCGGCTCCTTTCTCAGGAATCATTAAATACAACAATAGCTGGCTAATTTGCTCTTCCCCTGAAAGGTTTTTGAAGAAAAAAGGAAGTGAATTGTTTTCTCAACCCATAAAAGGAACGATTAAAAAATTTGCAAGTGAAAATGAAAACAATATTGCAATGCAGCAATTAATGGGAAACCCAAAAGAAATAAATGAAAATGTGATGATAGTAGATTTGGTTAGAAACGATCTTTCTCATTTTGCAATTAAAAACGGAGTGCAGGTAACTGAACTTTGCAAGGTTTATCCATTTGCTACTGTAAATCACATGATTTCAACGGTTAATGCCAAGTTAAAACCAGGTGCAGAACCAACAGAAATTTTAGCAAAAGCATTTCCAATGGGTTCCATGACAGGTGTTCCTAAAATTAAAGCCCTCGAAATTGCAGATGCCCTTGAAAATTTTCAACGCCGTTTATATTCAGGTTCTATTGGTTATTTTACAAATCAAGGCGATTTTGATTTTAATGTAGTGATAAGAAGCATAACCTGGAACGAAAAAAATGGGTACTTCTCTTTAAGTGCAGGAAGTGCAATAACCATTCAGGCAAATGGTGAGGATGAATACAATGAATGTATGTTAAAAGCAGAAGCTTTGTTTAATGCCATAAAGAAGGAATGGAATTAACAGCACATATCTTAAATGTTGCGAAAAAATGCGACGTTGATTTAAATAATAAACGTTTCATCCTTGCTTGCAGCGGAGGCGTTGATTCTATGGTGATGGCTTATTTATTTAAGCTGCTAAATGTTAATGGTATATTGGCACACGTAAACTATGGCTTACGCGGCATTGATGCAGATAATGCCGAAAAATTGGTAAAAAAAACAGCCTTACAGTTTAACTGGCCTTTTGAAGTATTGCATGCTAAAAACGAAATGCTTGCGCATAAAGGCGAATCAACGCAAATGGCAGCCAGGCGCATCAGATATGATTGGTTTGAAGAATTAAGAAAAAAACACGCCGCAGATTATCTTGTTTTGGCGCACCACAAAGAAGACCAGATAGAAACTTTTTTTATTCAACTATTAAGAGCAGCTTCTGGTGAAAGTTTGAGTGGAATGAAGCCACTTAATGATTGCTACTTCAGACCTCTGTTAGAAATTACTAAGGTAGATTTAATTGCTTTTGCCCATCAATACACAATAATGTGGGAAGAAGATGGCAGTAATGAAAAGGATGATTACTTAAGAAATAAAATAAGACATCAAATTTTACCAGCAATCAAAGAAATAAATCCAAACGCAATTGACACAATATTTAAGTCTCTAGTTCATTTACAAAGCGAAAAGAACCTCCTAAATGAATTTACAATCAAATTTGAGAAACAAAGTTTTTCTGTTTTCAAAAACGGTTGGAAAATTAACAAGCCTCATTTATTGGATATCAGTAATTTAAAACAGCTTTTGTTTGAACTTCTAAAAGACTATGGATTTAACTTCGAACAATGCCAAGAAATAGCTGCTGGATTGAAAGGAAAACATGGCGCTCACTTTTACTCTTCGCTTTGGAGTTTATATATTGATAGAACTTTTGTCTACCTCTTACCAATTGAAAACGAGAATAATGGTGCATTTTTAAACACATTAGACTTATTAAAATTTGAAACTTTAAACGAACTTCCTTCAAGTTTTGAAAAAGAAGCAGCTATAATTAACAAAGATAAATTAGGAGAGAACCTGAGCATTCGACATTGGAAAAAGGGTGATTATTTTTATCCTTCAGGAATGAACGGCAGTAAGAAAATAAGTGACTTCTTCACCGATCTTAAATTGTCGAAGGACGAAAAGGCAAATCAGCTTTTATTATTATCTGATAATGAGATAGTTTGGGTGATAAATAAACGTGTTGATAAAAGATTTGCAGCAGAAAAGGAAACTAAAAACATTGTAAGAATTCGCTTAAATAAGTAGGTTTTTATTGGTTTTATGCCGCAACCATGAGAAAGAAAGGTGCGTAATACTCACACCTAACCAATTTAAATTTCATGTTATGCGTAATATCCCAGTAGTTGAAAAAGAAAGCGTTCGCAAAATGATCTTCCCAAGAGAAGAAGTTTTGTCAACTGTTGATTCAGCAAAAGAAAGACGCTCTTTATTAGAACGCGCTACAATTTTGAGCAATTTATATCACAATAAAGTGAAGATAGTATTTGCAGACCGCGATGGAGAAAAGATGGTTGATACAACTATCTGGGCTACCACAGAAGCTGCAATTATGTTAAAAGGTGGCGTTGTTATTCCAATTCATCGTATTCATAGCATTGCGCTGGCATAAAGACAAATTGTCAATAACATGACAATTATGAGTGAGAATATTATCAAAGAACTTTAAAACTTTTAATCAAACAAGAAGAACTGTCATAGTGAATTCATATATTTGACCGTGGAACATTAATTGTCTCCACGGTTTTTATATTTATAACCCTTTCTAAAAAATGAAAAGTACAGTCGCAATTGGAGTAGTATTACTAATTCTTTTGGCAATGTTTGGCGCCGGTGGTTGCTCTTACAATAAAATGGTAAATAAGCAGGAAACAGTTACCAGTCAATGGGCACAAGTTGAAAATGCTTATCAGGTTCGTTCTGATTTAATTCCTAATTTGGTAAATACTGTTAAAGGTGCCGCAAATTTTGAGCAGCAAACCCTAATTGGTGTTGTAGAAGCAAGAGCAAAAGCAACGCAGGTAAAAATTGATGCTAATAATTTAACTGAAGATAAGTTTAAAGAATTTGAACAAGCCCAAAGAGGCGTAAGTTCAGCATTGAGTCGCTTATTAGTTACGGTTGAGGCATATCCAGATTTAAAAGCAAACCAAAATTTCAGGGCTTTAATGGATGAACTCTCAGGAACTGAAAGAAGAATTTCAACTGAAAGAAAGCGCTTTAACGATGTTGTTCAAGACTACAATAGTCACATCCGCTCTTTCCCTAATAACCTTTTTGCTGGAATGTTTGGCTTTACAACCAAAGCTTATTTCCAAGCAACTGAAGGTTCAGAGAAGGCTCCTGAAGTAAAATTCTAAATCGTGTCCATAGTTATTTCTAAGGAACAAGAAGAGGCAATTGTAGCTGCTATTGCTGGCGCTGAGATGAATACTTCTGGCGAAATACGGGTGCATGTAGAATCTGCTTGCAAAAAAGAGCCATTTGATAGAGCTGTTGAGTTGTTTCACAAATTAGAGATGGGTAAAACAGAACTTCGAAATGGAGTTTTGATTTACGTTGCATTAGACGATAAAAAACTTGCCATTATTGGCGATGCGGGAATTAATGCAGTTGTTCCTGAATATTTCTGGGATTCAACCAAAGAAAGAATGATTCAACATTTTAAAGAAGGTAAATTTGCCGATGGTATTGCAGAAGCAGTTACCGCAGCAGGTTTTCACCTTAAAAAGTATTTTCCTCGTGCAAACGACGATACAAATGAACTAAGTAACGAACTGTCGCGTGGTGAATAAAAGAAATTACCTCCTCTTAATTCTTTCGTTGTTATGGTCAATCTTAACATTTGCACAGTATCCCGAAAGGCCAAATCCACCAAGGCTTGTAAATGATTTTTCAGGTATTTTAACTCCAGAAGAACGCCAGTCTTTGGAGAATAAATTGGTTGCATTCGACGATTCTACCTCTATTCAAATTGCAATTATTTTAATTCCTAATTCTGGAGGAGAACCTATCGGCGATTTTGCAACAGAGTTAGGTCACCGCTGGGAAATAGGTGCAAAAGGCAGAGATAACGGTGTTATTATAATTGCCACTACAGACAATACCGATGGCAATAAAAGAGAACTATTTGTTGCAACAGGCTACGGTGTAGAACAATATATTAACGATGCGAAAGCTGGAGATGTAGTTCAATATGACCTCATTCCAAATTTTAAAAACAAAAATTACTACGAAGGCTTAGACAAAGCGAGTTCTCATATAATGGAAATGCTGAAAGGCACTTTCAAAGGATTTGCTAAAACCAAGAGAAGCCGTGGCGGAGGAATTCCTCCTTGGATTATTGTAATAATAATTATCGGAGTTGTGCTCCTTGCCTCGAGATTCAAAGGTGGAGGGAATGGTGGATACCACAGAACTTTTGGTGGTCCATTTGTTGGTGGCGGTTTTGGTGGTTTCGGTGGAGGAGGCTTCGGCGGAGGTAGTTCTGGCGGCGGCGGATTCGGAGGTTTTGGTGGTGGAAATTTCGGCGGCGGTGGCGCTGGAGGAAGCTGGTAAGGTTTCTCAATATTATTTTTTTGTTTCTTCTTTTTAATTTTGGATTTTTCCCGTAGGTTTGAAAATCTAAAATTAACTTAACATAACATGAAGAACGCTTTACTCCTTTTTGCTTTATTATTCTTTTCACTGAATGGATTTTCTCAGGCAGCCAATAATAAAGGAATGGACTTTTACGACGGTTGGGCCCTTACCAAAAAAGGAGATACTTTAAAAGGTAAAATCTGCTACGAAAACGCTAAGACTGGAGAAGTGTATGAGAAGATTTTCTTTTTAGACGCTACCAATCTTAAGAAAAGAATGGGTGGAGAAAAGCTTACAAAGTTTTATTGTAATTCAAAGAATTTCGAATTTATCACGCCAATTCCAGACGATCCCATTATTTTGATGGTAGAAGTGATTATAAAAGGCGATATGAGTCTTTATAAATATTGGTACAAACTACCAGAAAGCAGCCCTCAAAAATTTGTTTATGAAACAGGACTTTTCATAAAAAGAAAAAACGAGGAAGGCTTTGTTGAGATTCTAGAAAAAGGTTTCAAAAAAACTGTAAAAGAGTTGTTTAGCCAAGACACCAAAATTATTGAGCTGATTAATGAGAATAAATGGACAGCCAAAGACATAGACAAGATTGTAATTGCCTATAATGGCATGGAATAAGCATCCTTTTTAGTTATTTAAAGCAACATTTCAGCACAACGAAATGTTGCTTTTTTGTTTGGGCCAATTCCGGCTATCCGCTGTAGGTCGGTTCCGCAAGCTACACCAACGCTACACGCTCCTATCCGGGGCAGGGCGGGCGGGAGAATGGTGAATCTTTTTACTATACATATGAATTCATTTGCATTCCATTCTTCTTACCTTTCCCTCCATGAAAAAAACCACCTCAACGCTGTTTTTATTCCTCTTGGCAGGTTTGTTATTATTGGGCGCTAGTTGCGGCTCAACAACCGAAAACAAAGCCGTGGAAGCCGATAGCGCTATGGTTGAAAACATAGACGAAGCACCTAAGCCAACAAATTTGGTGTTGATGCCAGCCGGGCTGGAACTGGGAATACCAAGCGAGTTGAAAGAAAAATCCCGAAAAAAAGGGAATGCTGAAGACAGCATTTTTTTTGAATTAGAAATAGGTGTTAATCCCTTGGATTTAGAATTTGACATGCTGAAAAACAGCGATGAAAATTTAAGCCTCGAACAAATGGAAGAACAGCATCTGTATGTGAACGATGAGATAAAAACTTTTGAGCATACAGCGGGAAAAAAGTATCGCTCGAATTGGTATACTTTAACCTATGCGTTAGAGAAAAAATTTCGTTTAACCAGCTTTAAAGACGAAAATGATTATTCTACTTTGGTGGAAGATGCCAAGGAAAATGGAAAAACAGGTTTGAAAGAAAACCAAACATTATCGGCCTATACCAACCGATATTACCTTAAGTTAAGCACAATCATGGCCGGAAAGCCGAAGGTTTTTATGTTAGTATTTGACATGATGGTAGGCTGTTAAAGCTGAAGAAAATATTTGTTGCCAAGTAGGTATTAAAAAAGTATAGTACTTTAAATAGCAGATAGAAAATAGTTATCAGAAGTTTATGATAAAGAGGTTATTAAATATCATTGTATGTCTATTATGGCAATTTCACGGTTTCTCAAAAGAGCATTTGAAACCGAAAGAAACCATCGTATTTTCAAATGTAGAATGTTTGCTTCTTATTAATTATTCGCACGAATTAAGTTCTGGGGTCAACTACTACAAAAAATATGTAATAAAAAGAAGAGCAAAGGACTTTTTAATTGAAGCTAGTTCTGCCAATAAGATAATTTACCCTTGGACGGTGCCTTTGTCGAAAAGTGAAATAGAAAAAAATACGAAGACGATAAAAAATGCGAAACAATTATACTTAATTCCAAAATCCAGCACAGACAATTACGTATCGGAAAAGCTTAGCTATAAAATTGGAAATACATCATACTTAGTTTACAAACACATTAACTACAACTGTTATGACCCGTTTTGTGGAACAAGGCATAATCACACTACTTTTGTTTCTGGTGAAACGTACTTTAGTCCAGACTTTGGAATACTTTTAAGCGTTGACAACAGAAACCTTGAATTTAATATTTTGTATCGAATGAAAGAGAAAAAAGTGCCCTCTGACTTAATTCTTCAAATTCTTAAAAACAGGAAAACCGACGATAAAATTATTAAGGAATACATTAGAAAAGTAAGCAAGCTATAACTGAAGAAACCAGCTGTTAACACAAAGCAAGCATAGCGGAGGATCCAACAAACAAACATTTCTAATAGAAATAAATGGCAATACCGAAGGACAAAGGCAAGATGCTACAAAACATCTAAAATGCCTGCGCCCGGGATGGAGCGGTCTGTTTGAGCTCTTTTGGCCAAAGCGCAGCGGAGGCCAAAAAGCGAGTAGCGACAGCCCGAATTGGCGCCCAAAAAAAACCTAAAAAAATTAAACAAGTTTTAATAATTTGCGGATAATTTACAAGTCTATCTTTTAATGAAAACCTACCTTATACTCGCTTTAATCTTATTAAATTCTGTACTAACTTTTGCTGCGCCTGGCGACACTGTTAAAGTAAAAACCCACGACAATGTTTTTATAGAAACCGATCCATCTAATGGATATACTGCATATCCGGCCTGGGGAGTTTTTCCTGCGTTGGGTTCGAATTTTCACAAAGCATGGTTCGACCTTACTTTTCAATGTCCTGATGGGGAAAGCTGCGGGGAATGGGATTACCTGAACTATATTTATATTAGAAGAAAAAATGGAGTAGAAGGGCAATTGTTAAATCTGGAACTTGCCAGATACATTACACCTTACGGTAATAGTTATAATGCAACCTGGAAAGCTTCTTATAAGCTGGACATTTCAGACATGGAAGCCCTTTTGAGAGATTCTGTGGAAATTGAATACCGCCACACTGGTTACGAAACTAATGTGGGCAGAGGTTGGAAAATAAACCTTGAATTCGTTTTTATTGAGGGCACAGCTCCAAGACCGTATTTAGGAATTAATGAACTATGGAATGGGCAATTTAGTTATGGAAATGCTGCAAGCCCTATAAATGAGCAACTTACACCGCAAAATATAACATACAGCCCTTTAACATCATCGGCTACTTTAAACATAGTACAAACTGGACATGCGGCTGATAATGTGCAGTATTGCGCTGAATTTTGCCCGAAGAAAAGAACCTTGTACCGAAACAATGTTGTAATGAGCGAGAAAGATGTTTGGCGAGATGACTGTGGACTGAATCCCGTTTACCCGCAAGCGGGAACTTGGATTTACGACAGAACGAGCTGGTGTCCTGGTGATTTAGTTTTTCCTGATAAGATTCATTTTGCGCCTACACCAGGAACTACTGAAGAGTTTAGAATGGAAATGCAAGCTTTTACAAATACAGATGCAACGCAGGCTCCAAACTATGTAATTGAAGCATATTTAATTGAATTTGGCTCTCCTGCTAAACAATTAGATGCATCTATTGAGGAAATTATGGCACCGAGTTCCGACTTTAGGTTCAACAGAATGAATCCAATTTGTGGTTCTCCAAAAATTAAATTGATGAACAAGGGTGCGAATAACTTAACATCTGTAAAATTTAGTTATGGTGTAAAAAATGGACCAATGTCTGAATACACTTGGACTGGAAACTTAAATTTCTTAGAATCGACAGAAGTAGACTTAGCAGCTAATGTTAACTGGATTACAACAAGTGGAAAATTTGAAGTTAATATTATTGAAACTAATGGCACAACAGATGGCTATGCTTTGAACAACTCTATGGTTTCTGATTTTGTTGTTCCACAGCAAATTCCTGAGAGATTTGTGGTTAGTTTTAAAACAAATAACTTCCCACAAGAAAATGCTTGGTATATAGCAGATGCTGCTGGAAATATAGTTGAAAACAGAAGCGGTTTTGATGCTGCAACTGTATATTCTGATACTGTAAACCTACCAAGTGGTTGCTATACTTTTGTTTTACAAGATTTTGATAAAGATGGGATTAGCTGGTGGGCAAATAGCGATGGCAGCGGTTTTATAAGATTTAGAAAAGCTGATTTAGCAACTAATATCAAAAGCTGGGGCGGAGATTTTGGAACAGAAGTCCGTTTTAATTTTACTACAGGAGTTGTATTAGGTTTAAATGAAATGGAAGAAACAGCTTCGATGGAGATTTTCCCAAATCCTGCGCAAGAACAAGTAACAGTTCAGTTTTCGGAACCGATAAAGGAAGCTGGCATAATTGAAGTGGTTAACATCACCGGACAAAGCATTTTAAAACAAGGTTTAAGTACTTTATCCAGTGATGTTGTTACTCTAAATGTTTCGCAAATACCAGAAGGTATTTATTTTATTTGCATTAAAACGCCAAACTTTAGCAGTCAAAAACGTTTTTTAGTTGTTCGTTGATTGAAATTTTACGCTCAGCATAGCCAGAAAATTTGTTCCGGCTTGTGGAAAATAGAAGTTGTAATTCAATCTCTGACCTCCAGTTAATCCTCCATACGTATAACCGTTTGGAGCGTATTTTTCATTGAAAATATTGTTTACAGATATTGCAAAGTCAACAATAGTGGTCTTTTTAGAAGCAATGTTCCAATTGATTCTAATATCATTTACCAAGAATGCATCAATTTTTCTGTCTTCTGACTGTGTATTGTCCAGGTATTGTTGCCCAACATGCTTGGTAATAAAATGAATGTTGAGTGTTTTACATGGTTTCAATGTGATGGTTGAAGACGCTACCACACTTGGTGAAAATGAAATATCGGTGTTGTTGTATACAATTGGAACTTGCGTAAAAGTGTCATAATCGTCTACATATTCAGTGAATTTTTGAATTTTGTTTTTGCTGAATGCAATGTTACCTGCGTAATCAAGCCACTTAAACAAAGTGGTACCTAACTCAATTTCAACACCTTGGCGAAAACTTTTTGGAGTATTTACACGGTTATAATTTCCTACATTATTGATTTCTCCTGAAAGTACTAATTGATTGGTGTAATCCATGTAATAACCTGTTACACCTAATTGTAGTTTTGAGGTATTAAAACGATAGCCAATTTCATAATCAATCAATTGTTCTGGTTTGGGGCGGTTGTTTATTGATGATTGTGTAAAATCGTCTCTGGTTGGTTCGCGGTGACCAACTGCAAGAGAGAAAAATGCACGTGATTTTTTGCTGATAGCGTAGTTAAATCCTGCTTTCGGATTGAAAAAATTAAGCGTACTTTTTTGCTGAAGCGGCAAAGTATCGGCATCGAAACCTAAAAAATCATAACTCACATTTCGGTACTGCACATCAGCATAAAGATTCAATTTATTGGTTAAATCTACTGTTGCTTTTGTATATATATTGAAGTCTGTTTTTTTCGCATTATCGGCATAAAATCTACTACCCGGAGCTAAGAGATTTGAGTTTTCAGACCATACGATTTCTCCAAAATGGTCGCCAACATATTGATTTAAACCACCACCAGAAACCAATTTGAAGCGCGCATTTGGCTCGTAAGTAAAGGAGAATACTGTTCCATAAAAATCATTATCGAGCCATAACTGGCGCACTAAATTGGTTTGATAAATGGTATCGGCAGGCACTACAGTTGAATTTCCGAGTGTATCTACCAACGTTTGCTGACCTACAAACGCTGGCCCTGAACCATAGTTTGATAAATCTTCCTGGTGCCTGTATTGCTCATAATATCCGCGCCCTTTGGTATAATGCAGGGCAACATCGAATTTCATTTTATTTGAAAATTGATGCACCCAAAAAGCTTGATAATGGTCTTGTTGATAGTTATCGGTTTCGTTGTTATAAAATTTTTCGACTCCATTTTCGAAATAGCTTCCAGCAGCATTATAGCTTCTGTTTTTTTCTAAAGAATCGGTGGGCACTCCGTACCACGCTTGACCAGTTTTTTCGCGGCCAGAAAACGCATTTACCCGAATTAGGTTTTTGTCTTTGAACCAAGAACCTGATAGATAGTATGATTGTAACCTTACTGCAGAACGGTCAATAAATCCATCGCTGGTTATTTGCGACAAGCGCGCATCGAAACTGAAATTATTAATGGTTCCTGTTCCAAATTTTACGGTATTGCGTTGCGTATTGAAGGAACCTGCACCGGTTGTCCATTCGGCGTAAGGCTTTTGGTTAATTTCATTAGTTTGTAAGCTCAAAGTAGCACCGAAAGCTCCGGCTCCATTGGTACTTGCGCCAACACCACGTTGCAATTGCACACTTTGTATGGAAGAGGCTAAATCGGGCGTATTCACCCAATACAAATTGCTAGATTCCGCATCGTTCATTGGAATTCCGTTTACCGTTACATTAATGCGCGAAGGGTCGCTTCCTCGCACCCGAATACCTGTGTAACCAATGCCCGTTCCTGCATCTGAATTTACCACCACATTTGCTTGGGTGTTGAGCAAAAATGGCACATCCTGACCTAAATTAGTTTGTTGAATTTCTTTTTTACTCAGGGTTGTAAAAACCATAGCTGATTTTTCTTCTGCCCTGGTTGCGATTACTTCAAACTGTTTTGATACAGTAGCTGTATCTTTTGAAACAGGAGCTGTTTTTTGTGCATGCACGTTGAGTACTGCAGCCAGGAGGAACCATCCTGAAAATGTGTAATTTAATTTTTTCATCGTTGCATTATTAATAATTAAACACAACGGAAATGAAGGGGTCGACAAATCCGACTTTTCATTTTTCAATACCATGCCTCCCTACGCCAGCATTACCTGGATCAGGTTCGTCTCACCAGAAGTGAGAAAGGGTATAATCTCAGTCATAACTTTTTTACAAGCCATAACACCCCTTGAAGAAAGGACAAAGGAAATACAATTTTTAATAGGAAAACAAATCCTTTCGAAAAAAATTTAGATGTCGAAAGGTGGAGGTGGAATTGGAATGACTTTGGTTTTTTCCTTTACCTTCACTACGGTTTCAACTTCTTTTTCGCTTTTCTTAATGATTTTTTTAAAGCGTTTGTTCTGGGAATTTACTTTGTCTTTGATTGGCTTAAAGAAAAGTTTGTCGACGTCCATAAAAACAGGAGTAGCCTTTTGCAAAAGCTCCATTCCTGATTTTGTAATTAAAATGGTAAGAGAGCGTGTGTCTGCATGGTGAGGTTTTCTAACAACGAATTGTCTTTCTTCCAACAAACGAATAACCTTTGAAGTCATCATTTTATCGCAACCGCTTTTCTCGGCCAGCATCGCTTGCGTGATGGGTTTATCTACCAATAAATTAAAAGATGCAAGGGTGTTGAGCAGCAAGAATTGTACATGTGTAATTCCAACTTTGTCTAATTGCTCTTTCATTTTTCTTTGCCAAAGATTGGCAGTTTGCCAAAGTAAAAAACCGGCGTTTTCTTCTGGTTTATCGAATGCTAATTCAAAATCGGGAGTAAGTCGTTTTTTCACAGGTAAGTAGAAATGAATAGCTACAAAAGTAATTAAATGAACGTGTTTTCTATTTTAATTTTAAGAACACTTCCCAATATTTTTCTCTATTCATGTCTTCCCAGTGAATTAGGAAATAGCGGTATTGGTAAGTTTGAATCTGGCAAAGCAATATACAAAGCACAATGGCAATTTTCACCCATAAATCTCTTCTGATTCTTATGAGATATGCTAATAATAAAGCGAATAATGGAAGAAATTCAACCAAGACCCTTTGTCCAAAACTTCCACCATACCACCAACTCCACCAGCAAGAAAAAATGTAAAAAATAGCGGCTAGAAAAATTAATAAGTATATTGCTTTAAATCTATTTTCTTTCCATAAAAATAACAAGCCTAACATGGAAATTAATAAAATGGGGTGATAAAGAAATGCGCCCTTTTTATAAGAGAATAAAAAGTCGAAAAGATGAAATGCTCGAAACTGAAATGTTTCATTTCCATAGGAATACAAAAAGAAAATACCCGTTTGAATAAAGTATAGAATTGGTTGAATAGAAATAATTGCAAACAACAAAACCAAAGTCACAATAATTAATTGTACATTTTTCCTTTTAAATAATAAGGCTACATTTCTCGAAAATTCATTAAATCCATTAAAAAAGAAAGGGGAAATAAAAATAATTAATCCATTTATTGGGCGAATTAAAATAATAATTCCAAAAAATAAAGAAACCAATATTAAATTTTTTGAATTTCCTGAAACTGCCCATTTGTTGAAATAATACAGAAATGCTGAGAAGCAGAAAAATGAGTAAACATGAGACATTCCCGGCTCTACTATGCTGTAATAGAATAGGTTTGTTGCAAAAAATAAAGCAATTAAAACCCAAGCAATAATGGCTTCCTTAAAATTAAATTGCAATAATAATTTTCGGATAAATATTAGCCCGGCAATTAAATAAAAAATAGCTGCAATATTTACCATTACAGGATACCAGTATGAATATCCATCAGCAGGTAAATTGGTAAATAAAATAGTAATAAAATGGGCAATGATAAAAAATGGGGCAACTAAAATTGCGACTCCAGCATAATATTTATTGCTGATTTTTTCATTTGAAGAAATTCTGTATTCAAATGGAATTGAACCATGAGGATAATTTTCTTCTACTTCTTCTTTAAAAGAAAAACTTAAATCGTGGTAAATAAAAATAGCGGGAAGCCAGGCATAATAACCTTTTGCATCAGATTCAATAATTCCATTGCTAAATTTAGTTGGCCAATTTAAATTGGAACTAATTAAAACTGTAATTAATCCAATAATTAAAATTGCAATTACAGATGGCTTTTTATACATCTGCATAGAGCAAATACTTCTTTCTTATTTCTTTAAACTTTGTTAAACCGGGTTTCCACGAAGCCTTTATTTCTTCCTCGGTCTTTCCGGCTATAATTTGCTTTTTCAATTGGTCTGTGCCTGCTAACTTATCGAAAAAGGAATTAAAAAATGTTGCTTTATTTTCGGCATTTTGGTACATGTTAATGAGCCAAAATAAATAAAGTGTTTTAGAGTCTCTTATGTAATTCTCGCCAAAACCTGATAAATCGAAACCCTTGCACACTTTGTTTTCATACAATGGTTGTTTACTTCCTGGGCCTGACTTCGGTGTAAATTCCAATTTCCCTTCTTTAAATCCAGGATAACCAATTATTTGAAAAGGTTTTTCAGTACCTCTGCCAACACTCACAATAGTTCCTTCAAAAAGACACAAGGTTGGATACAAATAAATTGCATTCATATTGCCAAGATTTGGCGAAGACGGAATGGTGATTTGATAATATTGACTGTGTTTCCAGCCAATGCAAGGCACAACTGTTAAAGTGCATTTCAAATTATTTTTTAACCAACCTTCACCATTTACCATTTGGGCATATTCTCCCACGGTCATTCCATGTACAATGGGAACCTGATGCATTCCAACAAATGAAGAAAATGCTGGTTCTAATATTGGCCCATCAACAAAATGCCCATTTGGATTTGGCCTGTCTAACACTATAAATGGAATTTTTGCTTCGGCACAAGCCTCCATAACATAACTCATTGTAGAAATGTAAGTGTAAAATCTTGCCCCAACGTCTTGTATGTCATACACTACCACATCAATTCCCTGCATTTGGGCCGCAGTTGGTTTTTTGTTATCGCCATAAAGCGACACAATTGGAATTCCTGTTTTTTTATCAATTGTCGATGCCACTTTTTCCCCTGCATCAGCAGCTCCCCTAAATCCATGTTCAGGTGCAAATACTTTCACAATTTGAACACCTTTTACTTTAAGCGTGTCTACCAAATGAGATTTACCAACCATAGAAGTATGATTAGCGACCAATGCTACCTTTTTTCCTTTCAACAAAGAGAGGTATTTTTCAAATTGTTCAGCACCAAGTTGTACATTGTCGTCTGTATTAATCACCACTTCTACCCTACTAACAATCTGTGAAGTTGACAAGTGAGTGCTTGAAAGCAGCAGAATGGCGATTGCAAGTGCATGTAGGAATTTAGTACTTTCGGGAACTTTAATTTTCATTTGAGTTATTTGGTTTGAATACTTCCTGGTTTATAGCGCGGCGCTTATTGCAAAGCAATAAAGAAAGCAAACAACTATCTACACCTATTGTAAAGATTGCCGTTGGTGGCATTGCTTTAGGTGTTTGCGTAATGTTAGTTTCTATGGCCATCGTAACTGGATTTCAGCAGGAGATTAGGGCGAAAGTTATTGGTTTTGGAGCGCATATTCAAATTGGTTTGTTCGATGCGAATCATTCTTTTGAGGCTCAGCCAATTGAAAACAATCCCGATTTCTTAAATGACTTAAAAAAGAACAAAGAAATACAGCATATTCAAACATTTGCAACAAAAGCTGGAATCATAAAAACAGAAAAAGCAATAGAAGGCGTATTATTTAAGGGTGTTGATAAAAACTTTGACTGGTCTTTTTTTAAGAAACATTTGGTTGCCGGCCAGTTACCAAACCTTAGAGACACAGCAAGGTCATTAGAAATACTTATTTCAAAAGCACAATCGAAGGCTTTAAAATTAAAACCAGGAGATAAGTTGCTCATGTATTTTGTGCAAGACCCGCCAAAAACAAGAAAATTTACCATCAGTGGTTTATACGATACTGGTTTAGGTGAAAACGAATTCGATAAATTATTAGTATTGGGTGATATTAGAGTGGTGCAGCAACTAAATAATTGGACACCCAATCAAATAAGCGGTTTTGAGTTATACATCACAGATTTTAATCGTTTAAAAGAGGTAGATAAAGTTGTTTACCAAGCTATACCCAACGATTTAAATTCCGCAAGCATTGCAGCGAGGTATCCTCAGATTTTTGGTTGGCTCGAATTAATGGACACCAATGTTTACATCATCATTTCTTTGATGTTGTTGGTTTCATTAATTAATATGATTACTTCTTTACTAATCATGATCTTAGAAAAAACCAGAATGATTGGAATATTAAAAACGTTGGGCGGAACCAATCAGTTTGTGTCTAGCATATTTTTGAAACAAGCACTTTTGTTAACTACAAGAGGCGTTATTATAGGCAATGTTATTGGAATAAGTTTATGTTTATTACAGAAGAAATTTGAGTTTTTCACATTAAATCAGGAAACCTATTATTTAAAAACGGTACCTATCCAATTAGATATCATTCCTTTATTATTGCTAAATTTATTGGTTTTTACCATTTCTTTTGCAGCATTAATGCTACCTACATTTATTATAAATAGAATTAAACCAGCGAGTGCTATTAAGTTTGATTAATTTAACTGTAAAAATAATTCCTCAGTTTATAAATTCTTTTTTCGAAAACTTCATAACTAATAATAGCCAGTAAAATTGTAAGCAGCAATATTAAAAGGGGCTGATAAACAAACACTTGCATATAGCTTGATTGGGAGGAATTGTTCTTTGTAAAATAAACAAATACCGTTAAAATTAATCCATGGTAAATGTAAAGTCCTAATGAAAGTTGGCCTAAATAATTTATTACTTTATTTCCTCCCAATTTAATGATTGAATTTTTTGAATAAGATTGTTCCAAAATAATGAAGCAAAATAGCAAGCCGAAAACTATTTTCTCAATGCTAACAGGGATTCTGCTTGTAAATAATTGGAAATAAAATAAAGTTAAAATGATAAATAAAGCGTAGATAATAAATATAATTGGCTTTTTAATTTGTTGAATAAATAAAAGAATTTTATGCTGATTAAATGCAATAGAGGCTGCAATTGCTCCTAAACCAAAATTCCCAAGCGCGCTGATGGTGTGAAACAATAAATGATTTTCGGAATGATAATAAATAAACCTAAAAATTACAGAGACAGCGATTAATAGGAAAGATATAGGAACTATAAAGCGAGATAAAAAACGTTGTACAAAAGCCCAAAAAATATAGAATTGCTCTTCAATTGCAATAGACCAGAGAAATACCAATATGAATAAAAAATCTTGCCCATTATTTACCATCCAGAAATTTTGAATAAAAAATAAATAATTAAATATTGAAGGGATTTCTTTTATTTGAGAAGAATAATTGAAAATATAAATAACCGAAAAAACACCGATAACTATCAAATAATACAAAGGCCAAAGCCTTAAACCTCTGCGAATTAAAAACTTAATTGGATTAAAGTTTCCAGAAACTTTCCTTTCTTCAAACCCTAAATAAGTAAGTAAAAAAGAAGATAAGACGAAGAAATAATCCAAGCCTAAAAAACCTGCTTTCAAATAATGGTCTACAAAATAGAATGAGGCAGAATTTTGAATTGAGAGGTTTGAAGTAAAAAAACAATGTGCTAAGAAAACATGCAAAAAACCAAAAAAACGGGTAGCATCTAGTTCTTTGAAATAAACTTTGTTGGCTGCATTCATAAAACCACTAAATTCTTTTCGTACCGTTTTATATCGCACTCCTCATTTAATGGTGAATTATCTATTAAATGAGCAACAAATTCATTTGCCAACAAAGGAGACAGTGAAATTCCTTTTGTGCCCATTCCGTTAAATATTCCCATTTGTTTGTGTTTCGGATGCATTCCAACAAAAGGCCTCCTGTCTTTTACTGCTGGCCTTATTCCTGCATTCTGACCTAGTATTTTGTAAGAAGCATTGGATATTTTTTTAAACTTCCCTTCAATCTCTTCTCTTGCAGCTTTGGTAGTAAATTCATCCACCTGACTCCAGGCGAAAGTGCTTCCGATTTTAAAAATCCCATTTCCCATTGGCACACCATAAATGGACCCGTTAAATAATTCTTGTGCAATGTCTTTACATTCAATTATGAGTTCTTCTCCTTTTGCAGTGTTGAAAGGTAAATAATTAAAAAAGGGATTGCTTTCAGCCTTATATCCTTCGCAAAAAATTATTTTTTCTGCTTCTATTCCATTCCAGGAAACGCTATCATTTTTTAGGGTTAATTCGTTGTAATCAAAAGTTGCGATTTTGTATGCATCTCTTCGAGTTAACCAGTTTTTAATGGATTCAACATATACTTTGGCATTTACATTTCCCGCATTATTTACCAATGCGCTGCCAAAGGATTGATAAAAAAAAGGTCTTTTTGAGGTTAATTCGGAACTACCTAAAAAGTTATCAAATGGTTTCTGGGATTTCATATGCTCCCAGGAATTACTTTCTCCTTCAGAACCATGAATGCGAAACATTTGTTGTGGGTGAAAAAAAAGAGCACTTGTTTCTTTTTCTACTTCTTTATAAAAATTGGTCAATTCATTTATTGCTTCAATTGCACGCCAACCCAGCGTTATACGTTTAAAAACTATAGGATTAAATAAACCAGCAGCCACCCTAGAAGATGTACTCGGAGGTTCATTGTCAATTACCAAAACAGACTTTCCTGCCTTCATTAATTTATAAGCCAAAGCAGAACCCGCAATGCCTTGACCAATAATCAGGAAGTCTTTAACCATGCTGCTAAATTAGGATTAATAACAATATCTTGTTTTAATGCCTATAGTTGTTCTACTTTTGAAAAATTATGCGTGTATTGAAATACCTCTTTTTTATTCCCTATTGGATTTGGATGTCGATAGTGTTTATTGTCTTCCTGGTAAGTTCATTTATAATTTCGGCACTGTTCTTATTTATATTTAGAGGGAAAGCGCAAAAGCCAATAATCGCTTTATACAAAGGTTGGTCTGCTATCTTCTTCTTTTGCGCAGGTATTCGAATTCAAGAAGTAAATCGTGAAATTTTATTAAATAATTTGCCTTGTATTATTTGCGGAAACCATGGTAGTAATTTAGATATGTATCTTGGAGCTTTTTCTATTACAAATAATACAAAACCATTGGCTAAAGTTCAATTAAAAAAGATGCCATTGTTGGGTTATTTATTTGCGTCTGTTTGCGTATTGGTTGATAGGAGCAGCAAAGAAAGCAGAGAAAAAAGCTCCCGGTTAATGATGCAGGAAATACAAAAAGGGAATTCTATCTTTTTATATCCTGAAGGAACGCGCAACAAAAGCAAAGAACCTTTAAACCAATTTTTTGATGGCGCTTTTCGTTTTGCAATTGAAAGTCAACGTCCAATTGTTGCTATGTGCTCAATTAATGCAAGAAACATAACTCCTTCTGATGGTTATTCTGTAAAGCCCGGGGTGATTCGTATTAAATATTTAGGCCCATACATTACAGAAGGTTTGAGTAAAGACGACCTTCCTTCTTTAAAAGAAAAGGTAAGAAAAGATATGTATGATGTATTGAAAAATGAAGATCCAATGTTTGGCGGAGTTTTATAAACGACCACCTAAAACACAAGGCTTTTTAATTCTAACAACATTCCCCTCTTTGTCAAAAGCTTCCATATAAATAACATAGATTCCGATTCGGGCTTTTTCGTTTTCTTCATTTACACCATTCCAACTGTAAGAACCTTTTATTCCTAATAACTGATTTCTAACCAGGTATTTTACTAATCGTCCATTAGAATCGTAAATTGTAAAACTGCCTGTGTAATTGGGCGATTCAAATTCATACGCAAGTGTAACATTGTCATCAAATCCATCATTGTCTGGCGAAAATACCTCAGGACTTACTGTTACTTCTCCTTTTTGGGAAACAGCTATTTCGCTGAATTGAGAATTTCTATAACCTGGAGTTCCATACCCTGAAACTGAAGAAGCGGATGTCCAGTTGGTATTGTCAGCAGTTGGTCTGTCGAAGTTTATTCGTTCCAGACTTACTCCTTTGGTGTCATTAATTAATGGATAATGACTCTTTGAAGAATAAGTATATTGGTCTACAATAAACTGATTTGAAATTCTTGATAGCACAACAGTTCCTTCATCAATATTATAAGACGGAAAATCAGCCATTTGAAGAAAGCCACTTGGGTTTGTAGTGGTATATGAATTCTTAACAGCCTGAATATCTTCACTTAATAATATGTATTCACCTGGAAAAATTAAATAACCATCAGGTGCAATAAACTCCTCGCCTTCTAAAGAATTGGTTTGATTATCAAAATTGCTCAATTGAAGGTCTCCAAGGTCGAGTATCTTTTGAGAACGGTTGTAAATTTCTACAAAATCTGATGATCCATCTGCCGGATCCGATAGTATTTCATTAATAACAATGTCGTTGGCATTCGCATCTTCCGGCAAAGCAAATCTTCCTGTAATGATAGTATTGAAAGGGTTTGCACTACAATCTCTTAAAGAATCTGAAATGGTAATGGTATATAAAATTGCAGGTTTTAAAGTGTCGGACAAAGTCAATATCACAGATTTAAAATCAGGAGCAACCAAGGCAACAGATGTAGGAATCCCAATGTCGTTATTCACAAAATACCTGGATGGTTCTGCAGCACTTGCTGCTGTAATTGTTTCAGAGAAAAATACACGGATTGTATCCTTATCAACCACAGTTACACGTTCAATTTTGGGAGCAATATCATCAGTTCCATTTTGTAAAATACTATTTCTTTTTCCCGGAGTTCCGCCATAAGACGCACTGCTGGCTTTCCAATTTTCAAATCCGGCACAAGGTGTTTGTGGGTTGATTTGTTCAATAGACCAACCGCCATCCAACTTTACATCATCTTGATACCAAGAATCGCTGTATTTTACTGAGGAAATTATTTGTAAATCTGCATCTAGTAATGAAATTGAAGCTCCAGTATTTGTTAATGCCGGGAAACTTGTGATACCCACTACAGCCAACGAATCGTAATAATATTCTTCTCCAGAGAGGGAGGTAAGCACCATAAAGCTATCTGGTTGAAGCACAATTGGAGGAATAGGTTTGATATTTGTTCCAACTTGAATATTCCAGTTTTCTAAGTTAATTGGATATGGCGTTCTGTTAAAAACCTCCACATATTCCACACTAGGTAAAAGTACAGGAGGGTCTGGATCGGCCATTATTTCATTAATCACCACATCGTATGGTTGGGCTTTATAATATACGAAAGGCGTAATTTGAACATCTGATTCATTTCCAGCCAAATCTGCGACACCTTCCACAGTAAGGTTATTAGTTACACCCAATTGAAATGGTGTATTAAAATTTAATGTAACTCTTGAAAAGAATTCTAATGAACGAGAAGCTGATACAGGCGTTCCTAAACCGTTATTAACTAAATATTTTGAAGGTGTTTCTGAGGAAACCAAATCAACATTTTCTGAAAAGCGAACTTCTAATTGCGTTTCATTTAGCACCTTAACTGCAGTAACTGTTGGATTGGTATTGTCGACAATAATTGGCCCTACGTAAATATTATCTGCAAAATATTTTTGCCTGTTTGAACTAGAATAGCGCACTAAAATTCCAAAAAAGGATGTGCTGGTGTATGTAACATCAGTTGCTGTTCCAATTAAGCCATACAATGCGCCTGTGCCTTCATAATCTACAAACAAACTCCATAAACCTGCGGCAGTTCTAGTTACTTTTATTTTCGTTGGGTTTGAACTTGCGCTTGTAATTTGTCCAGGAGGTAAGGGTTGAATTAAATATGTTTCTACCCCTAAACCATCTTTTCTAAAAAGCGCAACCTCGTCGGGTGTGCCACCAATTCTCACAAAATATCCTGTATTGTTGCCTTTTACATCTTCTTGATTGGAACAAATAAAAATGTCCATTCTGTTATTTGAAGAAGTGCTCACTTTAGGGTTTACAAAAAATTCCCATTGTGTATTATTGAAAGATGTGCTTGGAGTTGAAATATAAATTTCTCTATTACTTGCGGATGTAGTATCTCCGTTACTTTGAAGCTGAGCGGAAGCATCTACCAAAAACTGAGATGTTTCGCCTGTCCACACTGGATTTGAACTAAAATTACCATCAGCAAAATCTTCAACAAACTGAGCTTTAGCAAAGTTGCTGAATAACAATAAAACAAATAAATAATAATGAAATCTCATAAATAGAAAAGAAATAGCGATAGTAGAATGTTTATTTTTGACCAATTAATTGGATAAAGAAACAAAACAAATTTCACAAATGAAAGTAGCTGTTGTTGGTGCCACTGGTTTGGTAGGAACTAAAATGTTAGAAATCTTAGAAGAACGAAATTTCCCAGTAACAACCTTGATTCCGGTTGCATCTGAAAAATCGGTCGGTAAAATAATTACTTTCAAAGGAAAAGAATTTAAAGTTGTTTCGGCAGATGATGCCATAGCGCAAGTTCCTGATTTTGCATTGTTTTCTGCTGGTGGTGCTACTTCATTATTATTGGCACCTAAATTTGCTGCTGTTGGAACAGTTGTAATAGATAATTCTTCTGCTTGGCGCATGGATCCAGACAAGAAGTTGATCGTTCCTGAAATAAATGCGGATGAAATAACTATAAACGATAAAATTATTGCAAATCCCAATTGTTCAACCATACAAATGGTCTTGGTATTGAAGCCTTTGTATGATGCATTTGGTATTAAGAGAATTGTTGTTTCTACTTACCAAAGTGTAACAGGAACAGGAGTAAAAGCTGTAAAACAGTTGATGGATGAACGCGAAGGTGTTGAAGGAGAAAAAGCCTATCCTCATAAAATTGATTTGAATGTGTTGCCGCAAGTAGATTCTTTTCTTGAAACTGGATATACCAAGGAAGAAATGAAAATGGTAAATGAAACCCGCAAGATATTGGGAAATCAACAAATTGGAATTACTGCAACAACTGTTAGAATACCTGTAATTGGTGGACATTCTGAGTCTGTTAACGTTGAATTTGAAAAAGACTTTACTTTAGAAAAAGTAAGAGAATTGTTAAGCAATATGCCAGGCGTGGTGGTTCAAGATGAGCCGCAAAAGGGTATTTATCCAATGCCATTAAACGCACATGAGAAAGATGCCGTCTTTGTTGGTCGATTAAGACGAGATGAAAGTCAGCCCAATACTTTGAATATGTGGATAGTTTCTGACAATTTAAGAAAAGGAGCGGCAACCAATGCCATTCAAATTGCAGAATTTCTGTTGAAAAAATTTCATTAAATTGTTAATAATTACCTATGTAAGCTTTGTGTTAATTACACACTAAAGCGCTTAATTTTTCGCTTCAAAAATCAATAAATTAACGTGTTGCTTTTTTATTGTGCTGAAATTCAGCGGAATAGCAATTTTGTTTTTATTGTTTCATGGTGTATTTTTAACACTCTTAAAATTCAAACTTTTGAGATGAAATTTCAAAACGGTTTGTAATTAAGACTAACATATTGAAATTAATAAGAACCCTAACCTAATTTAAAACTTACACAATGAATTTGAAACGTTTACACTTCGCGTTTTTTACAATGTTGATACTACTTCTGCAAGGAACACTTTCAGCGCAATCATTTCGAACCCCTACATTTACTGGAAGTATAAATGATTTTAATGCATCTGAAAGATTTGCAGCCGCGGCAAACAATACCACTTATGCAATAACTTATGATGCTTCAGCTATTTATTTCGGGGCATTTAGAACTGTTGGTAATTTTGGTGATAATGATAATTTCACTATCTATATTGATACCGACCCAAATGCAACACCAACAGCTGGAACAGGAACAACTGCAGGTCAACTATACAGCGGAGTTACTGGTGTATTGCCCTTTACGGCAAATTATAATGTACATGCACAACAAAACTATCAAGAAGCAAGAAGTTTTGGTTCTTCTTGGGCCTCTACAATATCTGGTGTTACCTACAATGTAGGCGGTAGTGGCTCTAATTTTAGAGAAGTAAGAATTCCCTTTTCGAGCATAGGAAATCCAGATGCGTTGTATGTAACAATGTGGTTTGGATATACAGGTGGATTTTTCTCGAATGCTCCAGGGGCAAACATTGGAGCTGCAGCTAACCCTACTATAGTTTCTTACTTTGGAGGTTTTGGAGTAAGTAGCGCAGATTGTTTGCCTGTAAACATTACCAATTCCCCAATTACTTCAAGTATAGTAAATGGTGTACCGGCTGCTGGAGCTACTTATGGAAAAGTAACTGTGAATGCCGGTACAGTAACTAATGCCAATAACTGGACATTAGCGCCAGGAGGTTCTATAATAGTTTCAGGCGGAACTCTTGCCCTTGGAGCTCAAACCATTACCATGGGCGGAGGAACAAGCTTTAGTGGAAGAGGAACCACCATCAATACAAGTGGTGCAGGAACAATAACTTCTACAAACTCAACAATTTTATCATATAACGGAGAAGGTAACATTACTGGAAATAATTTAACATATAACGGAGCAATACAAGCTAGAAATAGTTTCAGACCATTAGCAGCTGGAGGTTTCACGCTTGGTTCAGGTGGTGTTTTCGATTTAAGAGGAGGAGCGTTTATTCCTGCGAATCCTATAAATTACGCAAGTGGTTCTACTTTATCGTATAACACAGGTGCATCTTATGGAGCGTTTAATGAATTTACCACTTCTGGGTTTGGCGTACCATCGAATGTAACTATTGGAAATACTGTAGCTAATTCAGGGTTAAATTTTGGCGCAACTGCAACAAATTATTCTTGCACAGGAAACCTTACAATTGGAAGCGCAAGCGGTAGTTTTTTAACATTAAGTACAAGTACAGGTAATCTAAGTATAGGAGGGGATTTTACAAATAATGGAACCTTAAATAATACAAATAACAGAACCATAACACTAACTGGCACTAATCCTAATATTGGAGGAACTACAGCTACATCATTTGCTGGACTTACACTTACAAGTGGTGCAACATTAACAAATTCAATAACTGTAAATGGAGCGTTAACACTTGCTGGGCAACTTACACTTGGAGCATTTAATCTTACTCAAGGAGCTGCAGGAACCTTCGCGGGAGCATCTGCAACAAACTTTATTCGCACCAATTCAACAGGTCGTTTAATTGTAAATGGCGTTACTACTGCTCGTAGTTTCCCGGTAGGATTTGGTACTGGTACATATAGCCCATTATCCATTACCACAGGAACATCTAGCAACTATACTGTTGGTGTAACAACAACTCTTCCATGTGCTTTAGATGATGCTACAAGAGCAATTGGTCTTTCATGGGAAGTAACTTCAAGCAATGCAACTCCAACACAGATAGTTTACAATTGGCAGGCAGCTTCTGCCGGAGGTTCTTTTAATGCATCGGGTTTATGTGACTTAGGTAGATACAATGCAGCTTGTCCTTACACAGTAACTACAGGGGCTGCAACTGCATCTGCAAATTCTTTAACGGTAAATGGTGCAGGAAATTTTGGCACAGGTACATCAACATACCAATATGTTGTAGGAAATGTTGGGGCAATTTCATTTCCAGCCCCAGTTGCTTCAGCGGCAACATCTATTACAGCAACTACATTTAATGCCAATTGGGCAACTGTTGCAGGCGCTACAGGATACTATATAGATGTAAGTGCATCCAACACATTTGCAAGCTTTGTAGGAATTTATAATAACTTATTTGTTTCTGGTGGAGCTACAATTACAACACCTGTAACAGTTCCTCCCGGAGCTACATATTATTACCGTTTAAGAGCTTTTAATGGAACAACCTCATCTGCAAGTTCTAATGTAATTACAGTAAATACACCTGCGGATGAAACAATTGCAAATTACAGAACACGCGCATCTGGAAACTACACAGGAACAGCAGTTTGGCAGTATTTTGATGGTACAGTTTGGCAAAACACTACCATTCCTCCTGCAAATAATAATAATGTAGATATACTTTCTACTCACAATGTTACTTTAAATGTTTCTCCAACAATTGGAACAGGTAAAGTGCTAACTGTAAATAGCGGAGGAGGTTTAATTACCTCAACATTCCAAGTGAATGGTTTAGGAGAATTTAACTTAGCATCTGGTGCAAATATTACAATTGGAAACGCTGCGGGAATTAATTCATCTGGCGCCACTGGTGCCGTGCAAACTTCTATCAGAACATTTAGTTCTGGAGCCAATTATACCTATAATGGAACCGCTAATCAATCAAGTGGGACTTTTACAACAACTCCAACTGCGAATACTGTAAATTCTTTAGGTGTTTCTTTATCCGCATCGTTCACCCTTTCAATGAGTTTTTCAGGCTTAACAACTCCAACATTAAATCTAACATCTGGATTATTGGCTATTGGAACTGGTCAAACATTAAACATTGCTAATGCAGGTTTGGTAAATGATACAGGAGGAGATTTTGCAACAGGAACAACAGGAGGAACACTCAATTTTAATGGTTCTGGTGCAATAAACGGGAACAGTTCTCCATATAATGTTTTTGCATCAGGTGGAGTAAATTTTGGAGCACAAACGGTTACCATACAAAATGGAGGAACTTTCAGAATTAATTCAGGTGGTTTTGTTAATACCAACGCTCCGTTTTACGCAACAGGAGCAACCTTACAATACAACACAGGCGGAGGTTTTGGTCGAGGAAACGAATGGAATGCAGCTTCTGGAAGAGGTTATCCGCATAATGTTACAATAAGCAACAATACAACTTTTAGACCTGGTGATAATGGTAACACTGGTACTGTTTTAAATATGGGCGGTGATTTAAATGTTAACACTGGTTCAAACATGTATTTAGACTGGGGTGGACAAGTAACAACCGTAAACTTTAATGTTCTAGGAAATGTGGTAATGGATGGTAATATCTCTTTATCTACTTCGAGTGGAGATTGGTTTATTGGAGGAAATTTCACGAGAACAGGAACTTTTTCTCCGAATAACAGAGAAGTTGTATTTAACGGTACTGTAGCACAAAGTATTACGGGTGTAACAACCTTCGCATTTATTAGGATTAACAACACTTCGGCGACAGGACTTACATTAAACAATAACATCAATGTGAACCAGCGTTTCCAAATTAACGATGGAAATGTATACTTAGGAAACAACAATATAACTTTAACAGGGACGGCGTTTTTTGATGGAGGAAATGAAACAGCATACATCGTTACAGGTGGTACAGGTGTTGTAACACAACCTGTTAATGGTGGAGATGATTGGTTCCCTGTTGGAACTACGACAAAATTCGGCCCAGTTACATTGAATAATTCAGGAACTGGAGATAACATTTCAGTAAGAGTTGTAAATGCTCCAACTTTTACTGATGCGGTGAATGATAATTTACAAATGGTAAATCTAGAATGGAGAATTACCGAAGCAGTTAGCGGAGGCTCAAATTTAAGAACAACATTCGGGTGGTTTGGTGCTCAAGGTGCCAATTTTGATCCTACTAGCGCAGTTTATCACGGAACTTTTATTGCTGGTAATTATGTAGTGAGAGCTGCCAATGCAACCTCTGGAACTGACCCATATTTCAGTTTATCTACTTTATCACAACCATTTACAGGTTCTTTAAATCCTACAGTTAATTTTGTTGTTGGTAACATCAATGGAATTAAATCTTGCTACCAAACTGCTGCTGCAGGTAATTGGAACATAGGAACTAATTGGGTTGGAAATTCGGTTCCTCCAACAGAAGCAAATGTTTGCCTATTGCATGCGATGACATTAGCAGCAGCACCACCAAACCCTTCAGGAATAACTTTCAATGCAGGAGGTTCTTTGTCTATTAACAATGGTGTTACCCTTACTTTTGAATCTCCTGGTTTTATTACAAATAGTTCAGGTATTGTTCAAAATTTAACCACAGGAACAATTGCATTTTCCAATTTAGGGGTTGTAAATGGCGCTAATGCCATTGCATTTAATAATTTACAGTTAAATGGAAACACAACATTTACGACAGTTCCAACCATTAATAATGAAATGGAAATCTTACCAAACGGATTTGTAATTTCAGCTAATGGACCAAACTACGGACCGTCTGCAACATTAAAATACAATACAGGAGGCCCTTACAACAGAAGTAATGAATGGAGGTCAACAAGTGGAGCTGGTTATCCAACAAATGTTTTGGTTACAGGGAATACATCTTTAAATATTGATGCAGGCACTGCAGTTGGTAGAAATATTTCTGGTAGTTTCACAATCGATAACGGTTCAACATTAACGCAAGGCGCAAGTGCCTTTGATTTAACCGTTTTAGGTAATTTTAATCTAAATGGTACTTACACCCAATCTACCAATATTGGTGGTGATTTAATTCTTAGTGGAAATTGGAATTCTTCAGCAACCGCAGTATTGAATTCAAATAACAGAGATTCGAGGTTTGCAGGAACGGGTCCACAATCCATCACAGTTTCTGGCCCCTTAACTTTTGGATATTTAACTATTGACAATACCGCTGCAGGAGTTGATTTATTAAATAATATTACTGTTAATACTTTCCGCGTAAATACTGCAAGAACATTTAATTTATTGACAGATAAGATTACAATAACAGCTTACGATGGTTCTAATCCAGCAAACCTTATTAATAATGGTATTTTTAATGCAAATTCTGGTACTATTGAATACGCAAGTGTCGGGAATTTTACTAATAACGCTACTTTCAACAGAGGTACAAGCACATTAGATTTCATAAATGGAACAGTTACAATTTCTACAGGAGTTCAAACTTCATTCAACAATGTTCGTTGCTTTACCAATGGTGGAATTGACTTTGGAGTTGGCGGAATTAGAGGTCGTTTATTTGGAACACTAGAACTTAGAGCAGGAAGTTACATTGCCAACAATGCCCCTATTTATGAAGCTGGTTCATTGCTGTTATACAATGGAGGAGGAACATATAATAGAAATACAGAATGGGATGCAACCACATTAAAATCTGTAAGAGTATCCAATAACACAACTTTTGTTGCAGGAGTAAATGGAACAACATTTATTCATGAAATGGGAGAGAATTTAACCATCGATTTAGGTTCAACATTTAGAATGACAGGGCCCGACATGACAGCCGCATTAAGAGTTAGAGGAAATCTAATTAACCAAGGAACGCTCGTTCTTTCTGCTGCTGCTTTTGGAGATTTAGAAGTTGGAGGCGATTTTACTAATACAGGAACTTTTACTTCTAACAATAGAAATGTAACTTTTATTGGAACAAGCGTTACACCGCAATCTTTATCTGGTGTTCCAACTTTGTTCACTGCAATTATGAATAATTCAGGTGCCGGTTTAAATTTAACACAAGCATTATCGGTTACTAATAATTTAAATTTAACCAATGGTGATATTAATCTTGGGAACTTTAACTTAACTTATTCAGGAACGCAAGCAAACCTTTTTGGCGGTAATGCAAATTCATTTGTAAATACGAATGGAACAGGAAGGTTCCTACAAACTGTTGGAGCAACTGCTGTTCGTTTCCCAGTTGGAAGAACTTCTTACAATCCAATTTCATTAACTAACGCAGGAACTTCTGATACTTATGGTGTAATTTTAAATGATGGGCCTGCTGGAAGTGAAGTGCTAACTACTAAAATTGTACAACGTAACTGGGATATAAATGAAACAGTTGGAGGAGGAAGTAACTTATCAATAGATGCGCAATGGAATGCTCCTGTAGCACAAACAGGTGAAGAAGGGGCGTTATTTGTTAGAAATGCAGCAGAAAAATGGATTGGCCGACTATCTGGGGGCGTTTGGACACAAACTGCGGCAACACTTTCGGGAGCTAATCCATATATTTATTCTGCTTCAGGTATCACTTCTCTTGGAGTATTTGAGATTGGAATTGCAAATGCATTCTTACCAAGCGACGCAGGCGTTTCTGCAATAAACCTACCTTCTCCAATATGCGAAGGTGCTAATGTGCCAGTAAGTGTTACTGTAAATAATTACGGTACCGATATCCTTAATAATGTTACAGTAACTTTAACCATTGATGGCATAGCGCAAACACCTTTTACATTAGGAACGGGTGTTCCATTAGGTATTGCAGCTTCAGGCAGTGCTAACCTGTCTATTGGCTCATATATTTTCCCAACTGGGGTTTCACCAATTGCTGTTTCTGCAACTACCAGCTTCCCAAACGGCGGTGCTGATGCAAATAATGGAAACAATAGTTTTACCATTGGGTCACAAACGATTATTCAAAACGTTGGAACCCCAACATTTACTGCAGGTGCGGCTAACTTATGTTTTGGTGCAACAAGCACTTATACAGCCACAGAGCCTAGTGCTACTTTAATGGAGTATTCTATTTTCAGTGGAGGAGCTACAATTGATATCTCTACAGGTATAGTGAGCAATGTAACTTCTGATTTTGTTGTTAGAGCAACTGCTTACAACTCATGCGGAACAGGAGTTTCTAACGATTTTTCTGTAACTGTTGCACCTCTTTTAATTGCACCAGCTTTCACAACGTTTAATTATAACACCGCAACTTCTGTAAATATAAGCTGGAATGCATCCGCTACAGCAACTTCATACTTTTTGGAATATGGAACTTCAAATACATTTGGCACTACTATTTTCAGTGGCAATATTGGAAACGTATTAACTTATCCGGTTACAGGCTTAGTTGCAGGAAACATCTACTATTATAGAGTAAGAGCTGTAAATGCTATTTGTGGAAATAGTCCTTGGTCAGATGTTACTCCATTCTTAACTACTGCAATTGTTTGGGAAGGTACTGTAAGCACAGATTGGAACCTTGCACAAAACTGGAGCCCATTTTTGGTTCCAACAGCCTCTTTGGATGCAGAGATTTTTGATAGAACAAATGACCCAATTATTCCTCTTGCTGGTTTAAATGGAAATGTAAGAAATATAACTTTTAATAATTCACTTGGTCTAGCAACCCTTGTTATTCAAACTGGTAAGTCATTAAATGTAAGTGGAAACTGGAATAGTATTGGGAATACAGTTTCAGGTGCTGGACAGGTTGTGTTTAATGGCACAGGCGCTCAAACGCTTACTGGTGCCACTACATTCCAAAATTTATCTGTTGATAAATCAAGTGGTACACTTGCTATTACTTCAGGTATTCAAAGTGTAAGAGGTATTGTTAGACCAACTAATGGTACATTAACTACCAACGGTAATTTAAGATTAGTTTCTAATGCATCAACTACAGGAAT
>JAIXYK010000006.1 GCA_027490225.1 Bacteroidota bacterium | reverse complement strand
AACATGGAACTATTCCTGTCTTGCATGAAGGCGCTACACCACATTGGGATTTGGCGAAGAAGTATGATATTATTGACTTTGAATTAGGTGTAAAAGTAACTGGCGCAGGTTTTCCATTTTACAAAGGCAAGGGAGCAAAATTACAACGCGCTTTAATTAATTTCTTTTTAGAACGCGCTACAGCAGCTGGTTATACCGAATACCAGGCTCCATTAATGGTAAATGCAGATTCTGGTTTTGGAACTGGTCAATTGCCAGATAAGGAAGGTCAAATGTACTACATGCAGGAAGATCAGTACTACATGATTCCAACTGCTGAAGTTCCAATCACCAACATTTTTAGGGACACCATTCAAAAAGCAGAAGATTTACCAATAAAATCTTGTGGCTATACGCCATGTTTCAGAAGAGAAGCTGGTTCTTATGGAAAAGATGTGCGTGGATTGAATCGTTTGCACCAGTTTGATAAAGTGGAAATTGTTCAAATTGCACATCCTGATGAATCGTACAAGATTTTGGAAGAAATGCGCAACCATGTTACTAACTTACTGAAAGACTTAGAATTACCTTATCGTGTATTGAAATTATGCGGAGGCGATATGGGTTTTGCTTCTGCATTTACTTACGACATGGAAGTGTATTCTACTGCACAGCAAAAATGGCTGGAAGTGAGTTCAACTTCTAACTTTGAGGCTTTCCAAAGCAACAGGTTGAAATTGCGTTTCAAAGAAGGCGAGCAAAAACCACGTTTAGCGCATACTTTAAACGGTTCAGCATTGGCGCTTCCACGCATTGTGGCAGCCTTGTTAGAAAATCACCAAACGCCAGAAGGTATTAGGATTCCAAAAGCTTTGGTTCCTTATTGCGGGTTCGAGTTGTTAAATTAAGAAAGCCATTTTGTCCGATAAAGGCGGTGGTATTTTATTTGAAATACCTAAGTTTTAGAACTTGTATTTAAACTAGTTTTAAAATTGCGATATTGGACAAAATAAACTAGCACCATAAAAAGTGCTTCTAAAATACTTTCTTAATTAAATGACACAATCCGAAGCCATAAACATCCTTAAAGATTTTGAAATTTTTAAGGATTTACCAATAGAACAAATTGAATGGTATGTAAAGGAGGCAACTATACTTCATCTTGAAGATGGGGAATACCTTTTTAAGCCAAACGAACCGCTTGATTTTACGCATATAATGATTGCTGGAGAGGTGAAAATTCGCTTCTCGCAAAATGGTCAACAACGCGAATTATACGTACTTAATTCAGGCGATTTGACTGGCAATTTGCCTTATTCTCGCGCTACTGTTGGCCGGGCTGAAGGAATTGTATCAAAAAAGGCGACTATTCTCTCCTTTCCAAAAACAAAATTCCCGGAAATGATTCGGGAGCACCACGAATTGACCACTCGTTTTGTGCATGAAATGACTACGCGTGTAAGGGAATTTACCCAAATGCAAACGCAGAATGAGAAAATGATGGCTTTGGGAAAACTAAGCGCTGGTTTAGCCCATGAGTTAAATAATCCTGCAGCGGCAATTGTGAGAAGTTCTACTTCATTAATGCAACATTTGCAATTACAACCCGAAACATTTAAAAGGGTGATTGAAATTGGAATGACGAATGAACAAGTAGATGCTTTAAATAATAGGTTGTTTAATCATTTAAACAATCCTGACAGAGCAAGCACAAAACTGAGTTTGATGGAACGCGCCGCCTGTGAAGATGAATTGGTAGATTGGTTAGAAGTACACAATATTGATAATGCCTACGAAATAGCTGAAAACTTTGTAGAATTTGGATTTACAGATGAGGATTTCGATTTTTTTGTAGAAACAATTCCTGAAAAAGATTTAAGTCCGGTGCTGGGTTGGATAAACAACAACTTAATTACAGACAAAATGGTGAGCGACATTCAGGAAGCATCTAAACGCATTTCAGATTTGGTTGCTTCGGTTAAAAATTTCACGCATATGGACAAAGCTGCAGATAAGCAATTGTCTAATATTCACGATGGAATTCGAAATACCATGACCATGTTGAACCATAAATTCAAGAAGAACAATATTCAATTGATTGAGGATTTTCAGAAAGATTTACCAGAAGCTAAAGTGTATATCAGCGAACTCAACCAGGTGTGGACGAACTTAATTGACAATGCCATTGATGCATTAGAAAATACATCAAATCCAACGCTAACCATAAATACAAGAAAAGATGGAGATTTCTTAAAGGTTTCACTAACTGATAATGGTCCAGGAATTCCTGCAGAAGTTAAAAATAAAATTTTCGACCCGTTTTTTACTACCAAAGAAATGGGAAAAGGCACAGGTCTGGGTTTAGATGTGGTAAATAGAATTGTTAAGCAACACAATGGAAAAGTTACTGTAATTTCAGAACCTGGAAGAACCGAATTTGAAGTATGTATTCCATTCAACTAAAAAGAAATAATGAAACAAGCCATACTATTTTGTGTTGATGATGACCAACAGGTTTTAAGAGCCGTAACCCGCGATTTAAAATCCCGATACCGAAACGATTACCGTATTTTGAGCACCATTTCGGCCAATGAAGCGCTGGAAAGCTTGCAGGAATTAAAAAATAAAGGCGAATCGGTAGCACTTTTTCTTTCTGACCAGAAAATGCCTGAAATGCAAGGTGTTGATTTTTTAGAAAAAGCCAGGGAATTTTTTCCCGATGCGAAACGCGTTTTGCTTACTGCTTATTCTGATACAGACGCAGCAATCAAGGCGATTAATGATGTACATTTAGATTATTACCTCATGAAACCATGGGATCCGCCAGAGGAAAAGTTGTTTCCAGTGTTGGATGATTTGTTAGAGGAATGGCAAAGCACTGTAATTCCTGATTATGCTGGAATTCGTGTGGTTGGCTATCAATATTCCCCAAAATCGCATGCGGTGAAGGATTTCTTATCTGGCAATTTGTTTCCATTTCAATGGCTAGACTTGCTTACCAATGAGAAAGCAACTGAGTTGTTAGAAATTAATGGATTAAAAACATCGCAATTACCTGTTGTGTTTTACCAAGATGGAAGTTTCTCTGTAAATCCTGAAATTACTGATATCGCAAAAAAAATTGGATTAAATCCATCGGCATCTTCAGATTTGTATGATGTAGCAATTATTGGAGCAGGGCCCTCGGGATTGGCAGCGGCAGTTTATGGAGCATCGGAAGGATTAAAAACATTGGTCATAGAAAAACATGCACCTGGCGGACAAGCCGGAACATCTTCAAGAATTGAAAATTACTTAGGTTTTCCCACAGGATTAAGCGGTGCAGATTTAACCAGAAGAGCTGTAACACAGGCTACTCGTTTTGGTACAGAAATGTTAAGTCCGCAAGAAGTCGTAAAAATTGAGTTGCGCGACCAATATAAAATGTTGCATTTAAAAGATGGAGCAATCATTACAACCAAAAGTTTGGTTATTACTTCTGGCGTTTCTTACAGACAATTAGATACGGAAGGTTTGGCACAATTTACAGGTGCTGGTGTGTATTATGGTGCAGCCAACACTGAAGCACATGCCTGCAAAGACAAAGATGTTTATATAGTTGGAGGCGGAAACAGCGCGGGTCAAGCAGCCATGTATTTGAGCAAGTTTTCGAAAAATGTATTTATTGTAATAAGAAAACCCGATTTAACTGCAACCATGTCTTCTTACCTTATAGACCAAATTGCAGAAACCCCAAACATTGCTGTTTTAGGAAACTCGGAAATAGAAAGCGTAGAAGGAGGAGATAGTTTAGAAAGGGTGAAAATTAAATTTTACAAAGAGAATAAAAGTGAATGTTTTGATGCCGCAGCATTATTCATCTTTATTGGTGCAAAACCATTTACAGATTGGACACCTGATGAATTATTTAAAGATGACAAGGGTTTTGTGCTTACTGGAAGAGATTTGCAATTGAAAGATGATTTTAAGAAAAACTGGAAACAACCTCGTGAACCATATCTATTAGAAACAAGTATTCCAGGGATTTTTGCTGCGGGAGATGTGCGTTCGGGAGCTATGAACCGTGTAGCTTCGGCTGTTGGCGAAGGTGCAATGGCTATTTCGTTTGTACACCGCTATTTAGCTGAAGTTTAATTGGATTGATTTAAAATTGAAAAATAATTATGTATGATAGTTTACGAATCAAATAAACATTGGCTAAAAGATATTACACATTTGTTCAGGTCTTGGACAATGACCAAAATAATGCGTTCAGTTGGCTCCATTGGAGTTTTTACAGCTGTAGTATGTGTATTGGAATTAGAAGTATTTAATATGGAAAGCTTTTCGTTTTCTACTTCTGTTTTCTCTTTACTGGGAATTGTACTCAGTATTTTGTTGGTTTTCAGGACCAACACCTCATATGACCGTTGGTGGGAAGGCCGCCAATTGTGGGGAGCTTTGGTTAACAATAGCAGGAATTTAGCTATTACAGCGCACAGCACCATTCCTTTGGAAGATCATAAAACAAGACATAGAATCTCTGCTTTGATTGCCAATTTTGCAATTGCCTTAAAAGAACATTTACGCGGAGGAGTTAAAATAGAAGAATTGATTTTCTTAACAGAAGAAGATAAAGTTAACTATCCTAAAAAACAACACTTGCCAAATTACATTAGCGCGCAAATTCACCAATTGGTAGAACACCAGTACCGAGAAAAAATTATTACTGGGGAAGATATTTTGAATTACAAACCACACATGCAAGCCTTGATGGACATTGCAGGTGCTTGCGAACGAATTAAGAAAACACCAATTCCATTTTCGTACAATGTATATTTAAAAGTATTTATTACAGCTTACGCCATTTTAATGCCCATTGCAATGGCTCCTGAAATGGGTTACTGGGCAATACCTGCAGTAATGTTTGTTTTCTTTGCATTTATTGGTGTAGAAATGATGGCCGAAGAAATAGAAGACCCATTTGGTCTCGATTGCAACGACTTGCCAACGGGCGACATTGCTCATACTATTAAAAACAACGTGTTTGAAATTTTGGACCATGCGCATATTCATGCAGAAGCTGAGCAGCAGCTGTATGCTAAGATTTTTTAATAGAACGAACGCCAAACTTAAATTTCTCTTAATCTACGATTGCCTAAATTGCTGCCGAATTTTTAATTTTACCTGTAAGCGGCAGGGATAGAAGTGGAAAGCCTCCGTAGGAGCTTGAAACGATAGCCCGGTTGCCGCCCCAATAATTATGAAAGATTACATAACACAACTCTTAGAAAATAACGAAAATTTTGTGCAAGAACACCTTGCCAAAGACCCTAACTTTTTTGTAAATTCTGCTAAAGGTCAAGAACCAAAAGTGCTTTGGATTGGCTGCGCCGATAGCCGTGTGCCGCCCAATGAAATAACCAAAACGCAACCTGGTGAAATATTTGTGCATCGCAACATTGCAAACCTTGTTATACAAACTGACATGAACATGCTAAGTGTTTTGCAATATGCAGTAGAGGTGCTAAAAGTAGAGCATGTAATTGTTTGTGGTCATTACGGTTGTGGTGGAGTGAAGGCTGCTATGGGAACTCATCAATATGGCTTGATTGATAACTGGCTGCGTCAAATAAAGGATACACAGAACTTTTACTGGAAACAATTGGAGGTTTTGAACGAAAGTGAACGCTTTAACCGCTTGGTAGAACTAAGTGTAATAGAACAGGTATACAACTTGGGCAAAACCAATATTGTACAAAATGCATGGAATGAAAGAAAAAATCCTTGGTTGCATGGTTGGGTGTATGATATTGGGACAGGTTATGTGAAAGAGCAAACTTCTATGATAAACAATGAGGAAACATTGAAAGAGGTATGTAAATTTGAACAAGGAATTATTGGTCACTAATGCTAGAAAGGTATAACGAAATAAGGCAGCAAACTGAAAATATCTGCGCTCCATTAGAACCAGAGGATTTTGTGTTGCAACCAATGGAAGATGTTAGTCCGTTGAAATGGCATCTTGCCCATACTACTTGGTTTTTCGAAACTTTTGTTTTGAAACCATTTCATACGAAATACAAGGAATACCATGAGGCTTACGACTTTTTGTTTAATAGCTATTATGAAACACAGGGCACCAGAACTGTTAGGAGCGAACGAGGTTATTTATCGCGCCCAACAGTAAGAGAAATTCTAGAATACCGAGCGTATGTGGATACACACATGGCCGAGCTACTGGAAATGAAACTTGAAAATAATTTGATGGATGATTTGCTCGAATTAGGTCTCCAGCATGAGCAACAGCACCAGGAGTTAATGTATACGGATTTGAAGTATTCATTTGGCCAAAATCCTTTAGACATTAAAGTTGTAGAGCTTGGTGAAAATAAAGACGAATGGCAAAAAACAGATTGGATAACAATTCCTGAAGGATTACAAACAATTGGTTTTGAAGGTGAAGGGTTTTGTTTTGATAATGAACTGGGGCAACATAAGGTTTATCTGGAAGAATTTTCAATTGCAAATTCCTTGGTGAGAAATGTAGAATGGGCAGAATTTATAGAAGATGGTGGTTATGAAAAACCCTTGCTTTGGCATGCTGATGCTTTGGCATGGTTGAAAAAAGAAAACATTTATGCGCCATTATATTGGGAAAATAATGAAAACGAGGGCTGGAGCACTTATACGCTGAATGGCAGAAAACTTTTATCGCCCGATGCGGCAGTAATGCACATTAGTTTTTACGAAGCCGCGGCTTATGCAGAATGGGCAGGAAAAAGGCTACCAACAGAATTTGAATGGGAAGCTGCAGCAGATTCACTCAACTGGGGCAGAAGGTGGGAATGGACCAATTCTGCTTATTTGCCCTATCCTCGGTTCGAAAAACCAAAAGGCGCAATTGGTGAATACAATGGAAAATTTATGATCAATCAAATGGTATTACGTGGAGCTTCATTGGCTACAGCAGCGGATCATTCCAGAAAAACATACCGTAATTTCTTTCCCCCAACTGCAAGGTGGCAATTTACAGGGTTGAGGTTGGCAAAATAAATGGACAAAAAGCTTTCTGATTTAGGAAAAGCCACTTTAATAGGGCTTAATGGTTCGGAAAAATCAATTCCTTCAAGGTTTTTATATGACCAAATAGGAGATGCTTTGTTTCAGGAAATAATGGCTCTGCCTGAGTATTATTTAACCCGAACAGAATTCGATTTGCTTACAGAAAATGCAGCCAGCATTTTATCTTTTGTTGACGCAAATAAATCACTCCAACTTATTGAACTGGGCGCAGGTGATGGCATTAAGACAAAAATCTTATTGAGGAAATTAATAGAAATGAAGATTGAGGTTGAATATCTTCCCATCGATATTTCAGGAAATGCCCTAGATTCTTTGAAGAATTCTGTTTTACAAGAATTTCCTGGTTTAAAAATATTTCCTCAACAAGCTGAATATTTCGAAGCACTTGAAATATTAAAAGTTAAGGCTGATAAACAAAAGTTAGTACTTTTTCTTGGTTCTAATATTGGAAACATGACTTTGGAAGAGATGCAAATATTTTTAAAGCAAATCAACCAAAATCTTAATAAAGGAGAATATGTCCTCATTGGTTTTGACTTGGTAAAAGCTCCAGAAACAATATTAGCTGCATATAACGATAAAGCTGGCGTTACGAAAGAATTTAATTTGAATTTGTTGCGAAGAATGAACCGAGAATTAGGCGCCAATTTCGATTTAGATAAATGGAAACATGCTCCTATTTTTGACGAAAAACAACAAGCCGCATTGAGTTTCTTAGAAAGTACCGTACAACAAACAATACATTTTGAGGAATTATCTTTTAATGTTGAATTTAAAGCTGCAGAGAAGATAAATACAGAACGTTCTCAGAAATTTACTGAATCACAAATTAGAGCATATGCACAACTTGCTGGATTTGAAGAAGTAATGAATTTTAAATCTTTAGATTTTGAATATGTATGTGCACTATGGAAAGTTTAGAAATCTTATTTCTTTAGTAAATTCCGAATTGCTCCGCTTAATTCTTCGAATGAAAATTTAAATCCAATATTTTTCAATTTGGCATTGCCCACACGACTGCCTTCTAAGACTACAACAGACATTTCACCAAAAATCAGTTTGATAACAAAGCTGGGCACAGGTAATGGAAGCAAAGATTTCCCCAAAACAGTAGCTAATGTTCTGCTGAACGCTTTATTGGTGCACTCTTCGGTTGCAACTGCATTTATTGGTCCTGTATAACTTTCGTTTTCAATAGCTTCCAAAAATACTTTGCAGATGTCTTCTATATGAATCCAAGGAATTTGTTGTTTTCCTGTTCCTAATGCAGCACCTAAATGATATTTAAAAGGTTCCATCATTTTTGGAAGTGCTCCGCCTTCTTTAGTCAATACAACTCCTGTTCTTATTTTAACTACCCGTTTTGCATTATTTTCAAACAAATCAGCAGCCCTTTCCCAAACCCTGCAGGTTTCGCCCATAAAATCAGCTGCGGCTGGTTCTACTTCGGTATGGAGCAGAGATTCTGTTTGTGCGCCATACCAGCCAATGGCAGAACCTCCAATAAAAGCTTCTAATTGAATGGATTGTTCTTTTAAGCAATCTAAAAGCAATGCTGCAGTATTTACTCTGCTTTCTAAAATTTCTTTTTTTCGGGCATGTGTCCAGTTTTGGTCAGCGATACCAGCACCCGCCAGGTGAATAACATGTGTAATGCCTTTAAATGCCGCTTTGTCTATTGTTCCCGTTTTGTAGTTCCATGTAAAAACTGCATCGAATGGATACACAGGTTTAGAGTTTCTGCTTAGTAAGTGCAGTTTATACCCTTTTTCTTTTAACATTGGCGCTAAATGCTTTCCAATTAAACCTGTGCCGCCAGTTATTAAGATAGTTTTCATATGTTTATTCAATTAAACTGTTTTAATTACAGATTGTTCGTTTATTTTGCACCCATGGAAGAAAATTTAAAATACAGCAAGCATATATTTATTTGTACAAACCAACGTCCTGCAAATGCGCCACGCCCAAGTTGTGGTGAAGAACATGGTTTGGCATTAACAGTTGCATTTAAAAAAGCAATCAACGATTATCACCTTGATGTTCCAATCAGGGCTCAAAAAGCTGGTTGTATTGATTTATGCGAATCGGGTCCTACAGTAGTGGTGTATCCAGATGGTGTTTTTTACGGCAATGTACAATTAAACGATGTGCAAGAAATTGTTGATGAACATATTGTTAAAGGCAGGCCAGTAGAACGCTTGCAGTTAAAGTTTAAGCGTGCTTAAGATTGCAATACGAAATAGGTACTTTTAGCGTTTCATTCCCTGTAAAATAATTTAGTTGAAGCTTTTCAAATATTCTCTTCTTTCGGTAAGTCTCTTTTTTGTTCTGATTGCATTTTTGCAATCTTGTAAGAAAGATGTAATCAATACTGACAGCAATTTTAACCTTGAATTTTCTGTTGATACCGTTTATTTCGATACGGTTTTTGTAACCCTTGGCTCCACTACACAGCGGTTTAAGGTGTATAATAACAGTAACCAACGTGTCAATATTTCATCTATACGCTTAGCTGGTGGAGCTAATTCATTTTTTAGAATGAATGTGGATGGAATTCCAGGAACAGCAATTTCTGACCTTGAGATTGGTGCAAACGATAGCATTTTTGTTTTTGCTGAGGTTACAGTAGACCCAAATAACGAGGCCAATCCATTTGTAGTAGAAGACAGCATTCTTTTTGAAACCAATGGAAATGAGCAAAAAGTAAAATTGCTTGCTTATGGCAGAAATGCAGATTTTTACAGACCAACAGAGTTTCCAACCAATGGATTACCGGCTTATTCTGTGCTGGATTGCGGAACGGTTTGGACCAATGAAAAACCAAAAGTAGTTATTGGTTACTTGGTGGTTGATACTTGTTCTTTGCAGATTGAAGCAGGAACTGAGGTTTACATGTATAATAACTCAGGTTTATGGATTTTTCCGGGTGGAAGGTTGAATGTGAATGGCACCCTGCAAGATTCTGTGGTTTTTAAAGGTGTGAGGAAAGAAGAAGAATACAGAGAATCGCCTGGACAATGGGACAGAATTTGGATAAATCAGGGAAGTACTGGCAATTCCATCAATTATGCAGTTATTAAAAATGGTAATATTGGTATTCAAGCTGAATTAATTACAGAGTTTGATCCGGCTACTGACCGTAAATTGGTAGTTACCAATACCCGCATTCGAAATATGCGTACCTATGGATTGTATGCCAACAATTATAACTTAGATGCAAGTAATTGTGTAGTGAGCAATTGCGGTTCATATGCTTTATTGGCTGCTGGTGGAGGTACTTACAACTTCAGGCATTGTACTTTTGCCAATTATTGGAGCGAAACCGTAAGAACGGAGCCTGTTTGCGCCATTTCAAATTTCTTAGAAACTAATTCAGCGACTGTAGTTGCAGACATGAATTTTAGTTTTACCAATGGAATAATTTACGGAAACATTACCAACGGAAACGAACTCATTGCCGTTGGAAGACCAGAAGCCCAATTCAACTGGAACTTTAGTAATACGCTGATGAAAATTGATAATCCTGATGTTGACTTAAACAATACAGCGAATTTTACAAACATGGTATTAAATGAAGACCCAAAATTTAAAAACAATACCAATCAAGATTATCGGTTTCAAAGCGATTCTCCAGCCAAAGACCGAGGAAATTTGAGTTTCGTAAATCAAATACCTTCCATTCCTGATGATATTTTAGGTAACAGTCGCGTTGCAGATACAGCCCCAGATTTAGGAGCTTTCGAATTTGTTCCTTGATTAATTTAAAGTTAATTATCACCCTAAAAGCTTTCAATAGTTTTTAATTTCCATTCTATACCTACCTTTGTGTGAAAATAACACGCTGAAAATTATGCAACATATTGCAGTATTAACTTCAGGCGGAGACGCTCCCGGAATGAATGCCTGTATCAGAGCAGTTGTTCGAACAGCTATTTATCATAATTGTAAAATTAGTGGTGTAATTGGTGGTTATGAAGGATTGATTCACAATGAATTAAAGGAACTTTCCTCGGCCGATGTTGGGAATATTATTCAACGTGGCGGTACAATATTGAAAACAGCCAGAAGCCTTCGTTATAAAACAGAAGAAGGCTTAGATACGGCCTATCAAAACTTGAAAACCCGAGGAGTTGATGGCTTAGTTGTAATTGGTGGTGATGGTTCTTTTAGAGGAGCAGAAGCGCTTGCCAAAAAATATCCAGATATCAAGGTTATTGGAATTCCCGGAACAATTGACAATGATTTGTTTGGAACCGATTTTACCATTGGTTATGATACAGCAATCAATACTGTGGTACAAGCTGTTGATAATATTCGAGATACAGCAATTTCTCATAATCGCTTATTTTTTGTTGAGGTAATGGGGCGAGATGCAGGTTTAATTGCATTGAGAAGCGGCATTGCATGCGGTGCAGAAGCCATTTTAATTCCCGAAACAACAACGTATATTGATAAACTAGTTGAAGTGCTCGAAAGAGGTTGGAGCCGCAAAAAAACTGGTTGTGTAATTATTGTTGCAGAAGGTGATGATGCGGGAGGAGCTTACAAAGTAGCCGAGATTGTGAAGCAAAAGTTTGATAAATACGAAACCAAAGTCGCCATTCTGGGTCATATTCAAAGAGGAGGTTCTCCTACTTGCATGGACAGGGTTTTGGCAACTCGCTTAGGATACGAAGCAGTTACTTCTCTGTTAGAAGGGAAAAATAGAATAATGGTTGGTCAAGTGTCAGGAAAAGTAACGCACATACCATTAACCAAAGCTGTAAAACACAATTCAGAAATAAACGAAACCATCTTGCAGATAGCTGAGATTATGTCCTTGTAGTAAACAATTAACTCGTTTTTCTGTCTTTTCATTTAAATCTATATTTGCAAAAATCTTTTCGATTTGAAAAAAGTAACATTCAACAACAAAAACAACTCATTTTCTGAAACAGTTAATGCAGAAGTGAGAAATTACTTTCAAGAAAATAACATTAAACAAACAGGTGATTGGAGGTTGTATTTAAAATCCATCCTTTTGATTCCTGCTTGTGCAGCCATCTACATTATTCTGCTTTCAAGAGGTCTTCCTGTTGGTTTGGAATTATTGCTGTGTGTTATCTTAGGTTTCTTTTTGGCATGCATCGGTTTTAGTGTAATGCACGATGCCAATCACGGGAGTTATTCTGAAAGTAAAAGAATCAATTACTTAATGGGTTTAACCATGAATGCCTTAGGTTCTAATGCATTTATCTGGAAAATAAAGCACAACATTATTCATCATACATATACTAATATTGATGGAGTTGACGACGATATTGCAAAATCTCCTGTGTTGCGCCATTGCGATTCTCAACCATATAAGCCCATTCATAAATATCAACACATTTATATGGTTCCTTTGTATGCTGTTTCCAGCATTCTTTGGGCTTTAGTTACCGATTTAGAAAAGTATTTAAAAAGAAGTATAAATGGAACACCCATGAATAACATTCCTATGAAGGAACACATTATTTTTTGGGTAACAAAAGTGTTGTATGTTGTTTTTTATATTGCTGTACCGATCTATTTTGTTGGTATTGGGCCGTTTTTGGCTGGCTATTTTTTAGCGAATGCAGCTATGGGCTTAACTATGGCTTTAGTTTTCCAACTGGCTCACGTTGTTGACAATATGGAATTTGTTGATGCTTCTGATTTAGAAGGAAAAATGACTTTAGAAGATTCTTGGGCAATTCACCAAATGCGCACAACCTCTAATTTTGCTATGGATAATAAAGTAATTTCTTGGTTTGTTGGAGGATTAAATTTTCAGGTAGAACATCATCTATTTCCGAAAGTTAGTCATGTGCATTACCCAGCAATTAGCAAAATTGTACAGAAGGTGTGTAAACAATATAATGTTCCTTACAATTACATTCCAAGTTTTACAAGTGCTATTGCCAGTCATTTCAGAACCATGAAAAAGTTCGGGGAAGCGCCTCAGCAATTGAAAATGGCGGCTTAAGATTTACTACTTCTCCACTATTGCCAGCGGATTAGCCAAGTTAGTTGCTGATTTTATGTCCATTTTAATGGAGCCTACCAATACATTGGCTTGCAAGCGAACTGGAATCCTATTCATATCATCACTTACCCACATGGTAAGGTCTTCTTCTTCTTTAAAAACTCTTCCTTTTTGAATAATTGGTCTGAGTGCGATACACCGAATTTTACCCATTTTGGTTTTAAGCACCTCACGACCTACAATTTTTACTTGCATAGGAAACAATTCCTCATCAAAAAAGGAATTCAGATTAATAATATCTCCAATTTTCACTTTGCTGATATCTGCATTTCTTGCAAAGTAAAACGCAGAGAGAATATCATGACAAGCATCGGGAATTTCAAATTTTTTATTGATGGCATTTCTTGGTTTATCCGTTCCATCACGTTTTACTGTTACCTGATTGGTTACTTGGTTAAATGAATAATCTTGATTGATAATAAAACCACCTTCATCCACTCTGCGCATAAATAATCTTGGCAATAAGGTGCTTTCGCTAATGTATGAATCATAACGGTCGCGCACTTTAAAAAACCAGTCAAAAGAACCTGAAGATTTTCCGGTTCCTAATAAATGGTATGTGGGGTCGTTGCCGAACTTTAAATTGTCTTGTGTTACTTCTATGGTTGCCTCTCCGGCATCTACAAAACCATAATGAACACGGTAGGTTAATTTTTCTCCTCTTTTAAAAGCGAAATTTTTGGTAATCGCTTCTTGTTGGGCTTGCACGAAAGTAGGAATCATCACAAGCAATAAAAAAGATGTAAAACGCATAAGTGTTTTGGGATTTAGAAAAGCCGAACCAAAATTAATGCCATCAAGCATTTAATATTTCTTCAACGCCTTTACAGGCTCCAAATTGCTTAATTATATCATCAATTAAAATAGAAGATACATCATTAACAGTTATTGCTCCACCGTTTAATTCTTTTTGAACACTGCTCACATCTTTTTCTTTGATTCCACAAGGAACAATATAATTGAAAAAATCGAGGTTGTTATTCACGTTTAATGCTAATCCATGCATGGTTACCCATCTGCTGCATTTAATGCCCATGGCGCAAATTTTACGTGCCGATGGTTTGTTCGCATCTATCCAAACTCCCGTGTATCCTTCGAATCTGCCTGATAGAATATCGAAATGTTTTAAAGTATTCATCACAGCTTCTTCCAGATACCTTAAGTACAAATGTATATCAGTGAAAAAATTCTCCAAATCGAAAATAGGATACATTACCAATTGGCCAGGTCCGTGGTGAGTAATATCCCCACCACGGTTTATTTTGTAGTATTTCGCACCTTTCTCTTCTAATTGCTGTTCTGAAAGCAACAGGTGATCTTCCTTTCCACTTTTCCCGAGTGTGTATACCAAAGGATGTTCACAAACAAGTAAATAGTTTTTCGTTGGTACTTGAACTTCAGTATTTCTGTTATAGAGCTTTTGCTCAACAACTTTATTAAAATAAATTTCTTGAATTTCCCAAGCAGCCTTAAAGTCTATTGTTCCTAGGTGAACAATATCTATTTCAAGATTAGGCTTTTCATATCTCATTTCAAATCTGCCAATTCTCCTTTTAAACGGTTAATGACGTTTATTTCCATGGCATCTACATTTCTTTCCACAGAAACAAACCAAGAAATCCAATCGCCCAAGTGAATCCAATACAACATTTGCTCAATTGTATCTGCACCCTTAGAATTTATTTCTATCGTTTTACCAGCAATTTGAGAGATTATTTCCTTACAAATGTCCATGCGTTTAGCAGTGCGGTAATAATCATTTTCATTTCTTAAAAACAAAGCTGCAATTTTTGGCGATTTATCAACCCAACCAACCAATTCGTTGTGATTCATTTCGGGCACTACATGATGCCAGCAGAGCATTTTTGCATTTTCGTTGAGTTGCTGCCTAAACCTAATGGCAATTCCTTCGAAACCAGAGGAAGTATAAATAACAGGAGTGCTAAAAGCAATTGATTTTGCAAGGGCTTCTGCTTCTTGTTTAATCTGGTTTCTTTCAGATTTCAATAACTTCATTCCATTTTCAACAGAAGTTATGAAACCGCTGCTAAATTCATAAAAATCCAATATTCCGCACAGTTGCGTAAGTGAATAGCCTAGACAAGCGCGAGGCGGGTTTCCACCAGGAATTTGAATGTAATTAAAATCATTTTCTTTTGCCAACTCTAATACTTTACCACCTGAAGTGATGCAGATTATCATTGCATTTGCTGCAATAGCGGTTTCCATTACTTGCAAAGTCTCTTCTGTATTTCCCGAATAAGATGAAATAATTACCAAGGTATTTTCATTTACCCAAGCTGGAAGGGAATAGTCTTTTACTATTATAATTGGAATTTTAACCGATGCCTGCGCAATTTCAGCTACAATGCTTCCTCCAATTCCACTTCCTCCAAGACCGCTGATTAGAATATTGCTTACTTTATTTTTTAAAGGTTTTAGATGAGCTGATTTATAAATTGAGATTGCTTCTTCGAGTTGCTCAGGAAACGAAGCGATAAGTTCTTTCATCATAATAAATATATATAATTTGAGGGGCGAAGGTAGTAAATAGCTTCGATTTAATTAGTCTTTTTACATTTGAATTTAGGGCGTTCTATGAAACACTTTGAAATTTGACAATAGTTAATTAATTGTTAATCAGGTAAATAAAATAAATACAATCATTTTTTAAATTCTAAGTATGCGGTGCATGTTTTTTCCTACTTTTGCACCGCGAATAAGGAACCTTTCATATATGTCATCGAGTACAGTTTTATCTATGTCAAAATTTACACTTCACGCTGTTTTTACTGTATTATTTACCTTAATCATTTCATTTTCTTTCGCTCAGCACGACCATGCTGCAGCTGCTTCAAACCATTCTGATTCAATATCAACTGTTGATACAACAGCAACTGAAGTGCATACCGCAACAACTGAAATGCACGCAGAAGAGAGTCATGAGGTTCATTCTGAGGCATTTGATCCAGGTCGTATGATTACTGAACACATTGGTGATGCACACGATTGGCATTTATGGGGACATACACACATTGCTTTACCAGTTATAGTTTACACCGATAAAGGTTTGGAAATTTTCTCTTCTAACAATTTCCGCAACCACGAAACGCATCATTTGCAAGATTATGTTGGCAAGAATACTTACCGTTTAGAAGAAGAGAAAATCAAATTAGTTGAGAATGGTCAAATTGTAGAGCACGCTTCATTAATTGATTTAAGCATTACCAAGAATGTTTTAACTATGTTTTTCGTTGCAGGAATAATGCTTTTCATTTTTATTTCTGTTGCAAAAGCATACACGAAAAGACCAGGGCAAACTCCAAGAGGAATGCAAAGTTTTGTTGAACCAATTATCATGTTTGTGCGTGATGACCTCGCAAAACCAAGTATTGGTAAAAAGTATGAGAAGTTCATGCCTTATTTATTGAGTGTATTCTTTTTTATATGGATTGCTAATCTATTAGGTTTAATTCCAATTCTTCCGGGAGGAGCAAATCTTACAGGAAACATTGCCATTGCTTTAACTTTAGCAGTTATTACTTTTTTAATTACTTGTTTCAATGGAAATGCGCATTACTGGGGACATATTTTCGCAATGCCAGGTGTTCCAAAATGGGTATTAATCATTCTTACACCAATTGAAATCTTAGGTGTTTTTCTTCGCCCATTCGTATTGATGATACGACTATTTGCTAACATTACTGCAGGTCACATCATTGCTTTGGCATTCTTCAGTTTGATTTTCATGTTTGGTGATGGAGGGAAAAATTTAGGTGCAGGTTTCGGAGTGGGAATCGCATCTTGGTTATTTACTGTCTTTATGTTCTTTTTGGAATTGCTGGTAGCATTTCTACAAGCATATGTATTTACTTTATTGTCTGCCATTTATTTTGGTTCTGCAATAGAAGAGGCACATCACCACGAAGAACATGCAACTGAACACGCTCATTAATTTTAATTTTTGTTTAACCCTTAATATACAATTCACATGAATGCAATTCTTTTAGAAGCTGGAAACCTAGGTTTAGGTTATGGTGTTGCTGCTTTAGGTGCTGGACTTGCTGCTTTAGGCGCAGGTGTTGGTATCGGCCGTATCGGTGGTAGCGCACTTGAATCAATCGCTCGTCAGCCTGAGGCTGCTGGTGATATCCGTGCTAATATGATTTTAACTGCCGCTCTAGTTGAGGGTGCTGCTTTCTTCGCGATGGTAGTTGGTCTATTGGTTGTTTTAAAAACAGCTTAATTCAAATTCTTAAACCTGTCGAAATGCGGTTGGCGGCTCGACAGGTTTACTAGTTAAACGAAAAAAAATCTCAATTCTATTTCAACATGAATTTAATTACCCCAGAAATTGGTCTTGTATTTTGGATGACCCTCACCTTTTTAACGGTGTTGTTCTTATTGAGCAAATTTGCATGGAAGCCAATCATGAATGCCATCAAAGAGCGCGAACAATCTATTGAAAACGCTTTAAGTAGTGCTGAAAATGCAAAGAAAGAAATGGCTAAGTTGCAATCAAACAATGAGCAACTTTTGCGTGATGCACAGCTAGAGCGTGATGCTTTATTGAAATCTGCAAGAGAAGCAAAAGAAATGATTGTAAGTGAAGCACGCACTAAAGCTACAGAAGAAGCAGAAAGAATTATTTCTATTGCCCGCGAAGCAATTAAAAATGAGAAATTGGCTGCTATCACTGAATTGAAAAATCAAGTAGCTATTTTGTCTTTAGAAATTGCTGAAAAATTGGTGAAGCAAAATCTTTCTTCTGACGAGAAACAAAAAGAGCTTTCGAATAAATTGATTGCTGATTTAAAATTGAACTAAGAAACCATGCAGGAAACAAAAGCTGCGATACGCTATGCACGGGCATTGTTTAATTTGGCCGTAGAACGCAAAGAACTCGAGGTAGTTAGTAAAGACATGGAGTTGATTGATAAAACCATCAATGAGAACCGTGACCTTGCCGTTTTGCTTCAAAGCCCTATTATTCATTCTGATAAAAAAGAAGCTATTTTAAAAGCTGTCTTTACAAGTAATATTTCTGCTACAAGTGCTGCATTTCTTGACCTTATCGTTAAAAAGAGAAGAGAAATGTATGTTGCTCAAATTGCACGTCAATTTGTAATTCTTCACCTAGAAAATAATGGAATTGAAGAAGCACAATTAACTACTGCATATAAAATTGACGAAGCATTTAGAAAACAAATTATTGCAATTGTTGCAAAACATAGCAATCACACTGTGCAATTAGAAGAAATAGTTGATCCTTCAGTTATTGGAGGTTTTATCTTACGTTTTTCTAATAAGCAAATTGATACAAGTGTAGAACGAGACATCAATTTGTTGAGACGCGAATTTGAAAAAAACTTATACGTTAAAGATTATTGATTCACCGTGGAAATTTCCACACAACCATAAAACAACATCATGGCTGAAATTAAACCAGCAGAAGTTACTGCAATTTTAAAACAACAATTATCGGGTTTTACTTCTGATTCACAATTAGAAGAAGTAGGTACAGTGCTCCAAGTGGGCGACGGTATTGCCCGTATTTATGGACTAAACAACGTTCAATCTGGAGAATTAATTGAATTTTCTAATGGATTGCAAGGCATCGTTTTGAACTTAGAAGAAGACAATGTAGGTGCAGTATTGTTAGGAAGTTCTAACAGCATTAAAGAAGGTGATATTGCAAAACGTACACGTCGTATTGCTTCTCTTCAGGTAGGCGAAGGTCTTCTTGGTCGTGTTGTAAATACCAAAGGAGAACCAATTGATGGTAAAGGCCCAATCACTGGCGAATTAATCGAAATGCCTTTCGAAAGAAAAGCACCGGGTGTAATTTACCGCCAACCAGTTACTGAACCTCTTCAAACAGGTATCAAAGCGATTGATGCGATGATTCCAATTGGTCGTGGCCAGCGTGAGTTGGTTATCGGTGACCGTCAAACTGGTAAAACTGCCGTTTGTATCGATACTATTATCAATCAAAAAGAATTTTATGATGCAGGTCAACCTGTATTCTGTATATATGTTGCAATCGGACAAAAAGGTTCTACAGTTGCAAACATTGTAAAAACGCTAGAAGAAAACGGAGCAATGGCTTACACAGTTATTGTTTCTGCAACAGCTTCTGACCCAGCTCCAATGCAGTTCTATGCGCCATTCGCAGGAGTTGCAATTGGTGAATTTTTCCGCGATACTGGTCGTCCGGCATTAATTATCTATGATGATTTGTCGAAACAAGCAGTAGCTTACCGTGAGGTTTCTTTGCTGTTACGTCGTCCACCAGGACGTGAGGCGTATCCTGGTGACGTTTTCTACTTACACAGCAGATTACTAGAGCGTGCGGCAAAAATCAATGCTTCAGACGAAATTGCTCAACAAATGAACGATTTACCAGATTCATTGAAAGGTAAAGTAAAAGGTGGTGGTTCTTTAACGGCATTACCAATTATTGAAACACAAGCGGGCGACGTTTCTGCATATATTCCGACTAACGTAATTTCTATCACAGATGGTCAGATTTTCTTAGAGTCAAACTTATTTAACTCTGGTGTTCGTCCAGCAATTAACGTGGGTATTTCTGTATCTCGTGTTGGTGGTAACGCGCAAATTAAATCTATGAAGAAAGTTGCTGGTACATTAAAACTTGACCAAGCACAATACCGCGAATTAGAAGCTTTCGCGAAATTTGGTTCAGACTTAGATGCTGCTACAAAATCGGTATTAGATAAAGGTTCACGTAACGTTGAAATCTTAAAACAACCTCAGTATTCTCCATTTAAAGTGGAAGATCAAGTTGCAATTATTTATGCAGGTGTTAAAGGTTTGATGCGTGCAGTTCCTGTTAATAAAGTGAAGGAGTTTGAAGCTGATTACTTAGCAATGTTGAACACTTCTCATAAAGATGTAATGAATTCCTTAAAAGCAGGAAAATTTACGGACGAATTAACTGATGTTTTAGAAAAAGTAGCACGCGATATTTCATCTCGTTACGCAACTAAATAATTTATTTATCCTTTAAAAAAAGGTCATAAATGGCGAATTTAAAAGAAGTCCGTAATAGGATTGTATCAGTAACATCTACGCAACAAATTACCAGTGCTATGAAAATGGTATCGGCAGCTAAGTTGCGCCGTGCACAAGATGCAATTGTTCAAATGCGACCATATGCAGAAAAGTTGCGCGATATTTTGGGTAACTTAAGTGGAAGTGTTGATGCAAGCGAAGGAGGTGCTTATTCAGTTCAGCGTGAGCCCAAAAAAGTTTTAATTGTTGCAATAACTTCTAACAGAGGTTTGGCTGGAGCGTTCAATACCAATGTATTGAAAATTGTACGCCAACTTACTACAGAAAAGTATGCAAACCAATTTAATTCAGGCAACGTTTCATTTATTACAGTAGGGAAAAAGGCAACTGATTATATCACAAAAAACAAGTTGAATTTATTAAGTTCTCATAATGAGTTATTTGATAAACTTACATTCTCCCTTGCAACTCCAGTGGTTCAAAGAATTATGGATGGCTTCGTAAATAAAGAATTCGATAGGGTAGAACTTGTTTACAACCAGTTTAAAAACGCGGCTGTGCAGATTCCAACAGAAGAGCAGTTTCTTCCTGTACTTCCTAACGAGTTGCCTAAGAATGCAAAAAAGGCGGTATCAACTGATTATATTTTCGAACCTAACCAAGCTACTATTGTTACGGAATTAATTCCAAAATCATTAAAGGTTCAGTTTTACAAAGCATTGTTAGATTCTCATGCTGCAGAACATGGTGCACGTATGACGGCCATGAATAAAGCAACAGACAATGCAAAAGACTTGATTAAAGAATTGAAATTATCCTACAATAAAGCACGTCAAGCGGCAATTACCAATGAAATTTTGGAGATTGTAGGCGGAGCAGAAGCTTTGAATGGGTAGAAAATTTAGATTTTCAGCAGAAGCCGCAGCATTTCAAAATGTTGCGGCTTTTTTATTTTACAGGATTTTCCTACTAAATTAGATTCCCTCAATTAGCTTAAATTAAAAATAAAAGAAGCTAATTATAGAAGATAAATCTGCTATTTTATCATAATAACCTTATCATTCTTATTTTGCCCGTTAGCAAGTTTGGCATCAAACATATAAACACCTGCGGCAAGTTGGAGTGGCAGCGTACTATCTCCTTTTGGAAACTGGAAGGAACCAATAAGTCTTCCAGCAGCGTCAAATAAAAATAGGGTGCCGCTCTGGCTACTATTAATGTTTAGTTGTTGATTAGCAAAAGCATTGTTAGCGTAAGCATTGAAAAAATCTTCTGGTATTGCTGGTGGTTCCAATTTAGGTTTTACAACAATGGTAATAGTATCACTTTCGGCCCAACCGCAGTTGTCATTGCTTAATACAACGTAAGTGGTTGTTACTGTGGGGCAAACTGAAGGCGTTGCTTCGGTTGAAAAAATAGAATCTCCCAAAATAGCCCAGCGATGAGAAGTTGTATATGGGTGAATGTTATTAGGTGAAAATGTGTAGCAACTGCCTGATTCTAATGTGTCAACAGTCGGTAATATATATGTTGGCTCTGCATAATAAATATCGCTAACGGCGTCTAACAATATTGCTCCATAAACTTTCAAAACAGAATTTGAAGCTGATTGTAGAGTCACGTCACTTGTTATGTTGTTAAAGTATATGTACTCATAATCATCATTTGGGGTAAATTCTATATCAATTTTTTGCCATGTTTTATAGGATACTTGATATTCATTAAGTATTATTTGATATGATGCACTAGTATTATTAAACCAATTAAAAAAACTTGTACCAACCTCTTTATTCCCTAAAAATACGCTTAATTTAGGTTTTCTAAATTTTTTAGGGACTAGTTGACAAACTCCATTTTCTACAAATTGAAAATTTAGTGTTGTATCATAACTGCTATAAAAACTAATTTTGTACTTTACATCTTTTATAAATGAACATAATGTTTTTTGGCCGAAACCTCCAATAATATAGTTGGGGAAATCTGTATCCCATATTGCAGGTAAGTTAACATGAGATGAAAAATGAATATAAAAATTACCAGTAACTGGTTTTATAGCAGTGTCAGGACTATCGAATGAATTATCATTGTCAAGACAGTTTCCATCCTCCATAGCAACCCCCCATCCTCGGCTATACCAATTTAACAAGGTGTCTGAATAGTTATTATCATAGAAAAAAAAAAGATTTTGATTAAAAGGGTTAGTTATACTAAATTCTTCAAAACTGCCATTACTAATACGCAAAGCCACTTGCTGGGCTTTGGCAGCCCAGCAAGTGGTTAAGCATAGTAGAACTAAGAAGGTTCTTAGCATTTAAGATTATTGAATTATTATTTTCTGTGTTTTAGTTTCTCCAAAGTTAGAAGTAAGTTTAATGATATACAAACCTGCTGCAATATTGCTTGGAAGCACAACAGCATCTTTGTTGTTTCTTATTGTTTCTTCTAACAGCCTTATCCCCATTAAGTTACTTAGTTGCAATGTGTAACCTTCTGCATTATCAATTAATAAATTTGTTCCTTTCTGAATAGGGCTAGGGTAAATAAGAATTGTTTTATTCGATCTTAGGCTGCTATCAACTGCTGTACTTCCTATTTTTTGCATGCCATATTGCGCAATACAATTGTCTGCATATTCTGTAGGTAAAGCGTTTGGTAAAGAACTCAACATGCTTCGAGCAAGTAATACGGCTTTACCTCCTTGAAAATAGCAGGTTTGGGCAATATTCTGTAGAAATAACAAATCGATAATATTAAAACTATCTATGCCAATAGCATAAGAGTTTAGATACATATTCAACACTGCGGCCAAATTACTTTCTTGCACCCTTACAGGTAAAACGGTAGCCAATAACGTATCTAATTCTTCCTTAACTCCAGCACTTAGATAAGCAGATGCATCTACTCTGCTGGCTACAGCTTCAAAAGTACCACTATTTCCTAATTTTAGCTGATCTAAGTAAGCTGCAAATTCTACATCAAATTCCCAATATGCGGAATCATCTACCAAGCTTTCAAAAGCCTGCTCCTTTAAGTAATACTTTGTATTTTCATCAAAGCCATTCATAAACGCACTGTCATTTTTTACTTTATAGAGCCATTCTTTTTCTTGCATCAATCTGTAAAACGGATAATTTATTTCTTGGCAAGGAGTGTTTGGGTAGTTAAAATTATTCAATTGTTGAATTGAAAGTTGATTAGAGCCAGAGCCGATAGCATTTAACATATTCGGATTAGGATTTTCCGAATTATCAGGGTTTGTGCCTGGTAAGAACCAGGGGCTCAATGAACCATTTGTTGGAACTCCTCCCCCTAGGTTTGTAGTAAGTGTATGACCTGCAGCAATGTTCCACCATTTGTTGCCTTCTACAAAATTACTTGTGCCCCCACCTATTGGGCCTGTTAAGCCACCATTGTAATACACATAACCATACAAACTATTGCCAGCGCTGCAGTTCTTAATAAACGTATTTGTGTTTGCACCTCTAATGGCATAAGCCCAACCGCAGGTAACTACGCTGTCACAACTCAATATAGGGCGGGTACATTCTTGAATTTCAATTCCTTTTACTTTGGGATTAAAAGCATCGTTTCCAAGTACTAAGTTTTCGAATATTTGAGGCTGTCTACAGGCGGTTATCTGAATACCTGCAATTTCATAATTTAATACACTTATAGAAGAGGCTGGAAAATTACTTACTCTGTTTTGGTTTACTTTAGGTGAACGAGTTCCACTTACCTTAATACCAATACTTGCATCGTTTACATCATTGTTTGTAATATAGTAATTTTGTACTTGACTAATAGTACCTGTTGATGCAAAAATTCCATAGGTGTTAATGTAAGTAGATGAATTTTGCACGCAGGTTACTTTATTTGATTTTACATTAAAAGTGCTATTCGGGTTGTTGTTTAAATAAATGCCATATTTGCTTTGAGAGTTCATCTCGTTCGATTCTATAACATTTTTACCACCCCTGCTTAATTGCCAATAAATTCCAATGTTATTGTTATTAAACTGATTTCCAGCAATTGTTCCTCGCATTGATTCAAAGGCATAGATTCCCCAAGTACAATTGGTAAATTCGTTGTCATGGTTTTCTAATTCTGAGCCAATTAACATGTTACGTGGAGTTTCAGGCTGAAACCAAGATCTTAAATATATAGCTGTTGGTGTGTAAAAAGTATAATTGAGTGGAAGGGTATTGTTTATGTTTATAAACTTGTTGTTGTAAACAAATGCATCGGAGGCAGACCCAAAGATGCCACAGTTTAAATCGTTGAACTCGTTTCTTAAGTTACTAGAAGTACCATCGCCAATTTGAGTGCCAATGCAACTTCTCATGTAAATTCCAGTTCCTTTGTTTTGTGGACTAAAATCTCCTTGATATGTTATATGCGTTAACAACAAAGGTTGTCCTACTGATCTTTTCATAATATTGGTAGTTCTAAAGATAGAACTTCTTACCGTTGTGCTTTGTGTGGTCATACCTGCGAATGAAATGCCTACCCAATTGTCATAAAATCTACCACCGTTTACATCGTAATCAGCATTTGAACTAATATTTAAAGCAGTTTTTGCATCATAAAGATTCGAGTTATTTACAATGATTTTTTCTGATGGGTTGTCTGCATAAATTCCATCCCAAAGTTCTTGACCACAAGCCTTTAGGGTAGAATTATCAATACTTAATTGTTTATTGTTTTGAATATCAAGTTTGGCATTTACACCCATTAATATATTCTGACATCCAAGGAAGGTAACATCTTGGTCAATATTTACAGTCCCATTAATAAAAAGTTCGTTGTTGCCAGTATTTACTACTCCATTGGTTATACCATTAGCTGCTAACCATGTAGAAATGTTACCGCCATTAATTAATTCTGAAGTTTGCATAGAACCACAACAAGGAAAAAATCTTACAAGTTGAGTGCTTATGCACCCTTCCGGAGAAGTAGAATTTATAATGAAACTACTCAATGTGTTAGGGTTATTGTCCCATTGCACTACCCAAGATATTCCTCCTCCGGCTAAATAATTCCCTCCTGTAACATTAGAAAGGGTATAAGTATAACCTGGAAAACTTGTTGCATTCGTAATATTAAAAATATTATTGTTAGCATTGCATTCCAATAGATTTTGATTGGCTAATACTCCATTTATAGCAACCAAAGGAGGTGGCGGTTGTGTTGTAAGATTCAAAGTTGGAACCACATTGTTAATTATGAAAGGACCATATTGATAACCATTTAATGTGCTGGTTATTGTTAATGATGCAGAATAACTGTTACTATTGGAATAAGTAACCATTGGAGAAACAGCAGTAGAATTGCTTGGGATTCCACCAGGAAAAGACCAATTATAGGTGAAGTTAGGAGAAGCACAATCCGTAAAATTTGCTTGGTATTTTATCTTGTACCCACAATATTTAATTGCTTGCAAGTTTACGAAGTTAGTTTTGGGAGTTACTGTAATTGTTTTTTCGACTATACATCCGTTATCGAAAGTAACAGTAGTTGTATGTGGAAAGTTATCATAAATTAAGTTCGGAATTGTTTGGGGCTGGTTGTTATATAGTTGAGTACAAGCTATATTAAACGGCCAATTTGCTGGGAAGTTTTCTTCGCCCGGATTCCAACAAATATTAACATTAGGAGGTGTTACTCCTGTAGGCAAATTTGCAGATAAAGTAACCAATTCACCTGGGCAAGGATTTAAATCGCTCGCTGATAAACTAAAAGGAGGAAGGGGAGCGGCTAAATTTAATACAAAAGGATTTTGATTTGGAATCTGTGCAATTACCCATTGCCCCGTAACATAATTATAAACATCATACGCAAAATCTATAATATAGCTACCCGCAACTGGAAATGTATAGGTTAGTGGATAATTAGGAGCAGAAGGCGAAGTAAATTCTATTTCAGTTGAAAAGCCATTTGGCCCTGTTATGAACCAATGCACTCGACCCGCTGTTCCATTTTGTAATTCAATTTCATCATCGCAAGAAAATCTTAATGTTATTGGGTTTGTAACACAATAATAGCCGTTCCCCGAAGCGCTGATTGGTGTAGTAACATAAATAAAGTGCTCACAGGTTTGCGGTGCAGCAATTTGAAAAGATTGTTGCAAACTATTTGGATTAGAGAGCCGACATAAGTTTGCGTTGCTTACATTGGGAATGTCGTAAATAGTGAAATTGCTAGAATCTTGTCCTATGATTGAATCTAACTTTGTGTTACAATCGCTATATAGGTATAATCTATTGAACCTATTGGTATTATTGTATTTAACACGAAGCTTAGAGCTTTGTAGTTTCAAAAACCAATAATCGCTAGTTGTATTTACAATCTGAGTATTTGGTAACTGAGCATTAGAACAAGTATTTTGTGTAAATCCAGTTAAGCTAACTATAAGTAGCATAAACAAGAATACATAATTCATTGACATGTAATTAATTACCCCCCACCCCCATAACTTGGGGCTAATAGAAAATTTGGAAATGGTTTTTTTGAGATCTAGGTTAATACGGTAATCACTAAACACATTAATAAGCTGACTTTGATTGATACATTCAAAAAAATGTATCAATGATTGATTAATTTTTTTCATGTTTAAAAGTTTTAAGTACGATTTATAATAAGAAATCCAAGATTTAATTTTATACTGGTTGTGCACTTCCAAATATGTTTCAATTCTAGCTAATATAATTCAAATTATGACAATTGTTATCAATTTGTTCGTAATTAGATTTAGTAATATTACTATTGAGTAAAATGGCTTACCTTAGGGCTTATTGTTTTTGATTTATTTTCCTAAAAAATCTTTATTTTAGAACATTTATATTAATAAAAAAACCATATCGGAGAAATATACTTCTAGAGTATTTAATTATTCAATTGATTCTACTGCAAATAATAAATGCGTTTTAAATCTCTACAGCCGCAGCATTTCAAAATGTTGCGGCTTTTTTATTTTACTCAGTTGCCGCCAAAGGCGTTTCCCTAATATCTTTTATTAAATCGTCTACAGTCTGAGCATTTACCAATAAATATTGCCCAATTTCTGTCCTTTCTAGTTTTGATAAATATCCGCCAGATTGTAAAGCCAATCCAAAATCACGGGCAAGCGACCTGATGTAAGTTCCTTTAGAGCAACTTACTTTAAAATCTACTTCCGGCAAAGCAATGCGCGTGATTTCAAAAGCGGTAATGTCTATTTCAGCTTTGCGCATTTTTATTTCTTCTCCGCGTCTTGCAGCAAGATATGCTCTTTCTCCATCTACCCTTTTTGCTGAAAATACTGGTGGTTCTTGGTAATGGGTTCCTATAAAATTCTTAGCAACTTCTCTTACCATTTCTTCGGTAATATGCGCAGTTGGAAATGTTGCATCAACTGGTTTTTCTAAATCGAAAGATGCTGTGGTTGCTCCTAAAACAAAGGTTCCTGTATACACTTTTGGCAAACCTGATATTGCTTCTACTTGTTTGGTCATTTTACCTGTACAAATGAGCATTAATCCAGTTGCCAATGGGTCTAATGTACCGGCGTGGCCAACCTTTATGCTCATTCTCTTTAATTTGAAATGACCTTCTAAAGCATACCTTACTTTATTTACCACATCAAAAGATGTCCAGCCAAGAGGTTTGTTCAACAACAATAATTTACCTTCATGGTAAGGGGTAGAAATCATACAATAGAAAGATTAACTCCCAAAGCCATGAGCAACAGAATAATTGAGCCTACAATAATTCGGTAGTACCCAAAAATCTTGAAACCGTTACGGGTTAGGAAGTTTATAAAAAAGCGAATGGCTAAGAGTGCGACCACAAAAGCCACCACATTTCCAAACAAAAGCATATTGATTTTATCTGTAGGGAAATTATCCATTGCCTTCAGCAATTTGTAACCAGATGCTGCTGCCATTGTAGGAACAGCCAAGAAAAATGAAAATTCAGCTGCGTTTTTCCGTGTTAAACCTTGTGACATTCCTCCAATAATTGTGGCAGCACTTCTGGAAACTCCCGGAATCAATGCGATACACTGAAAAAGTCCAATTATGAAAGCTTTAGGGTAAGTTATTAAATGGTCGTCTTCGTCTTTTTTTGGGTCTGTTAAAGCATTGATGTTTTCTAAAACGGTATCGTCTTGCTTGGGCGTGTGTTGAAACCATTTATCTACAAACAATAAAACAATACCGCCTAAAACCAGCATAATCGCCACAACCAAAGGGCTTTCCAACGCAGCATCAATCACATCTCCTAATAACAATCCAAAAACTGCTGCTGGAATAAAAGCTACTAAAAGTTTATAGTAAAAGGGAAGGTCTTTTAAAAAACGCTTCCAATACAAAACCAACACAGAAAGAATGGCTCCAAACTGAATATTGACGGTAAATAGTTTAACAAACTCATCAGATTTTACGCCTAAAATGGCTTGTGCTATGACCATGTGGCCAGTAGAAGAAACGGGTAAAAACTCTGTAAGTCCTTCCACCACAGCAATGATGAAGGCTTCAAACCAGGTCATTATAAATTACTTTTTTGATTTATAAAGAATGGCAGCAACTTCTATTATAAAACCAATCATAACAACGATAGGCGCTACTGTGATTCTCTGAGTGCTAAAAATTTCTGGATTAAATACATTTGGATCATCAGAACCTCCACCTGTCATTAATAAAAAACCAATCAAAATAACCACTACACCGATAAGCAATAATCGGTAATTCATTGGACCAAATGCAAATCCTTCAGTGTTTTTGCTCTTTTCGGTACCTGTAATTTGTTTCTTTTCAGTACTCATAATTAGTAAAGTGAATCGGTGTTGAGGTTGAGGTATTTTCTTACAGCAAAGAAAGTACAAATAAATGATAAAAACACGCCTGCAAAAAGGATTGCTCCCCCAAGAATAGCAAGCAATTGAATGTCGCGAATGCTCTTTAAATCGGGAATTTTATGTTCTGCGAATGCTAAAACGCCTGTCAATAATCCGATGGCAACCAAACTTCCCAAAAAGCCTTGTAATAAGCTGGTAGTAAGGAAAGGAGCACGGATAAAACTTTTCTTTGCACCAACCAATTGCATGGTTTTAATTAAAAAGCGCTTGGAATATATTGCCAAACGAATGGTGTTGTTGATAAGTGTAACAGCAATGAAAAGCAGAACTGCTGAAAAAGCCAGAAAAAACCAACTTAATTTACGCATATTTTCTGCAATCTGGTTGATTAGATTTCGAGGATAATCAATCTTTTCTACCATAGGATTTCGTAACCAAGTTTGTTCAATCTCATTGAATTTCTTTTGGTCGGTATAATCCGTTTTAAAATTTACATCAATAGAAGCGGGCAGGGGATTGTACCCTAAAAAGTCAACAAAGTCCTCACCTAGTTGCTCTTGAAATTCTTTAGCAGCTGTTGTTTTATCTGTAAAAACGGTAGAACGTGTGTATGGCGCAGCATTTAATTCATTCTGAAATGCGAGTATTTGTGCATCGTTCACAGAATCTTTAAAAAAGATAGAAACTGTAAATGATTCTTTTGTAGTGTCTGATAGCTTTTTAGCATTCACTAATAAAAGACCTAACATTCCCAGCATAAAAAGAACCATTGCCAAACTTACCACCGATGTAATGTAAGATGTCCTTAAACGCCTTTTGTTAAATGTACTGTCTGTATTCGCCATGTTGATTGGCGCAAATATAACATCATTTTTCCCCTCTTTTTGTACCTTCGCGCGAAATTTAATAACACCCATGGAACCCAATTTTACCGAGATAGAACAGAAATGGCAAAAGTACTGGCAAGAAAATCAGGTTTACAAAACCAAAATTGATACTACAAAGCCTAAGTTTTATGTCTTAGATATGTTTCCATATCCGTCTGGTGCGGGTTTGCATGTGGGCCATCCATTAGGTTATATTGCTTCGGATATTGTTTCGCGCTACAAAAGATTGAAGGGCTTTAATGTGCTACACCCGATGGGTTTTGATGCATTTGGTTTACCAGCCGAACAATACGCCATTCAAACTGGTCGCCACCCTGCTGATACTTCCGCAGAAAATATTGCCAGATATAAGGAACAGCTTAACAATATTGGATTTTGTTACGATTGGAGCCGTGAAGTAAATACTTCAGAACCTAATTATTACAAATGGACACAATGGATTTTCCTGCAATTGTTCGATTCTTGGTACAACGAAAATGCGCAAAAAGCACAGCCGATTGCTACCTTAATTGCACATTTTGAGAAGAACGGAACAGAGGGCATTTCTTCCAAATTAGAAGAAATTGAGAGTTTTACTGCGCAACAATGGAACGAGTTCTCAGTTGAAAAACAAAGAACCGTATTAATGCAATTTCGCTTGGCTTATCAAGCTTTCAGCACTGTAAACTGGTGTGAAGGTTTAGGAACTGTATTGGCCAATGATGAGGTAAAAGATGGGTTTAGTGAGCGTGGAGGCTTTCCAGTTGAGAAAAGACAAATGCGCCAATGGTTTTTGCGCATCACAGCTTATGCCGAAAGATTGCTCAACGATTTGAATACCTTGGAGTGGAGCGATTCTATGAAGGAAATGCAGCGTAACTGGATTGGAAAATCGGAAGGAGCAAGCATTCGTTTTCAATTAGAAAATCATCCAGAATTCATTGAAGTTTTTACTACACGTCCAGATACTATTTTTGGAGTTGATTTTTTAACCTTGGCTCCCGAACATGAGCTGGTTGCAAAAATTACTACTGCTGAATGTAAAGACAAGGTTGAAAGTTACATCAATACCGCTAAAAACCGAAGCGAACGCGAACGTATGGCCGATGTGAAACGCATTTCTGGTGAATTTACTGGAGCTTATGTGATACATCCTTTTTCTGGAAATAAAATTCCAGTGTGGATTGGAGATTACGTGTTAGCTGGATACGGAACAGGTGCTGTAATGGCTGTTCCTGCTGGTGACCAGCGCGATTGGGATTTTGCAAAGCATTTCAATTTACCCATCACGCCCATCAACAAAGACATTGACATTTCAGAAGCTGCAAATCCTACAAAGGAAGCGCAGATGATAAATTCAGATTTTCTGAATGGTTTAACTGGATACGAGGCGATGAAGAAAGCCATTGTAGCCATCGAAGAAAGAGGTTTGGGAATGGGTAAAGTGAATTTCCGATTGCGTGATGCAGGTTTTAGCAGACAGCGTTACTGGGGCGAACCATTTCCGATTATTTACAAAAACGACCAGCCTTACGCCATTTCTGAAGTAGAATTGCCATTGCATTTGCCTGTGATGGAAGATTTCAAGCCAACCGGAAAACCCGAAAGTCCTTTGGTAAAAGCAACAGAGTGGGTAAACACGACTGATGGAAAACGCGAAACCGACACCATGCCTGGTTATGCAGGTTCTTCTTGGTATTTCCTGAGGTATATGGATCCTCAAAACGATGGAACTTTTGTAGGCAAAGAAGCCGAAAGCTATTGGCAAGACGTAGATTTATACATTGGTGGAACCGAACACGCCGTAGGGCATTTGTTGTACGCCCGTTTCTGGCAGAAATTCTTGTTCGACCGTGGCCATGTTTCTAAAATTGAACCATTTAAGAAATTGGTAAATCAGGGGATGATTTTGGGGAGATCGAATTTTGTTTACCAAATAGTAGGAACGAATACCTTCATTTCTAAAGATGTATTAGATAATTATAAAAATGAAAAAATTGTTCAACTACATGTGGATGTGAATATTGTGCAGAATGATATTTTGAATACAAACGCGTTTAAAAAATACAGAAGCGAAAATAGCGAAGCTGAGTTTGTGCTGAATGCAGAAGGCAATTATGTGTGCGGGGTTGAAGTCGAAAAAATGTCCAAATCCAAATACAATGTAGTAAACCCCGACGATATTATTAACGAATACGGAGCCGATACCTTGCGTTTGTATGAGATGTTTCTCGGTCCATTGGAACAATCGAAACCTTGGAATACCAATGGAATTGAAGGTGTGTACCGTTTCTTGAATAAATTATGGCGAATGTTTTATAACGACAATGGAACATTAAAAGTGAATGATGTTCCTGCATCGGAAAAAGCTTTACGCACGCTGCATAAAACCCTAAAGAAAATTGAGGAAGACATTGAGAAATTCTCATTCAATACCTCCGTAAGTTCTTTTATGATATGTGTAAATGAGTTGAATGATGAGAAATGCAGCAATAAATCAGCATTGCGCGATTTGTTAATTGCCATCGCACCGTTTGCTCCGCATATTTCAGAGGAATTATGGGCTGCCATTGGAGAAAAGGAAACCATTTTTAATGCTGCATTTCCGCAATTCAATGAATCATTTATCAAGGAAAGTTCAATTGCTTATCCAGTTGCATTTAATGGAAAGGTTCGTTACCAATTGAATGTTGCCGCAGATATGCCGCATACAGAAGTTCAAACCCTTGCCTTACAACATCCAGATGCTGAAAAATGGCTGGAAGGAACAACTCCCAAAAAAGTAATTGTGGTTCCAGGAAGAATGGTGAATGTGGTGATATAAAAAAAGCGAACCCGTTTCCAGATTCGCTTTTTTTGAATGTTATCTTATTGATTAATGAGCAACTAAAATGCGTTGTGTGCCAATTTTAATATTACCAACATTTAGTTCTACAAAGTAAACACCATTGGCAAGTTGTGAAGTTGAAACTTCTTTTTCTCCAGCATTCAACCTAATTTCTTGAATCAACTTACCTGAAATGTCATTGATACGAACATCAGCAGCCGCTTTTTGCGTTGGTATGAAGAAAGATTCATTACTTGGATTCGGATAAATGCCCAAAGACATTTTGTTCTCTGCATTAAAAACACTCGCCGGTCCTTCAAGTTTTATATTATCAATGAAATATTCAAATTCATTCGAAATTGACACATCAAGAGGCAATACAAAAAATACCATGCTATCTGGCGTTTCAGTTGATTCATATTGAATCGGGAAACTAAAGTTGGTGTAATTACCTACAGTTTGGGTCAGTTCAAATCCATATCCACCAACAGAAACGCTGCTGTCACCAGTTGGATCGAATTTAGTAAGCAAAAATGCAAATGCAAGTGTATCTCCATTGGAAGTAAATTTATGTGAACCACTAATATTTGTTGGTCTTTGTGTAAATGGGATTGTATAAGTCATTAAGCCACCAACACGTGAAGAATCATTTATATCCACAGAAATTAATTTAGCAGCATAAGTGCCTGCTGCTGCATCCGTTGATTTTATTACAGTTGGAGGTGCTGATAATAAAAAGCCATAAAGAAAATTCGAGGTCAGCCAGTCTGTTGGCTCTTCAAATCCTGTAAGCGAACTCCAGTTTTCAAAATCTTCTTCGAAAACTGTTGTTTGTGCTTGAGAAAATGTTAGTAGACTAAATGTTAGTGCAAGGGTAATTAAGTGTTTCATAAAATTGACTTTTAGTTTGACGGTTATTTAAAAATTTAAAAATTATAATTTAGGTTTTTCCATTACACCTGTAAATAGAATGGTACCGGTAGCATTTTCTTTAATTGCAAAAATAAATGGACGGTCTGCTCTAAAAAATATTCTTGGAGGTTCTTCTTGGTGCATTGCAGAAGTAGTTCTCATCATCACAACAGTAACTGCTGCGGCTTCCGCTCCTTTTTCATTTACTTCTATGGCTGCTTTTTGAAAAACCTTACTAATTTCAAGGGGCTCTTTATCTTTAGTAATTCCAGAAAAATTACCACCTCTAAATGCTGATTTTATACCCAGATTTTCTAAAGAAGGAATTAAATCATAAGAAGTTTCAAATTTAAATTTTGGAAGAAACAAGGTTACTTTTTTTAAATAAGCTTTAGAATGAGTTGCTAAAAGTTGTTCCGTATTCAAACCCTCAAAAACTTCATTCACAGAGCTTTCTTTTCTTGGCAAAATTACAATCATAGAAACGTTTTCACCTTCATAAGGAAGTTCTATGTATTGGTATTGATTCGTTTCATGGTACTTGTAATAAGTTTCATTTTGCATCAGTTCAACTTCTGCACTTGTTTTATTGCTCAGGTAAAATGGTTGTTTTGAAGTGCTCTCTTTGTCGAATGGATTTTTCCAGTTTCCTTTAAAATAAACTGCATTCGTCAAAACCAATTTAACATCTGGAGTAATATCTCCGGAATTCAATAAATTTTTAATGAGATTATTGGTTTTTTTCTCTGCCCAAGCATTGATGGGAATTTCATTGGTTAAAGGATAAAATTCTCCTTTATAGAATTTCTTCATCTTGGCAGAAAACTCAGGCGCCAAAACTAATTTGGTCCAAAGTGCATTGGCAACAGTAAGCTTTACTTTACCACTATCGTTAATAGTTTTAAAAATCGAATTTAATGCAGAAAAACCTGCATGTACCGAATCGCCCGGATAATGCAGGGCCTTTTTCATCTCCTCAGCAGTAATTCCTTTGGCTCCTGCATAAGTCATAGCTAATGCTTGCGATACACTCAAAGGTGAGCAAAACAAGTTTTGGTCTTTTTGATAAAGAAGTTTTGAAAGTTCCCAACTAAATTGATTCACGCCTTTTGAAGTTTCGGCGGGGCTTTGTGCTATTGTTACTGTTGAAACAAAAGAAAGAATAGCAAGAATATTTTTTTTAAGCATGCCGCCGCTTAGCATAATTTATACCATTTTTAAGGGGTCAACCCAAGCTGTAAATTCCTCATCAGTAACCAAACCTAATTCAATGGCTGTTTGTCGCAATGTTTTACCTTGTTTATGGGCTGTTTTTGCAATTTTTGCAGCATTCTCATAACCAATATGAGTATTGAGTGCTGTTACCAACATCAAAGAATTTTCTAAGTGTAATTTAATTTGTGGCAAGTTAGGTTCAATTCCAACAGCGCAATTATTGGTAAATGAAACACATGCGTCACCCAACAAATTTGCACTTTGCAATACATTCGCAGCAATTAGCGGTTTAAAAACATTCAATTCAAAATGCCCGTTTGAACCACCAATTGAAACTGCTACATCATTTCCCATTACTTGTGCGCACACCATTGTTAAAGCTTCTGGTTGAGTAGGATTTACTTTTCCAGGCATAATTGAAGAACCCGGTTCATTGTCGGGAATAATAATTTCACCTATTCCAGAACGAGGACCCGAACTCAACATTCTAACATCGTTTGCAATTTTCATCAACGAAACTGCCACTCTTTTTAATGCTCCAGAAAGCTCAACCATAGCATCGTGAGCAGCCAAAGCTTCAAACTTATTAGGTGCAGTAATAAAAGGATAACCTGTTGATTCTGCAATTTTTTTTGCAACCAGCACATCATATCCTTTTGGTGTATTTAATCCTGTTCCAACAGCAGTTCCTCCCAATGCCAATTCAAGGATCATTTCAAGTGCATTGTTAATTGCCCTAATTCCGTTAGTTAGTTGTTGTGCATAACCTCCAAATTCTTGTCCCAATGTTAAAGGAGTTGCATCCATAAAATGGGTTCGGCCAGTTTTAACGATACTTGCAAAATCATTAGATTTTTTTGACAATGTATCTCTTAGTAAAGTGAGACCCGGCAAAGTTTTTTCAACCACAGTTGTATATGCTGCAATATGCATAGCAGTTGGGTATGTATCATTGCTCGACTGACTTTTATTTACATCATCGTTTGGGTGCAATACTTTTTTGTCATCGGTAAGTTGACCACCACTTAGCACATGAGCTCTGTAGGCTATCACTTCATTCACGTTCATATTGCTTTGCGTACCCGAACCAGTTTGCCAAATAACAAGAGGAAATTGGTCATCTAATTTTTTTTCCAAGATTTCATCACAAACACGTCCAATAAGGTCTCGTTTGTCTCCACTTAGTACACCTAAATCATGATTAGCTTGAGCCGCAGCCTTTTTTAAATGAGCAAAAGCGTAAATAATTTCTTGAGGCATGCTTGCCTCTGGACCAATTTTAAAGTTATTGCGTGAACGTTCAGTTTGAGCTCCCCAATATTTATCTGCAGGCACTTGAACTTCGCCCATTGTATCGTGTTCTTTACGGAATTCCATGATGTAAATCGTTTAAATTTTGCGCGAAGTTAGAAATTGTAATCGAATCAAATTGGGATTGACAAGTATTTTACTACAGATACAAATTTATTATTGAATCAAAGTAACTCGACCAACAGCATTGCCCGTTTTTCCTGTATTGAACTCGTAATTGAGTTGATAAACGTAAACATCATTTTGAACAGTTTTTCCTTTGAATGTTCCGTCCCAACCGTTTTTTAAATTATTAGAAGTAAAAATTATTTCTCCCCAGCGATTAAAAATTTTTAATGAATATTTAGAAACATCAATTGCTTCAGGCCCAAAGAAATCATTTATACCGTCTCCGTTTGGAGTGAATGCATTTGGAATATACAATGAACCTTCCACAAGCACCAAAGTCTCATCACTGTATTTGCAACCAAAAGAATCTGTTAAACTAATTGTATATTTAATAGTGGAATCTGTTCTCGAGAGTGGTTGCAAGCAATCTAAGCAACTTAATCTGTAATCGGGAGTCCAGATAATTGTTCCTTCTGAGCTGGAACCATTCAGTGATGCGCTTTCTCCAAATTGTATTATTTTATCTTCACCAGCAGATACGAAGCTAATTGGGAATAAAGTAACAGGCAGGTCAGCAATGGCTTGACAACCAATTTCATTTTTTACAATTACTGTATAATCTACATTTTCTCTTGGAGTTAATATTGTTGTACTGTTTGTAGGTGAAGAAAAATCACTTGCAGGAATCCAGCTATAATTTACACCACCAGTTGCAAAAACAACAACAGGTTCACTCACACATATTGTTTTTTCAGGCCCTGCAGTAGGGATAACTTTGCTAACATCTACTACAGTTGTATCTCTACTTGTACCACATTCATTTGAAACCGCAAGTTGATAGGAAGACAATGTGCTTGGTGCAATTGTAATTGAAATTCCATTAGTTGTCTCATTATTCTGCAGATTTGTCCAAACTTGCGTATTGGTTGAAGTGTGACTTAAAACTATTTCGTCGCCCAAACAAATAATTGTGTCGGCCGGAGCATCAGAAGTTGGGAAAATATCAACTTCAATAAATACAGAATCCTTACTCGTGCAGTTATTCGGGTCTGTTGCTAGCAAACTCACAAATCCACTTTGAGAAGGTGTAAATATTGCATTTTGTGCATTAGGGTTGTTGATATTTGTTGCTGGCTGCCATTGGTAAGTAAGTGCAGGTGTTGAGCTAATTGAAACAGAACCTCCCTCGCAAATTTCATTTTCAGAAACTGTTAATTGAATATTGAAAGTAACAACAGGTACACTAATGAATGCAGTATCGCTTCCGCAGTTATTAGAACCTATAACAGTATAAACGGTTGTAATAATAGGACTAACGGTAGGGTTTGGAATGGTTTGCTCATTAGCATTTAAGCCGCCTGTTAGCATCCAATAGTAATTTTCAGCTCCTTGAGTTTGTAATTCAATGCTTTCCCCTTGACAAATTGTTGGAGGAGGAGTGAAGCTCAGGTTTAGAACTGATGCTACTTCCACTTGAGTATAGGCAGTATCAGCTTGAACGCACAATCCATCACCAATAGCTATAAGCATTACTGTGTAAATTCCTGGAGTAGAATACCCATGTGATGGACTTGCTTCTGTTGAAGTACTGCCATCTCCAAAATCCCATAAAAATTGATTGGTTCCTGTACTAAAATTTTGAAATTGTACAGCTTGGTTCAAGCAAAAATTACTTTGAACTGCTTCATTTACAATTGCAGAAAATTCGGAAAGATCAAATTTGAAAAGTGCTGCATTGCAGTTATTGCTGTTATTTGTTGCAGACCAAACTCCTGGTGTTATTGGCAAATCGTTATCAGTTGGTCCACAACCTGAACAAACACATTGATAAACCACACCGTTTTTATCAAATCGGCTAGTTCCTCCGTCCACATGCTCATTATCCTGAGCACCTCCAAAAAAAGTTGCATAGTGCAAAGATGCTGCATCTTCTGTTAATACAGCCAAGTAGAAATCACTGCCAGTGCTTGTTCCTTGGAAAGCATCTGGAGTGACTGGCAGACCAATAGTAGTACTCGAAAGTGGTGCATTAACATTACCAGCCCAAACAGAAAAAGAAATAAAACCACAGTAATCTACTAAAAATGCCGAGGGAACAATAAAACTTGGATTTCCCTGTGCTCCGAAGGTTGTACTCCAAATAGATTGATTTAGATTTGGATTTAGCTTATGGAAAAATAACATTCCGCCAGAAACAGAATATATTGGATTACCAGCATTACTTTGAATCGGGTAACTCCCTTGAGATTGGCCAAGAACTATTACATCTCCATTATTATCTACCTGCACAAAATAAGCTTGATCATAACTCGAGGTGCCGAGAAAACTGCCCGCAATTATACTACCTGAATTGGGATTGGCCCTTATTACAAATCCATCAACATTTCCTGTGTTTGATGTGTGTAAACCATTCAAACCCAAGATAGAAGCGCTATTTGAACCTCCGCAAAAATAAATCTCATTTGATGCACTCAGCTGCATTCCGTAGCCAGCATCATCGGCATTACCCCCAACATAAGAACAACATAACATATTGGTTAACTGAGGATTTAACTTAAAAACGACTCCATCTTGAGAACCTCCTCCATAATTTGGTTGCCATGCATTTACTGTATTGATGTCAGAAGATTGAGTTGTACCAATAACAAATACATCACCAGCCGGGTCAACAATTACTTCACCACGGTGCATATCACCGTAATTTTTGTTTAAATCATTCGACATATTAAAACCATCATTACCACTGCCCCCAAGAAATGTTGAACCTAATAATTGAGTACCATCTGGAGAAAATTTAGCTAAGAAAAAATCTGCCCCATCAGGATAATTAGATAAGTATGGATTCATTTGGCTGCCATTTCCCCATAATCCAAATGTAGGTCCGCCGCTAAAAGTATCATCGTAAGCACCTGCTGTAATCGGTAAACCAGAAGAGCCAGTTACACCTGTAACTAAAAGATTTCCCCATTGGTCTACAACCATGGAATATGGCAATTCTCCTTGGTCCCCACCATAATAAGTGCTATAAATTCTTGCAGAACCAGTAGCATTATATTTAGTGATGCTCACATCAGAGTTACCGCCAAAATTTGATTGGTAAGCACCAATGGTGGTAGGGTAACCTGTTTCGAAGTTTATACCACCCGCAAAACCATTTCCTAACGTATCATAAGTTGCTGTAGCGCCCCAATTATCTCCAGTGCTTCCAGAGTAAGTAGAAAAAATTATCTGAGGGTCAATAATTAGCGGATAGTTTTTGTTATATGCGCCTAATTCGTAGCTCAATACATCTTTATTAAGCTGATATTTGCAGGGAATGATTACTCTTTTACCATTCATTTCCTGATAAGCAAATGGAGAGAGTTCTTCTATTTCCCCGACAGATGTTTTAATTGTTAAAATGTTATTTTTTAGTTTAATATAATCTTGCCCATTATATTGAAGTTTAATTTTTAAAGGATCGGAGTACTTATCGATGATGATATCATATTTCAAAAAACCATCATTGGTATAGTATTTTAAGTTGATGCCTGGCCAGACACTTTCATAGGTAATCGAATTATAAGAACGAATATTCGACTTCCACCTATTTGTATTTTTTCCGATAAAGTAGTTTGAGTAGTCAGGAGATGGTGAAAAGGATGAAATTCGGCAACCAGGGGAAGGGTTTATAAATTTTACTTCAAAGGCATGTTGTTTAAGCGGTGATTTTAATGCTTCGCTATCAGTTAGCTTATCGTGCAAACTATGAAGTATTTCTTTTTTTGCAGATTGATCCCAGGTTTCGGTTACTATTCTATTTTTTTCGAAATATATTTTACCCCATCTCAATTTTAGTTTGTAGTAAAAATCCTCCACCCATTGCCCTTTGTTTTCTTCAAAAGGGAAAACAGCCTCATTTTGACCATCAAGTTTTACATTGATGAGCATCAAAAGAATAACAATAAAGACTAATTTGATGGTTTTAAATAAACGCAAAGTCTTAGAAAATAATAGTTTAACTATGGTTGTAAAAATAATAAGAAAAACTACAACTTTCTCGTTTTGGTCAAAAACAATTAAAATTCAATTAATTGAAAGTCCTTTTTGGGGAAATTATTGTGGAGAATACCGGATTCGAACCGGTCACCTCTTGCCTGCCAGGCAAGCGCTCTAGCCAAATGAGCTAATCCCCCAATAATGGGCAAAAATAGCAAATCAATTGAATATAATTGTGTTTCTTCAGATTTATGCAAAACAATTGAATAAAACTTCTGTAATTTGTTTTTTGAAATGAAATAGAAATGCTAGAAGATAAATTAAACTCATCACGAGCTCCGGAGCCCGTTGGACTTTATCCACATGCAAGAAGAGTGGGTAATTTACTTTTCTTGTCGGGTGTGGGCCCTAGAGAAAAAGGAAGCAAAAAAATACCCGGAGTTGAATTAAACGAAACTGGTGAAATAGAGAGCTACGACATTGAAATTCAATGTAAATCTGTTTTTAATAATGTTAGGTATATCCTTGAAGATTGTGGTTCATCTTGGGATAAGATTGTTGACGTAACTGTATTCCTCACCAATATGAAGGATGATTTTAAAGTTTACAATCGTATTTATGCAGAGTTTTTTAAAGAAAACTTACCTTGCAGAACTACAATTGAAATAAACTGTCTTCCAACACCTATAGCAATTGAGCTGAAAGTTATAGCAACAATTGATTAACTCATATTACTTTATGTCTACATTACCTTTTAAAATTTTAGTACCGGTAGATTTTACTGAAGCTTCTGACACTGCTGTTGCGCAGGCATCTTTATTAAATGATACACTTCAAGTAAATATAGAACTATTGCATATTGTGCATTCTGACGAGCATAGCAAAGAAGATTTCCTTCTGGAGAAAATTGCAGAAACTTTATCAGAGAAAGGAATAGTAGCATTTCCAAAAATTGTAAAAGGCAGTGTTTTGTCAGCAATAAATGAAAATGTACTCGAAGGTAAATTTGATTTAATGATAGTTGGAACCCATGGGGCTCGGGGTCTTAGACAGAACTTATTTGGAGCAGACATTCTTAAATTAATACGAGGGAATTCTTGTCCAAGTATAGTTGTTCAAAAGACTTCCAAGCCTGTAGACCATTTTGAAAAAATTTTACTCCCTGTTGGTTCTCATGCAGAATTTAATTCGCTCGTGACTTCTATTTCAAAAATTGCAAAGGCTTCAAATGCTACAGTAGTAATTTATTGTATAAATAGACCTTTAGAAGAAACAAGTGAAGATTTAAACGTAAATAAGCAAAATGCAAAACAATTATTTTTAGAAATGGGAATTAATTTTTCAGAAGTTTCTGAGCCTTCTTCTGTTGTTTCTTTTGGTTTTGCAAAACAAACCCTTATTTATGCAGAGAATAATAAGATTGATTTAATTGGGATAATGGCCCATGCATCTTCAGAGCATTCCTATTTTGCAAATGCAGATAAAGAAAGAATGTTAATGAATGAAAAGGGGATTGCAATTTTATGTTCTGCGGGAGTTTAACTCCTTTTTTCTAAGAAATACTGACTGTTAGCCATAAAGAATCCTAAAAGCTTCTTCGATTTTTTTAACAGGTATCACTCGGATTCCGAATTTGTCTGTTTTTAGTCCTTTGGTACTATATTCCGATACAAGAATTTGAGAAAATCCCATCCTGTCTGCCTCTGCAATTCGTTGCTCTATTCTGCTAACAGGTCTTATTTCTCCGCTTAAACCAACTTCTGCACTAAAGCAGGTTTTCATAGGAATTGGCATATCTAAGTCGGAAGAGAGTATTGCACAAATTACTGCTAAATCTACAGCTGGATCCTCTGTACGAATGCCTCCAGTTATATTCAAAAAAACATCTTTTTGCCCTAATTTAAATCCGCAACGCTTTTCAATAACAGCCAGAAGCATGTTTAACCTTCTAAGGTCGAAACCTGTACCCGAGCGCTGGGGTGTTCCATATACAGCTGTGCTAACTAATGCTTGCGATTCAATCAATAATGGCCTGGCTCCTTCCATAGTCGCGGAAATTGCAATACCAGAAAAAGGTTCTTCGAGTTGAGAAAGCAATACTTGAGATGGATTTAACACTTCTCTTAAACCTTCTCCCGCCATTTCGTAGATTCCCATTTCGGCTGTTGAGCCAAATCGATTTTTAACTGAACGAACAATTCTATATAAATGATTTCGGTCTCCTTCAAATTGGAGCACAACATCTACCATGTGTTCCAAAACTTTAGGTCCAGCAATTTGGCCATCTTTTGTTATATGTCCTATCAACAAAACAGGTGTTGCTGTTTCTTTTGCAAATCTTAGAAGTTCTGCCGTACACTCCCTTATTTGTGAAACACTTCCTGGAGAAGATTCTATTGTATCTGTTTGTAATGTTTGAATAGAATCGATAACAACCAGTTGTGGTTTAATATGGGAAATATGTTGGAAAATACGTTGTGTGCCCGTTTCTGCTAACACATAGCAAGATTCATTTCCTATTCCAATGCGTTCAGCTCTCATTTTTATTTGCTGTTCACTCTCTTCACCTGAAACATACAATACTTTCAGTCTAGTAGATTTTGCAGCTATTTGGAGCATTAAGGTTGATTTCCCAATTCCAGGTTCCCCGCCCAATAGAATTAAGGATCCTGGAACCAAACCTCCGCCAAGAATTCTATTAAGTTCATTATCTCCAGTATCTATCCTAACTTCATTATGTTGTTCAATGTCGTTTAGCTTTACCGGCTGAGGAGCTTTTGCTTGTTTATCTCCAGTTACCCAAGACTTAGAATGTACTTCTTTCTGAACAATTTCTTCGGTAAAGCTATTCCAAGCTTCACAAGAAGGGCATTTGCCAAGCCATTTGGGCGATTGGTGCCCACAACTTTGACAGAAAAAGTTGGTTTTAGTTTTTGCCATGAATAAAAAATCCCGCATAAGCGGGATTAGGAATAATTCTTTTAAATATAAATTATTGAGATCTTGAAAATTCTTTTAAAACTTGACCAGCATTTCTACCTTCGATTACAACTGGAAGAATTATTCTCATTACAGTGTTATCTAATTTTACTATAGTCCAGTCTCCATTAAATCCTAGTTCAAATTTTTCAACGTTTAAACGATTTCTTTTGGTTATTCCCCATCTGCCAACCGAAAGAAGATTTCTTTCAATTTCAGTAACTTCATATTTAAGAATGTCGTTATCAGCGGTAAATTCCCATTGTTCAAGAGGATATTCGCCTGGTAATGCATCCATTCTTGTTAATTCCCAAACGCCTATTATTTTACTTTCCTGATTTGAAGAACAACCAGAATAGAGCATCAATAAAGGAATAGAAAACAGTAAGATTATTTTTTTAAACATTTCGGTTTTACTTTGAACGAATACAAATTTATAATAAAAAATTGTCAATTAACTTACTTTTTTAAATCGTTCAAAAAATTTGTAGTTGAATATCCCTGAACAAAAGGAATAACTATAGTTTCACCGCCATTTTGAGCAACCCAATTCGCTCCAATAATATCTTCTACTTTGTAATCTCCTCCTTTAACTAATATGGCAGGTGAAGTTAATTCAATCAATTTCTCAGGAGTGTCATCTTTGAACTCAACAACAGCATCTATAAACCCTAAAGCAGCAAGTGCTAATGCCCTGTCTTCAAAAGTGTTAATTGGTCTTGAAGGTCCTTTTAACCTTTTTACAGAAGTATCGCTATTTATTCCTACAATAAGTTTGGTACCTAAATCGGCTGCAGCTGCTAGGTAACTAATATGACCTCTATGTAAAATATCGAAGCAACCATTTGTAAAAACTATTTTTTCATCTTTTAGTTTCCATAAACGGCAGAGTCTCAAAAAGGAATCTAACTCTGTGAAAATCTTATTTTCCAGGTAATTAAAGTTGTTGAGTTTCATTATTTCCTTTTTTCACAAAATAAAATGCAATTAATGAGGCCGTTCCTGCAATAATAATTAAAACGAATTGAGTTGAATGTACAATTGTAGCATAAACCAAACCTGGTCTGAATTCTTTTCCAGTTAAAGGATCAATTGACGGTAAAATATTGAAAAGCATTAGTGCCTTCTCAACTAAAAAATGATAAGCCCCAAAACCGCCCTGCACCGGAGCACTCATTCCAAGACCACCTACTACAGTCATAAACAATCCATCAATCGCTTTCAGAGCTTTTGTTGGTGCATATGCAAAGAAACAAAGCCAGGTCATAGCAAAGTAATTTAGCCAAATAAAAGCAGTATGGAAGATAAACAAGCCTCTTTTTCGCATTTTAAATAAGGTACTAAATCCGTCTCCTATTTCTAAAAAGAACTTACCTATTTTCTGAATAATTGCAGTATGTTGAAATTTTCTAAATAAGCTTCTTAAAACAAAAAAAACAAGAAACATTAGAACTAGCAAAACAGGATATACTACCCAACCAAATGAAACAATTCTATGATACAGAGGGGCAAATTTTAGAGAAAAGAAATCAATAAAAAACTTTCCAAAATGATCAAATTCTGCAAATATTACGGTTAATATGAGAGATAAGAGAATTATAACGTCAATAACTCGCTCTAAAATAATGGTACCAATTAGTTTGCTAACAGGTATATTGTCAGTACGATTAAGAATTGTACATCTTATAATTTCCCCCATTCTTGGAAATCCTACATTAGCAATATATCCAATATTAACTCCATAAAAGCAGTGCATAAAAGAAGGATTATATCCAAGTGGCGAAAGGATAATTTGCCATCTCATGGCTCTTGAAATTAATGCAAATAAACCACATAAGAATGATGCTCCTATCCATTTGAAATCGGCCCCTTTAATTTCTTGCCACATTCTATTGAAATCAACATCTTTAAAAACGTAGTATAATAGAAGAATCCCAACTAGAAGAAAAATGTAATATCTAATGGAAGTCCAGATTTTTTTCATTTTAAAGTTTGTTAGTACTCGTCTCTGGGAAAATTACCCAAGGCTTAAAGCTTTTTGCTTCATTGAAATCAATTAGTCCATAAGAAATAATTATTAGAATATCTCCTACAGCTACTTTTCTTGCAGCTGGCCCATTCATACAAATTACACCTGAGCTTCGAGGGCCTTTAATAACATAAGTTTCAAGACGTTCACCATTATTCAAGTTCAACACTTGAACCTTCTCGTTTTCTATCAGATTTGCAGCATCCATTAAGTCTTCATCAATGGTTACGCTGCCTATATAATTCAAATCAGCTTCTGTTACAGTAACCCGATGAATTTTAGATTTTAGAACTTGAATTTGCATAATGGGCGCAAACCTACATTAAATCTGTTAGACAAGCAATTGTTAGTAAAGTATGATATTGTCAATCAATCTAACATTTCCGCTTTTCGCTGCAATACAAGCAATTGATGGGCTATTAGACTTAGTGTAAATTGAATTCAAAGTTTCAGCATCAACAATTTCGAGGTATTCTAATTGCAAGTTACTTTTCTCGAATTCTCTTTTTGCATTGTTTAGCAATTCTTGAATAGATGATTTTTCCCAATTATCTTTAATCTCAAATAAGGTTTTGGAAATTATTAATGCTTCCAATTTTTCAGTATCAGTTAAAAGAGCATTTCTTGAGCTCATGGCCAGCCCGTTTGGTTCTCTTATAATTTCACAACCAATAACTTCAGTATTCGGGTGCAGCGCTGCACTCATTTTTTTAATGATACAAAGTTGTTGAAAATCTTTTTGACCAAAATATGCCTTGTCGGGACTTATCAATCTAAACAATTTGTCTACAACGGTAATAACCCCTTTAAAATGTCCTGGTCTCCATTTCCCTTCAAGTACTAAATCTAAACCTTCCAAATCAAATTCGAGCATTGGTTCATTTTTACTATACATTTCATCCACTGAAGGTATAAATACGGCATCTACTTTTCTATGGCCAATCTTTAATAAGTCTTCAGATTCTTGTCTTGGATAATTTTTGAAATCTAGAGATTCATTGAACTGAGCAGGATTTACAAAAATACTTAAGATAGTTACATCACATTTTAACAGCGAAAGATCTATGAGCGATAAATGTCCATCATGGAGTGCTCCCATAGTTGGAACAAATCCTATTTTACGACCAGTTTTTTTTAAATTAGAGCAGTATTGATGAATTTCTAAAGCAGTTCGGATTATTTTCATGATGAATCGCAGAAATTAGCAAGAATAATTTTGAGTTAATCTCCGCTAAATCCGCTATTTAGGATAAAACAAGGGGCAAAGCTAATAGATTGTCCTTGATTTTCTCCGATTTTTTTTCGTAATTTTGTGTTTTCAAATAATACTGCATGCTCACTGAACAGCCTTCTGTTTTTATTTTTGGGTTCAATTTAATTCCATGCAGCCTTAAATTTTCATTTTCTAACTAAAAATCTGCTTATGTCCAAAACAAGAATTTTGTTTGTATCACAAGAAATAACCCCCTATTTGCCAGATTCACATATTGCTAAAATTGCACGTGAGTTGCCGCAAGCAATACAAGAAAAAGGACGAGAGATTAGAACTTTTATGCCCCGCTTTGGTTGCATTAACGAAAGACGCAATCAATTGCACGAAGTTATTCGGTTATCAGGAATGAATTTAATCATCGATGATAATGATCAACCATTAATTATAAAAGTTGCTTCCATTCAAGCAGCTAGAATGCAGGTATATTTTATTGATAACGAAGAGTTTTTCATGCGTAAATCAGTTTTAACTGATAAGAATGATGAGTATTTTCAGGATAATGATGAAAGAATGTTGTTTTTCTGTAAAGGAGTAATTGAAACAGTAAAAAAATTAGGTTGGTCTCCTGATGTAATTCATTGCCAAGGTTGGATGACAGCTTTGTTGCCGGTATTGATTAAGAAAAATTATAAAGACGATCCTTTGTTTGCAGAAAGTAAAGTTGTTTATTCACTTTATGATGATACATTCCCCACAGCATTAAACCACAGATTACCCGAAAAACTTATGTTAGATGGTATTGATGCGGAAAGTGTAGAGATTTTGAAAAATCCTACTTATGATAATTTATGTAAACATGCCATTCAATTTGCAGATGGAGTTATTGTCGGAAGCGATAATATAGATAAATCATTAATTGATTATGCGTTAACGCTCAAGAAACCTTTGATTTTAAGCACTAACGTCGACGATTATGCTGATGCTTATGATGCATTTTATGACGAGGTATTATTGGGGGAGTCGGTAGCCGAAATGGCTGAATAAAGTACGTTTTTTTAATAAAACCTCTTGAGAAAATTCCATTTTGGCAGACACACTGTTTGTTATAGTTCTGCTTTATTTTTTAGCATTGTATTAGTTATTTTTCAAGGTTGTAAACAACCAGATCTGGGCTTAGAAGTTCAAGATCCTGGAGATGTTATAAACCTTTTAAGAACGGATAGTTTAGCTGTTAGGTCTTCTTTAGAAAGAGAAGATTCAGTTAAGAGTGATGAGCTTGTCTTTAATCTTTTAGGAAGCTATCAAGATCCGTATTTAGGACTTATTAATGCAAGTACTGTTTGTCAATTCAGACCAAGTGTTAGTAACATAATTCTTGGTGAAGGGTTTATTGCCGACTCTTTAGTGTTAGTCTTGCCTTTAAGAACCGCCTATGGCGATGTAACCAAATTAAATGGATTGCAATCCTTTAAAGTTTTTAGGTTAGAAGAAAGCCTCAGTTTAAGTGATGTTTATTACAGTAACAAAGAGGTAGCTGTTTCAGCAAGCCCAATCGGTTCTTTAGGACCAATTCTCCCTTTGTTAACAGACAGTGTTAGAGTTACCGGGAAGAAACAAGCCCCTCAGATTCGAATTCCTCTTGATATTAATATTGCGAATGAAATTGCAGCAAATCCAGGAGTTTTGCTAAGTGCTGATGCATTTCTTTCTTTTTTTAAAGGCTTAAAGATTACCTCAGAATTACCGAGTAATCAGCCAGGAAAAGGAGCAATTTTAGATTTGAATCTTCAAGCGGGAGCAAGAATTGATTTGTTTTATAAGAATTTAACTCAAGACAGCCTTAGAATTTCATTTGTAGTAAATGAAAATGCAGCAAGGTTTACTCAGTTTAATCATCAATATTCTCAACAGGTTCAAGATTTAATAAATAATCCAGGATTTGGGCAGGACTATTCTTTTGTGCAAACAATGGGTGGACTTCGTACCAAAATCCAATTTCCAAATTTAATGGCTTGGAAAGCAGGAAGAAATATTCTAGTTAACAAAGCAAGACTTTTTGTTCCTGTTGATTCTTCTTCAATTGGAATTTATCCTGTAAATCCGCAATTAAACCTTATCACTAAGTCTGAGGATGGTACATTAACATTGATTCCAGATTTGCTTGTAAGTGAGGATTATGCAGGAAGTGCTTATAAACCATCAACCAAACAGTACGAATTTAACATTACAAGATATATCCAATCTATTTTAGATGGAAAAGCAGTAGATCGTGGCCTCTTTATTCAGGCAAAAGGTACCGGAGTTTCCTCATTTAGAGTGAAAATTAATGGGGGCAGCAATGCAAGTAGACCAATTAGATTAGAATTACTTTACCAAATTTTACCTTCAAACTAACAAAATTATGTGTGGAATTGTAGCTTACATGGGTGAAAAAGAAGCTTACCCAATTTTAATTAAAGGACTTCATAGACTCGAATATCGCGGATATGATAGTGCAGGAATTGCGCTTGTTGAGCAAGATAAAGATATACGATTATTTAAATGCAAAGGGAAGGTTGCAGATTTAGAGGCATTTACTGAAGGTAAAGATGTTAGTGGAACAATTGGTGTAGGACATACTAGATGGGCTACACATGGAATTCCTGATGATAAAAATGCACATCCGCATTATTCTGAAAATGAAGAGCTTGTAATAATTCACAATGGAATTATTGAGAACTATGCTTCTTTAAAGAAGGAGCTAATAAACCGGGGTCATGTTTTTAAAAGTGATACAGACACCGAGGTGCTGATTTATCTTATAGAAAATATACGTAAAAATGAGAATGTTAATTTGGTAGAAGCGGTGCAGATGGCTTTGAATCAGGTAGTTGGGGCATATGCTATCGTTATACTTTCTAAGAACAATGCTGATTTAATGATTGGTGCTAAGAAAGGAAGTCCTTTAGTAGTCGGAGTTGGTCAGAATCATGAATATTTTATTGCGTCGGATGCTACTCCAATCATTGAATACACTCGAAATGTAGTTTATCTGGATGATGAAGAAATTGTAATCTTGGAACGTGGTAAAGAGATGAAGATAAAGACCATAAAAAACCAAGATAAAACTCCTTATATACAAGCATTGGAGATGCAGTTGGAAACAATAGAGAAAGGTGGTTTTGAACATTTTATGTTAAAAGAGATTTATGAACAGCCGCGTTCTATCAGAGATAATATGAGAGGCCGTTTGAATCTAGAATTAGGTGAGGTTACGTTAGGTGGAATAATTGATTATCAGAACAAAATTCTTAACGCACAAAGAATAATTATTGTGGCATGCGGCACATCTTGGCATGCTGGTTTAGTTGGTGAATATTTAATTGAAGATTTAGCAAGAATTCCCGTTGAAGTTGAATACGCTTCAGAGTTTAGATATAGAAATCCAATTATTACCGAAAACGATTTGGTTATTGCAATTTCGCAATCTGGAGAAACAGCCGATACGCTCGCTGCAATTGAGCTTGCTAAATCAAAAGGAGCTACAATTTTCGGAATATGTAATGTGGTAGGTTCTTCAATACCAAGAGCCACGCATGCAGGTTCATACACACATGCAGGTCCTGAAATAGGTGTTGCTTCAACAAAAGCATTTACGGCACAGGTAACGGTTTTAACTTTAATGGCATTAGTATTTGCACATAAAAAAGGTACAATTTCTGAGGCCAAATACAGAAGTTTATTGTTTGGTTTAGACTCTATTCCAGATCAGGTAGAACGCATGTTAAAGTTGGACGATAAGATTAAGTATATCAGTTCAATTTACAAAGACGCAAATAATTTCTTGTACTTAGGAAGAAGTTATAATTTCCCTATAGCACTAGAAGGCGCATTAAAATTGAAAGAGATATCCTACATCCATGCAGAAGGTTATCCTGCAGCAGAAATGAAACACGGGCCAATCGCATTGATTGATGAGGAAATGCCAGTAGTGGTAATTGCTCCGAACAAAGGTGCTTATGAGAAAATTTTGAGCAATGTGCAAGAAGTAAAAGCAAGGGGTGGGAAAATTATTGCCATTGTTACAGAAGGTGACGTAGATGTTTCTTCATTGGCAGATCATACTATAGAAATTCCAGAAGTGGATGAAGAATTAACGCCATTAATGTGTGTAGTTCCATTGCAATTGCTGGCTTATCATATCGCTATTATGAGAGGATGTAATGTGGATCAACCAAGAAATTTGGCAAAATCTGTTACAGTTGAGTAAGTAGAAATAATTCTTAAATTAAAAACCCCCGATTAAATATGATTTATTCGGGGGTTTTTTAATGAATATAATAAATGATCAAACGGTCATTATTTCTTTTTCTTTTATTTCTAAAATCTTATCAGTTTTTACAATGTAGGTATCAGTAATTTGTTGAATTTTAGTTTCTGCATCTTTTGCAAGATCTTCTGCTAATCCGTCTTTCACCATTTTTCTAATGGCTTCATTAGAATCGCGTCTAATATTACGAATACTTACTTTTGCGTTTTCAGCTTCACCTTTTGATTGCTTTGCAAGGTCTCTTCTTCTTTCTTCTGTTAATGGTGGAATACCTATACGAATAACTTGTCCGTCGTTCATAGGAGTAAGTCCAATATTAGAAGCGAAAATAGATTTCTCAATTACCCCAAGAAGTTTCTTCTCAAATGGTTGAATTGATAATGTTCTAGCATCAGGTGTATTGATATTCGCAACTTGATTTAATGGTGTATTATTTCCGTAATAGTCAACAAAAATTCCATCCAACATGCCAGCACTAGCCTTACCAGCGCGAATTTTAGCAAGTTCGTTTTCAAGGTGAGCAATCGCTTTGTCCATCAAAGCAGTAGTTTCATCAATTTTGGGTTTGACCAATTCGTTCATAATCTATTTTTTTGCAAAGAAAAGTGAATTCAGCAATAATTCAAAAGTTAAAACTCAACCAGCGTACCTAATTTTTCGCCTGTTATTAGTTTGTTGAGGTTTCCTTTTTTGTTCATATCAAATACGATGATAGGAAGTTTGTTATCGTTACACAAAGTAAACGCTGTCATATCCATCACATTTAATCCTTTTTCATAAACTTCAGTAAATGAAATGGTTTCGTATTTAACGGCGTTGGGATCTTTTTCAGGGTCTGCGGTATAAATTCCATCTACACGTGTTCCTTTTAAAATTACATCGGCTTCAATTTCAATTGCTCTTAATGTTGCGGCTGTATCTGTAGTAAAATAAGGGTTTCCTGTTCCAGCTCCGAAAATAACAACACGGCCTTTTTCTAAATGCCTGATTGCTCTTCTTCTAATAAATGGTTCACAAATTTGTTCCATTTTAATTGCACTTTGAAGTCTTGTAGGAACGCCAATAACTTCTAGTGCAGACTGTAACGCCATACTATTGATTACAGTGGCTAACATGCCCATGTAATCACCCTGAACGCGGTCCATTCCACCTTCAACAGCTTGAATACCTCTAAAGATATTCCCTCCACCAATAACCACTGCAACTTCTACTCCTTGTAAAGCGACATCTTTAATTTCATTTGCAAATTGGGAGATGCGCTCAGGTTCAATGCCGAAGCTTTTTTCGCCCATTAAGGATTCTCCACTAAGTTTTAAAAGTATGCGTTTATATTTCATAAATAAATGGTTTTCTAGGTCAAAAAAAATCCCGTGTAAATTAACGGGACTTAATGGCAAAAAAAAAGAGAGAATTACTTCTCTCTTTTAAAAATTATTAGGCTCCTAAAGCAAAACGTTTAAAGTTTGTAACGGTTAATTCTTTATCAGCAGATTGAATATATTGTCTAACAGTAAGTTTACCGTCTTTAATAAATTCTTGGTTCAATAGTGTACTGTCTTTGTAAAACTTATTCAATTTACCAGCAGCAATTTTTTCAACCATTTCTTCTGGTTTACCTTCCGCACGGATTTGCTCACGGGCAATTTCTAATTCTCTTTCTAAAGTGCGTGTGTCTACATCGTCTTTATCTACAGCTACTGGAGCCATAGCTGCCGCTTGCATAGAAACGTCCTTTCCAACTGCTTCTATTCCTTGAGCAACTTTATTGAAAGCTACAATTGTAGCCAATCTGTTTCCAGGGTGGTTGTATGCAACAACGTAAGGAGCGTTTAATTGCTCGTAACGTAATTCCATTTTTTCACCAATTTTACCAACTTGCTCAGTAATACGATCTCTGATAGGAAGTCCATCTAGAGAAATGTCTAACAATGCTTCTACGCTTGCAGGAGCTTGATTTAGAGCGATATCGCTAATTGCAGTAGTGAAATTAATGAAATCTTGGTTTTTAGCTACAAAGTCAGTTTCGCAATGAAGCACAACTAATGTTGCTCTTGTGTTATCAGCATTAACTTTTGCAATAACAACACCTTCGTTTGCGTCACGGTCAGCTCTGTTACCAGCTACTTTTTGACCTTTTTTACGTAAAAAATCTATGGCAGCTTCAAAATCGCCACCAGCTTCGGTAAGCGCTTTTTTACAATCCATCATACCAGCGCCAGTCATTTGGCGTAGTTTATTTACATCACTAGCAGAAATTGCTACAGTTGACATGATAATATATTTTTTTGGGTTAGTTATTCTGCAGGAGCAGCTTCAGTTGAAACAGCTTCAGATTTATCTTTTTTACCTTCGTCTTCTCCTTTATCTTTTTCAACCTTACGGTCGCTTAATCCTTCTTGGATTGCAGCAACAATAACGTCCATGATAAGAGAGATTGATTTAGCAGCATCGTCATTTGCAGGAATTGGATAATCAACTAAATTTGGATTTGAGTTGGTATCTACAATTGCAAAAGTTGGTATATTAAGTCTTCTTGCTTCAGCAACAGCAATGTGTTCTTTGCTGATATCTACAATAAAAAGAGCTGCTGGTAATCTGCTCATGTCTGAAATAGAACCAAATTGAGTTTCTAATTTTTCACGCTCACGAGCAATCGTTAATTTTTCTTTTTTAGAAATTGTATCGAAAGTACCATCAGTTGACATTTTATCGATGGTAATCATTTTCTTAACTGCCTTACGGATAGTTGCGAAATTTGTAAGCATTCCACCTGGCCAACGCTCAGTTACGTAAGGCATGTTAATTTTCTTAACCGCTTCAGCAACAATCTCTTTCGCTTGTTTCTTAGTTGCAACAAAAAGAATTTTCTTTCCTGACTTAGAAATTTGTTTAAGTGCAGAAGCAGCTTCTTCTAATTTCGCTACAGTTTTATTGAGATCAATAACGTGAATTCCATTGCGTTCCATAAAGATATATGGTGCCATGTTTGGATTCCATTTACTTTTAAGGTGACCGAAATGAACTCCGGCATCCAATAATTGATCAGTTGATATTCTTGACATAATTTTTCTTTCCTTGAATGATTAACGTTTACTGAATTGGAAGCGTTTACGAGCTTTCTTCTGACCTGGTTTTTTACGTTCTACCATTCTTGGGTCACGTGTCATTAATCCAGCAGCGCGAAGAACAGGTTTAACAGTTTCGTCCAATTCAACTAATGCTTTCGAAATTGCCAATCTTAAGGCATGCGCCTGACCAGTAATTCCTCCACCATTAAGATTTGCTTTCACATCGAATTTACCTTCTTGCTGCGTAAGCGTGAAAGGCTGATGCACAGCTCCCTGAAGAGATGGAACAGTGAAATAATCGTTAAGATCTTTTTTGTTAATGGTGATTTTACCCGTACCTGCAGAAAGGTATACGCGAGCAACTGATGTTTTTCTTCTTCCGCTTGTGTTAATTGTTTCCATTATCTAAGATCGTTGATATTTATTTTTTTAGGTTGTTGAGCTGCATGAGGATGCTCGCTGCCTGAGTAGACAAATAAATTATTGAAAATTGCATTACCAAGTTTTGTTTTTGGTAACATACCTTTTACAGCTTTTTCAATAATTGCTTGTGGCTTTTTAGTTAACAACTCGCGAGGAGTTGCAAATCTTTGTCCACCTGGGTAACCAGTGTAATGCGTGTAAACTTTCTCATCGGTTTTATTACCCGAAAGAACAACTTTTTCAGCATTGATAATAATTACATTATCACCACAATCAACGTGAGGTGTGTAAGAAGGCTTGTATTTGCCACGAATAATCATAGCAACGTGCGAACTTAATCGGCCTAGAATAAGATTTTCGGCATCTATTAGTATCCAATCTTTGGTTACAGTAGCCTTATTTGCCGAAACAGTTTTATAACTCAGTGAATCCACTTTAATGATGTTTTAAAAATAGTATGCAATTTTGCAAACGGGCTGCAAAGATAGTAATCTAATCTTTATGTACAAATTTAATACAAATCATTTTTTTAACTATAACATCAACATTTAATTTTGCACCCTGTTATCATTGTAAAATACAGAAAATCAGCAAAATAAAATTATCGATTATTGCAATAATAAATTGCATCCCCTGATATCTGAGTGGTCAAATCTCCCTAAAACTTCAAATCTGTCGTCATTTATTATCTTTCCTAAGTCTTGAGTGGCGATAAAACTGCATGAATCTACATTCGCGAGATCAATAATATTGATGCCACCAGTTTGATTTGCTCCGATTAGATGTAAAGGGTCAGAAGTATCTCTAATTCTTATTTGCATCCATGGTGGGCAATTAAAAGTATTTCCATCGTCAAGATATGCCTGACTGAGTAATTCTGTCATTCCATATTCTGAATGCAAATGCATTAAATGCCAATTTTCTTTGATGCAAGCATGTAATTCTTCTCTCACCATTTCTTTTCTCCTTCCTTTCATTCCTCCAGTTTCAATTACATAGAGATTTTCCCACGCAGGAGGACTTGTCTCTGCAAAATCCAATAAAGCGTAAGCAACACCAAACAAAATAGTTTTTTGATTGCTCATTTTTAATTCAAGCAATAAGCTGTTTAACATTTCAAATTCGTTCAAATAGAATCCACTTTCGGTTTTACTACTTTTTATAATTAATTGCTCACACATATATATGAGTGAGGATCCTTCTCTTTCTAAATAAGATGGTAACAAACCAATTATAACTAAGTCTTCGGTTTTTCCATATTGCATTTCAAACGTTTGTATGAAACTCTTTTTATAGATTTCTACATCTTTTACATAATGTTTAGAAGTAGTGTTTCCTGTTGTTCCTGAACTGCTAAATTCAATATCAAAAGGAGATTCAGCAGCTACTACTTTGTGAGTTTTAAAAAATGAGATAGGTAAAAACGGAATTTCAAGTATGTTTTTTACGCTTGTGCCATTAATTCCCAAAGCTGCAACCCATGCTGCATAAACTTCATTGTGCATTAATTGATAATTAAATACTGCCAAACAACATTCCTCGAACTCGCTTTTATTTTTAATGGCGAATATTTTTTCAATAATATCGTTTCTTGCAGGTAGATTCAATTCCTTTATATTTGGGCAATGCTTCAGGTTCCAAAAGTACTCAAGTTTATTTTATTGATTATGTTCTTTTATGGATGTAAAAAACAAGAAGTGGTTAGTCATATTCCAACATTGACTTTTGTGGGTTTTGATCAGATAAAGAATTCTTCAAATAAAGACTCATCTGGTGTTTTGCGATTAGCTTTCACAGATGGTGATGGCGATATGGGTTTGAGTCCATCTGATACTTTTCCTCCGTTTAATTATGGTTCTAAGTTTTACTTTAATTTCTTCATTAATTATTTCGAAAAGCAAAATGGAGAATGGATTAAGATTGTGCTGCCTCCAATTGAACCAGGAGGTGATACACTTACAAACAATAGCCGGATTCCTTATTTAACACCCGTAGGACAAAACAAAGTGTTACAAGGTGATTTGAATTTTGAATTGTTTACCAACAATCCATTTTCGCCTTATGATACAATAAAATATGAGGTAACTATTTTAGATAGAGCCTTAAACAGAAGTAATATGGTAAGTACCCAAGAAATTATTTTGGCGAAATAGTAATGTTAAATTATTTGAAAATGAATGGTTTTTTCAAATGATTCAAGCACTTATACTAAGGTAAAAAACAAGATTAATTAAGAAACGCATGCCTTACATTTGATTTTTAATTGAATATTGAATTACTATGAGAAAACTCTTCCCGAAATTACTGATACTTTTATTTTTCTATAGTTTTAAAATGTATGCGCAAGTGCCGCAAGCTATTAATTATCAAGCAATAGCTCGAAATGCTGCAGGAGGTGTTTTTGTAAATCAAAATGTAGCTTTAAGAATTAGTATCTTAAGTGGAAGTGCAACAGGTGCAGTCTTATATTCCGAAAGACAATTAACAACTACCAGTCAATTTGGACTTTTTTCATTAAAAATAGGAACAGGAGTAGTTTTATCTGGAGATTTTTCTTCAATTCCATGGAGTGCAGCCAATCAATGGGTTTTGGTTGAAATTGACCCGCAAGGTGGAACAAATTACACCAATATTGGCGCGAGTGAATTACTTAGTGTACCTTATGCTTTTTATGCAAATGTTTCGGGTAATGGCGGAGGAGGAACTGTTGGACCAGCTGGTCCGCAAGGTCCTCAAGGAGAGCCTGGAATTCAGGGGCCGCAAGGCGAACAAGGCCCACAAGGAGAAGTCGGACCAATCGGTCCTGTTGGACCACAAGGATTAGCAGGTTTACAAGGTGTCGCAGGTGCAGATGGAGCAATAGGTCCCGCAGGTCCGCAAGGAATACAAGGTCCTGCAGGTCAGCAAGGTGCTGTGGGGCCAATTGGTCCGCAGGGAATTCAAGGTCCGCAAGGTCCAGCGGGAACTGGGACGGCAGGAAGTCCACTTGTATTTGGCCAATCAAAAACTATAGGAACAAGTTCTATAGTAGATCCAACATCTGTTGCTTTAGGCGGAGCAGGAACTGCTAACGCTGCTTCTTTGTGGTTAGAAAATGGAACTAATTATTGTGCGGTTTGCACGCAGGTGTATGCGCAAACATTGCCTAATTCTTCGGGCAATGCTGAAGTTTTAGACATTCCATTGCAAACAATTACAATTGCTGATGCTCCGCAAGAAACAGAAGGAGTTTTAGTAATGGCCAACATTACCATAAAATCTACCAACAATGCCAGCAGCTTGAGCAATGGTTTTCGCTACAGTATTTGGGTTCAGCGTAGTACCGATGCTACATTTAATACCAATGTAAGCAATGTTTACCGCGTAGAAGATGGATTAGCAGGTGGTGTAAACAACTTAGTGAATCCAGTAGTTTTGGGTTCAGGAATATCCTGCACCAATATCATTTTCCCCGATTTAAATTTAACAGCAGGCACGTATTACTATAGATTGGTATACCAAAGCATTATGGGAGGTTCTAACGGACAAACCATTTTTGCGCAAGATAGAAGCATGGTTTTGATGCAAATAAGACAATAATTTGGGCGCCAGACACGCTTTCGCCACTACTCCCTCCTGCGTCGGGCGGTAGTTGTCTCAATCGTTGGCGCAGCTGTAAGTTATATATTGGTCAATATTTGCCCCTTTCATCGTTATGCAAAATTCAGAGCCATAGTGCCTACATTTTTACCTCCGTGCCAACCCCGAAGGGGTGACATTATTGTAACAAAAGCTGCACTTAAAGTTATGCTTCACCGTTCGGTACAATGCATCTAATCTCCTAAAAAGCCCGCGCAAGTGGGTGAGGCAAATAGCTTGCTGACGAAGGAGGCAACTATAGCCGAAGACGCGGCCCGCAGGGATGCGCCCAAATACCAGAGTCACGATGCATCACAACTTTGCCGCTAAATTTTCACACAAACACCTAAATTCATCACGCCAAAAGGTCCGGCGCCTAGTTCCACCAAAACGCCAACGCGGTACATGGTATAAATGCGGGCACCGATAAAAGCACCAATTTGATTTACTGTTCCATTTCCTGCAGAAGCCCCAAGGCTAAAGCCGATTGTTTTGGCTAGGTTTCTTCCTCCCCAAATGGTGGCATAGGTATCTACATTTCTACGGTCTAGTTTAATGGGAGTGTTGTCGCTCAGCCACTTGGTGAAATGCCAACTAAACCGTGCACCATAATAATAATAGTTAATATCGTAAGGTGGATAACCTGCTGGTTTGCGTGTGCGTTGACTCCAGCCTCCGTAAATACCAAAACCTAATTGTTCTGAAACGGCAATATCGGCACCTACAAAAAGCGGAATGCGTTGAGATACAAAATCTCGCTCCTTGTAATGACCCAAACTAGAGGTAAAATCTAGTAATACGATATTTTTTTCAAAAGCGTATGTATGTCTTCTTTGTGCGTTTATAGCAGGTAAATTTGCCACAACTAAAAAGAAAAATACTAGGAATTTAATTTGTTGGCGTACCATGTTTTAGGTTTAAGGCAATGTTCAACTCTTTTAATTGGGCTTCGTCAATAGCAGAAGGTGCGTCAATCATCATATCGCGGCCAGAATTGTTTTTTGGGAAAGCTATAAAGTCGCGAATTGAATCTGCACCACCAAACATTGAGCATAAACGGTCGAAGCCCAGTGCAATACCACCATGTGGAGGAGCTCCGAATTCGAACGCGTTCATTAAAAATCCGAATTGGGCTTGTGCCGCTTCATCTGAAAATCCTAATAGGCTAAACATTCTTTTTTGCAACGCTTTGTCGAAAATTCGAATAGAACCTCCGCCAATTTCAACACCGTTTATTACTAAATCGTATGCGTTGGCACGAACTGCTCCCGGGTCAGTTTCTATTAATTTTAAATCATCAGGTTTTGGTGAAGTAAAAGGATGGTGCATGGCATGCCAGCGCGCATTTTCTTCGTCCCATTCTAATAGTGGGAAATCGAGCACCCAAAGTGGGGCAAATGTATCTTTTGGTCTTAAGCCCAATTTATTGCCTAATTCTAAACGCAATTCATTGAGGGCTTTTTGTGTTTTTGTTTTAACGCCGCACAATACCATGAGCATATCACCTTGTTTTGCTCCTGCAGCCTGTAACCAAGTTTGAAGTTGCTCTGGGGAGAAAAATTTGTCTACCGAAGATTTTATACTTCCATCAGTTCCCCAGCGCACATATATTAATCCGGAAGCACCAATTTGCGGTCGTTTTACATAATCTGTATATTCATCAACCTGTTTTCTTGTAAACTCACTTGCACCTGGAACTGCAATACCAGCAACATATTCGGCATTGTCAAAAATGGCGAATCCCGAATTTCTTGTTTGGGCGGTTAAATCGCAGAATTCCATTCCGAAACGAATATCGGGCTTATCGCTACCGTACTTTTCCATGGCTTCATCGTAAGTCATGCGAGGAAAAGAAAGGATGTCGATGCCTTTAACTTTTTCAAAAAGAAAACGAACCAAACCTTCGAAGATGTTTAGGATATCTTCTTGTTCGATGAATGACAATTCACAGTCTATTTGGGTAAATTCTGGTTGACGGTCGGCACGTAAATCTTCGTCGCGGAAGCATTTCACAATTTGAAAATAGCGGTCGAAACCAGCTACCATTAATATTTGTTTGAAAGTTTGGGGGCTTTGCGGCAATGCATAAAATTCTCCAGGATTCATACGAGAAGGCACAACAAAATCGCGGGCTCCTTCGGGTGTAGATTTAATCAATACAGGAGTTTCCACTTCTAAGAAACCTGCTTCGTCGAGATAATTGCGGATGTATTTTGCCAGGTTGTGGCGCAATTCTAAGTTTTTACGTACGATGTTTCTGCGCAAATCTAAGTAGCGGTAACGCATTCTCAAATCGTCGCCACCGTCGGTTTCATCTTCGATAGTGAAAGGAGGAGTTTTAGAAGTATTAAGAATAGTGAGCTGACTAACTTTAATTTCTATTTCGCCTGTAGGAATATTTAAATTTTTAGCTGTGCGTTCTTCTACTAATCCGGTGGCTTGGATTACGAATTCTCGACCCAATTTACGAGCTTGTTCGCAGAGAGCTTTATTTTCGTCCATGTTAAAGCGCAATTGTGTAATTCCAAAACGATCGCGAATAACAACAAAAGTTAAACCTCCCAAATCGCGAGAAATAGAAACCCAACCGCAAAGTGTAACAGTGGTATTGATGTGTGCTGGGCGTAATTCGCCACAATTATGTGTTCTTAGCATTTTAGATATTTTGCCAAACCTTTTAAGATTGGAAATTTTGTGCGAAGTTAATGCTTAGTAATAGATGAAATTTGCGTTACTCCTCGATTTTTTAACATTATCATGTTGTCTAATTTTGATATCTGAATCTATTCATCTATTTTTACCAAATCAATATCAAGGCGCTACAAACTGCTATAAATTTTGATAATTATTTAAGAAAACCATCGGAAATTTGTGAAGAAGACTTTACTAGTAACAGGAATTCTTGTGTTGTTGATTGTTTTTGGTGCTTCTCTAAAGGGTAGGGAAGAGCAATTTAATAAGCCTGGGGCACTTTATATTGCTGATTTAATTCAGAAACACGAAAGGATTTTAGACACCAATGCCATTTTTTTACCAGCTACTCGCTGCAAAGGTTGTCATGGTAGAGACCCATTAGGCATCGCCAATGTTACGTTGGGAGGAGTTGATATAAATTTATACGACGATTGGGAAACTTCTATGATGGGATTAGCTGGAATGGATCCTTTATGGAGAGCAAAGGTTAGGCAAGAAGTGATGGTAAATCCAGCCCACGCAAATGAGTTGCAATCATTATGCACTTCCTGCCATGCACCCATGGGACATTACAATGCATTTTACAGAGGAGCAGATCATTATACTTTAAACGATTTACAAACAGATTCTTTAGGATTATCAGGTGTTGGTTGTTTGGGCTGTCATGCAATTGGTCCGAACGGAATTGGAACCACCTTCACAGGAAACATTCCATACGATACCACACGCAAAGCTTATGGCCCATTTCAAAATCCAATGGCTGGACCAATGCAATTATATATAAACTTTACCCCAACATACAGCACACATGTAAGCGAAGGAAGCTTTTGTTCACCTTGCCATACACTAATTTCCAATACCGTAGACCTAGAAGGCAATGAAACTGGAAATACCTTTGTTGAGCAAGCCACTTATCATGAATGGCTAAATTCAATTTATCCAGCTCAAAGCAGACCTTGCCAGAATTGTCACATGCCTCAAATTGAAGATCCTGTAAAAATTGCTGTTGGAACGGCTTCTCTACCAGGACGCTCACCATTTAACTTACATACATTTGCTGGTGCTAATACTTTCATGATTAAGTTAATGAAAGAAAATAAAGGTGAATTAGGTATAACTGCAAACGATGCCAATTTCGATTCAACTTTAGCAGCAACCACCCGTCAGTTAAGAAGAAATACATTAAAAGCGGAAATTGCAAGTCCTATATTTTTAGAAGATTCAGTTTCTTTTGATGTAACACTTACAAATAAAGCTGGTCATAAATTTCCAAGTGGTTATCCTGCGAGAAAAGCGTTTGTTCAATTTATTTTGACATCAGAGGCTGGAGATACATTATTTGCAAGTGGATTGTTTGATCAATCTGGCCATATTTTGAATTATTCTGGTGTGAATGAAGGGCATCACAACGTAATAAATAGTGAGGAACAAGTGCAGGTGTATGAGATGATGATGGCAGATGTTAATGGAGATTTAACTACAATTTTGGAAAGGGCAGATGAATATATCATCGATAACAGGTTACCGCCAGCAGGTTTTACAACCACACATTCTACATATGATACAGTTAGAATTGTTGGAGCGGCTCTAACTGACCCAGATTTTAATAAAAATGGCGTTGCTGAAGGTACAGGAAAAGACATATTACATTTTCATTTTCCATATAGTTTGCTTACGCAAAGGGTAAATGCGAGTGTAAAGGTTTATTATCAGGCGGTACCTCCTGCTTTTTTGGGTGAAATGAGAACTTTGTCGGCACCAGAAATTCAGACATTTTTGAGTATGTACGACAATGCAGACCATACACCTTTTTTAGTGGCAGATGATACCTTACAAAGTGTTTTTATTCCTTTGGCTGCAGGCAATATTAAAAAAGAGAGCAAGCTTTCGATTTTCCCAAACCCTGCTAATTCTTTGGAATCCATTTTTATTAATGGGGTAGATAAAATAACTGAAATTGAAGTTTTTCAAGCAGATGGGAAAAAGCTAAAGTCAACATTCTTTAGAAAATCTGCTAATTGCTGGGAATTAAATACCCAGCAATACCAAGGAATTGTTTTTGTTTCTATTTCAACCGATAAAAGAAAGGAAATCAGAAAGTTAATTTTAAAATAAATAATAAAGAATAATTACGATATTTGAAAAATAATACCTCACAAAACACAAACAAACTATGAATAGAAAACTACTAATTCTTGCAGGAGCAGCGCTGTTGAATGTGCTATCAGCAAGTTCTGTGGATGCACAGGTTAATTTTATTAATGCCAACAACAGATTAAATACGCCTGCTTTTCATAGTGGATGTCCTGTTACTGTTATTGATTGGAATAACGACGGTCTTGACGATATTATCAGATTGAGTCAAGGTAGAGCAGCTTTTGTTGAAGTGCAAAAGACAAATCAAACTTATCAGACCATTTCTTTAGGTAGTTTTTCTAATAATTCAGGATGGGCTTGGGGAATGTGTGTTGCTGATTTTGACCATAACGGATTCAAAGATATTGTTGCAGGTGGAAATAGTTCAGGTGTAAAAGTTTTAATGACAAACAACGCGGGAACTGCTGGTACTATTACAACATTACCAAACTCAAATTTCTTTTTACAGAATGCTACTGCAGGAGATTTTAATAACGATGGCTGGGCAGATGTTTTTTTATGTGATGACAATGGTCCTTCTAGAATTTACTTAAACGATGGAACTGGCGTACTTGCTGAATCTAATATTATAAACTTTACAATTAACCCAGGAAATATTGGAGGAGACCCAAGAGATTCAGGAAATTACGGCAGTGTTTTCACAGATTTTGATAATGATGGTGATATGGATTTATACATTGCTAAATGCCGCCAAAGTTCTACAACCTCTGATGGTTCAGACCCTCGTCGTGTGAATGTGATGTTTGTGAATAATGGTGATGGAACGTATACTGAAAATGCTGCTGCTTATGGAATTAACATAGCATGGCAAACTTGGACAGCATCTTTTGGAGATATTGATAATGATGCAGATTTGGATTTGTTATTAACAAACCATGACCATGCAAGCCAGATTTTTGAAAATGATGGAACTGGTAACTATACTGAAATTACTGCAACAACAGGTTTTAATATTGCGGATATAACTCCAATTCAATCAGGGTTTGAAGATTTTGACAATGATGGATTTGTAGACATATTTATAACTGGTACTGATTCACGTTTTTTTCATAATAATGGAGACAACACTTTTACGAAGATAGAAGGATTGTTTAACAGCAGTAATATGGAGTCTTACTCAATGGGCGACTTAAATCATGATGGGAAAATTGATATTTATGCTAGCTATGCTAATATTTATACAACACCTACCAATGTTGATGATATTGTTTGGATAAATAATACGGCTAACAACAATCATTTTTTCACACTAGATTTAAGAGGAACAGTAAGTAACCAAGGAGCAATTGGCGCAAGAGCAATGATTTATGGTCCTTGGGGAGTTCAAATGAGAGAAGTAAGAGCAGGCGAAAGTTATGGAACTGTTTATTCTTCTCAATTGCATTTTGGTTTAGGCTCTTCAACAACTATTGATTCTGTAGTTATTTCATGGCCATCTGGAATTACACAAACTATAAATAATGTTGCTCCTGATCAATTTTTAACAGTAAAAGAAAATGTATGTATTTCACCACAGGTTGCTATTACGGGTAACGGTCCGCTGGTATTGTGCCAAGGTGGAACTTTAACATTACAAGCAACAGAAGGGTTTAATTATTTATGGTCAACTGCAGCAACTACTTCTTCAATTTCAGTTAATGCTGCGGGAGAATATGGTGTTATAGTTACAGAAGTTGGTAATGACTGCCCAGCTGCTGCAAGAACAGTAGTAATTGAGTTATCTCCAGACGAAACACCAACAATTGAAGCTTTATCAGCCACAGAGTTTTGCGCTGGACAAAGTGTTGAATTAACTGCACCAGCAGGACTTACAGGTTATACTTGGAGCAACGGCGAAAGTGGACAGAATTTAACTGTAACGGAATCTGGATCATACGCCTTAACAATTCAAGGAGCCTGTGCTGAATTTACTTCAGCTGCAATTGATGTAGTTGTTTATACAGCTGCTGAACCAGTTGCAAATGATGTCTTAATCACAGAACCAACTTCTACTACTTTGTCAGCAACTGGAGATTTACTTACTTGGTATGATGCAGTTGGTGGAAGTGTTTTAGCTACAGGTAATAGCTTTACAACGCCTGTGCTAGACGCAACAACTACTTATTTTGTTTCTAATACTATTTCATACGGAGGAGGAAGCTTCAACGGAGGAATGCTGGTACCAAGTGGAAATAGTCAATATAGCGGTGATAATAACACGAATGCAACTACAATTTTCTCTGTTCAAAGTGCATGTAAATTAGTAAGCGTTATCGTTCATACTGATACTCCAGGTGAAAGAAAGTTTGAATTAAGAAATGAAGCAGGCGATTTGTTAAATTCACTTATTGTAAATGTAACAGGAATACAAACTATTACATTAAATTTTGATTTGGCTCCAGGAGTGAATTATACATTAGGAACCGACGAAGCAACTAACTTATTGATTCCTAATTGGAATTTACCAAGTCCTCGTTTAAAGAGAAATAATCAAACTAACGTGAGTTACCCTTATGTAATTGGAGATTTGGTTACAATTGAAACATCTTCTTTTGGTGACCAATACTATTACTATTTTTATGATTGGAGAATTGAACAAGCACCTACAACTTGCGAAGGTACTCCTGTTGCTGTAACGGTAACATTAGAAGATGCAACATCTATTAATGATTTTGCAAAATCAGTGAGTGTGTATCCAAATCCAGCGAAAGAAATGATTGCTATTCGTACGAATAATGTTGATTCTAAAGTTAGTATTT